>NZ_CP070491.1:1222500-1528125 GCF_016925495.1 Methylococcus sp. EFPC2 | reverse complement strand
AGCCCGTCGTCGTGCGCCCGCTCAGCTGCCGGAGTTGCCGGGGCAAGTCTTCGGTGGCGCCGTTGGCGTGGACCAGCGCGGTGAAGGCTTCGCAACCCGGCGTCGCTGCGTCCAGGGCTTGCGGCCCTGCAAACACGCGGAAGTTTTCCGTCGGCAGGCAGCCCAGCATGAGCACCATCGCCGGCTCGTCGATGTATTCCACGGAGCCTGCGGCGACGCCGATGCCCACGGTGCCGACCCAGTGCGTTTCCGGCGCACGCTCGCGCAGGGCATCGAGTATGGCCCCGGCAGCCTGCGCGTAGTGATCGGTCAGGTAACACCACCCCAGGGTGGGCTTTGCCTGCTGACACTGCTCGAGCTGCTGACGAATCCGGCTCCAGCACCGGTCCAGGGCTATCCGCCAATCGGCATGGCCGGCGTGGGCTTGAATGAAACTGGTCATGGCCGTCGTTGCGTCTTAAAAGTTGATGAGGGTGAACCGCTGCCGTCGACAGCGCGGCGCTTTCGCTGGCCAGGAAAAGACTAAGCATTCGGTTTGAAACGGCGCTCTCAAGGCAGCGTCGAGGGAGCGTCGCTGCGCCGCCATACACTGGCCAGCCAAGGCTGCGCCTCGCGGGGCAGGCCGGGCGGCCGGAAATAATGCTCGAGCTCCGTGTAGCCCGCTGCGCACATGCGCACACGCCATTCGTCCAGGTCGTAGTAAGCGCCGTAACGCCCCCGGTTCCACCCTTCCTGGTTGTTGCCGCGGGGGTTGGAACTGAACAGCACGCCGCCGGGTTTCAGCGTCGCATGCAATTGTCCGAGCACGCGCGTCAGTTCCTGCGAGGGCACATGAAACAGGGACGCGTTGGCGAATACGCCGTCGAATGACTGTTCCGGCAGGTTGAGGTTCAGGAAGTCCTGCTGCCAGATCTCGCAATCGCTATCGGATCTCGCCATGGCTGCCAGGCCGGCGGCGCCTTCCAAGCCCACCGCAATATGGCCTCGCCGGGTAAATTCCTGGAGGTCGCGCCCCGGGCCGCAGCCAAAATCCAGTATCCGGAAGGGCGGCTCACCCTGGAGGTGGCGCAGCAAGGCATCGATGTTCTGGCTGACGTCGTGATCGCGCGTGCCGTCGCGGAAATCCACCGCGTGGTGGTCGTAATGCCCCAGCGTCCGGGCCACGATCGCTTCCAGGTCGTCCGGACTAAGTTTCATGCAAGCATCCAGGTGAAATACGAGCCGGCCTACCGAGGGTATCGCCGGGCGGGGCGCTTGAGGGTGCCGCCTGTCCGGCATCCGGCGCGAGCTAGCCGCTGAGAGTGGTGCAGGGGCCAAGAGCGTGAACTTAACGGATGGTCCAGCACAGCGGTACGCGGGCGGAGGAGCCGGGCTCCCACCGCCGGATGAAACTAAGCGCCGAGGAATGCCGATCGAAACCGCGCGCGCTTTTCCGGTGTGTCCAAGCCGCGGCTTAAAGCCCACTGATGCTCCCGGAATAGCGTTTTCACTTCCGCCGTGATCTCCCGCCCCCGCACATACCAACGCTCCACGCCGTCGGGACTGACGATGGCCGGACCATCCTCCCGATGCGCCTGCTCTTGCTCATGCCACAGCCGGGTGCCGAGAAACAGGTAAATACCCTTTCTCGACCAGAGATCCCGGTTTTCTTCGGTAATTTCCACGCACTGAGCCATAGCCGCCCCACATAGCGTTATCGGATCATTCGAGGTTTAGCGATGCATCTCGGCCAATGCGAAATGCCACCAACCCGGACCACAAGGTCGCTCACTATCCTCCAGGCCTCAGGCGGCATTTTCAAGGCGACCTCGCCGAATGCTGCATTCACGAGATCGGCGTTGATCGGACCGCGTGGGCTCCGACATACTGCCGAATCGAAGTCTTGGGCCGGGTCCTCCACGATCGTTCCAGGGCCTTTAGGTACCATCGTCGTGTCGCCAAGCTGCGTTTTCCCTAGAGAACCGGGAGATCGAGGAACGCGCAAAGCTGACGGGGACTTTCCACTCTCATCCACGTCAAAAATCACGCAAAACGCCGTCGGCGCCATCTCCTTCCGCCGCTTTTCCTCCTCTCCGATGGCGGCCAAAACCACCCTGTCAGATACCTTTTTTTTAAGGCTGCCCAGCGCAAATTTTCCGTGCTCGCGAAGCAGTGATACGGTCACCATTTTGGTGTAAAGTCCGCCCCTTCATTCGGCGAACAGCCCGGGCCTCGCGGCTTGTAAGGCATTTGCTGACCTGGGTTTGCGAGGCTTGAGTCGGCGGCAAGCGACGGCTTGTCGACTCATGCCGGGCGCATCTCCTGTGCATAAACGTACGTGTGGCCAATCGAGCCAGATCCTTCGGGTAGCGTGTTGGTCGTTGCGTGTCTTAGGTTTTTTGGAACCCGTGGGTCGGAGCCTTGCAGGAGGTGGTATGGAGACGTTTCAGGAACTCAATTTGATCGGGCAAGCGCCGGCTTTTCGGCAAGCGCTCGATTTCGTCAGCCGTTACGCGACGTGCGATGCGACGGTGCTGGTGACTGGCGAAACGGGCACCGGGAAGGAGTTGGCCGCGCGCGCCATACACAGCCTCGGGTCTCGGCGCGATGGGCCCTTCGTGCCCATCAACTGCGGAGCGCTGCAGGATACCCTGGTCGAAAACGAACTCTTCGGTCATGCCAAAGGGGCTTTTACCGACGGACGGGAGAATACGCTCGGCCTGATCGGCGATGCCGAAAAGGGCACGCTCTTCCTCGACGAAGTGGAAGCCTTGTCCGGCAAGGCCCAGGTGGCTTTGTTGCGCTTCCTGCAGGACGGAACCTACCGGCCTCTGGGATCCAGGCAGACCGTCAAGGCCAATGTACGGATCGTTGCGGCGAGCAATCGGGACTTGTGGGAGATGGCCGCACAGGGCGAGTTTCGCAGCGACCTCATTTATCGCCTGCAGATCGGCGCGGTCAGGATGCCCTCGCTGCGCGAACGGATAGGCGATATCCGCCTGCTGGCGCAGCACTTCATCCGTTTGTACGCGCGTCGATATCGCGAGTGCGAGAAAAAGCTCGACGGGGCATCCTTGCGGCGACTCGAAACCCATGATTGGCCGGGCAACGTGCGCGAACTCGAAAACGTGATCCATCGCGGGTTTATCATCAGCGATACGCCGACCATCGCCATCGATGACAGTCACTTCGCCCGTGGGCCGAGTCCGGCGGGCGATCTCGACGCGTGCGGATTACCCTTCCACATCCCCTACGAAGTCGGCTTCCGGCACGCCAAAAGGCTGGTCATAGAATCCTTCGAACGCGACTATGTGTGCTGGGCGCTGGCCGAGAGCCAGGGCAACATTTCCCAGGCCGCCCGCGCCTGCGACAAGGAGCGGCGGACCTTCGGACGCCTGTTGAAGAAGTACGGGATCGACAAGAGCGAATACCTCCCCGGCGGCGAGCACCCCTTATCGGAATGACGGCACGCCAGCCGTCGTCGAACAGGCTAGGCGATCGGTCTATCGCACCAAGTGGGCGAGGGCGCGGTAGGGCTTGGGAAACCAGGCCCAATGGTCGTCCAGCCACACCAGGCCATCGTAAGCGATGCCGGCACTGTGGCCCGGCGCGATGATTTTCCAGGCAACCCATACGCGATGCGGATCGAGCAGCGGTGCAATGGCGCGGTAACCGCCGGGGAAATGACGGGAAAGTTCGTTGTCTTCCAGCAGCATGCCGGCCGGGGCCACGTGGAGTTCGAGCCGGCTGCTGGCGGAGGCGCTGCCGACACGCGGCGGATCGGCCCAGAGCGCTTCGTAGGCTTGGCGTGCCGCCTCCGCAATCTGGGGATGGAAGGCGCGCGCATAGTCGGCACCCTGGGGACGCAAACGCTGCGCCAGTGCCGCGCCGTGCTCGCTGGCGAGCGCCTGGATCAGCGGCGTCAGTTCCTGCTTGAGCACCTCGATTGCGGTCAGTGCCGTGGCTCGCGCCCTATCGTCCGCGTGCAGGGTCGCCTGGATGGATGCGCTGCTATGCCGCGCCGCGTTGGCGATGCTTGCGCGCGGATGGCCGTGCAGGCGCGTGACGCCTTCCAGCAACCGGGGATGGGGAAGATGCGCGGCGGCGAGGATGCCGCGTAGCTGGGTGCGCTCATCCGGCTCGCTCAGCCACCCTTGCACATCCTGCACGTCCTGCACCGGCAGCAGCGCCACCGTGGCGTCGTCCAGATCGAGCGGTACTTCGAGCAGACGCAGGCGACAGACCGGATTGAAGCTGTAGGCGAGATGCTGCGCGGCGCGTTCGAACAGCGCATGCTCCGGCTCGCCCGGCACGATGGGCTGCCGGCTCGCGTTCACCACCTCCCAGCCCTGCTCGGCCAGCGTTGCGCACAGATCGTCGAAGCTGCGCTGCGGATCGAGCACCAGCGTGCCGCGAGCGGATGATTCGCCATCCGCATCGCCGGTATCGGTAGAGCCGCCGTGGGCCTCGTCCCGCTGCGCATCGTCCTCATCCTCGTCCTGCGGGTAGCGCCACCACCAGTGCGATTGCGGCATGCCGCGCGGAATCTGGTCTTCATCCAGCGGTCCCTGCCGGTCGCCGACGCGCGCCATCTCTTCATCCAGTTCGGTCAGATCCTGGCGGTCGATGAGCGCCGGAATCGGCGTAGCGGCGTAGTCGTCGATCAGGAATTGGATCACCGAGCGGTTCAAGCACAGCCGCGGCCATTCGTAGTCGCTGGCATCCTCGGCGAGGATCAGCGCTTCGTTGACCAGGAATCCGAGGCGCTGAGGAAAAGCCAGCAGCGCTTGCGACGACTCCTCGCGGAAGCGCGCCAGGCGCGGCGGATCGGCTGCACCCTGCACGGCCTGTGCGTGATGCAGGCCGACCAGCGACACCAGCGCCTCGTGGAATGCCGCTTCGGCACCGGCGCTCTCCCCGCTGGCGCGCTGCAGGCCAGCGAACAGGGAAGACATCATGTCTTCCGGACTGCCTTTGAAAATGTAAGTCATGCTTATGAATATTCCCGGCTGGCTCGGTCAGTCGTACGCGTTCATGGGGTGGGTTTGACGGCTTTCGGATCGCCCCAGCTAAGCAGCACGACCTTGCCGTCCGGAGCGACATGGATGATCGCTTCCTTCACCAGCTCCTTGCCATCGATGACATAGCGACGGTGGATCACGATGCGCGTGCCCACCTTCGGCGGATCGAGGTGTTCCGCGAATACCGGCTTGCCGTTGCGGATGACATCCATGCCGCCGGCAAAGTAGCGATCGATGACGCCGCCTTCGGGCCTGATCGTGCTCGGGACCTCCTTGCGATGCTTGCGCGCATGATACGCCTCCGCCGCCGCCGTCTTGAAGTCGATGCGCTCCAGCTCCTGCACGGCCCGGGCGACTTCGATGGCGGTCAGCCCGCGTGTCGGACCCGTGAGATGCTGGCCGTCAGGCCGTAATTTGATCGCTGCCTCGTCGCGCGCAATTTCAGCGCTTAGGAATTCACGCGTCAGCGTCTTGCCGGCATTCACGGCCGCGACGTTGCGATAGTCCGGCGTGCCCTTCAATGCGAATTCCTCGGCCTCTTTGAGTGCCGAGTAGCGCGCGCGTGCGTACTCGTAGCGGCGCTGGAATTGCGCGGGGTCGCCATCGGCGCCTTCCAGCGCCCACTTCGCGACGGTCTTCTGGTGCTCGCTGGGCTCCCAGTCGGCGGCGCGCAGCAGGATTTCGCCCTTCGCCTTCTGCCCACCCTCCGGTTTTTTCTCGGGTTTCTTCTTGCCGCCGGCCGAGGCGAGCGGATCGCCATCCAGCGCGTTGTAGATGTTGAGGATGTCGTCGGGCGTCGCTTGGACCAAAAGTACGGTATCGATGCCGAGTTTGGCCAGCAGCCCGGGTACTTCCTGCTGCGCCGTTTCGGCCCGCTTCACGCGCTTCAGCTCGCCCGGCGTCAATTCGCGCGGTGCCTGCGACAGCGGCGAAACAGTCCCGCTCTGCGGCACTTCGGCCGACAGGGTTTTCACGGTCGGCCTGGGCGTTTCAGTCACGGGGGCGGCCGTCTTCGGAGCGACGGGCGCTTCCGCTGCGTGCGGCGTCTTCGGCGGCGGAGTGTGCGGTGAGCCCCCCGCTTCGGCATCCGGCACCGGCACTTTGCGCAGAGTAATCCGGTGCGCATGCGTTGCGTCCTCGGGGATACCGAAGCCGGAATGCGGTGCGACATCCTTGCGCGCCACCCTTTGCGGCTCGCCCACGGGTTCGAGCCGATAGCGTTTGCCGCTGGCAGGATCGGTCCACTCCTTCTGGCACAGACGCTCGATTTCGCGCGCGATGGAGTTTTCGTGGAAGACGATTTCCATTTCGCCGTGCGGTGCCAGCGTGCGCAGCGCGTGCGGACCGAGATTGGTGACGCTCTCGATGTTCGCCTGCTTCTCCCCGGCGGCGCGCAGCGCTTCCGCCAAGCTCATGCCGCTGGTGTCGAGCACCATCTCCTGCCCCTTCTCGTGAGGCAGCGGGAAGCGCACGTGCATGCGGTCGACCGAATTGTCGGGCAGCGATTCGCCGAAACGGCTACCCACGAACTGCCCGCCGCGCGATTCGAAGTCAGCCACATCCGGAGCCTTGGGCGCATGGCTCGCTTCGGATGCAATCACACGCGCACCGGGGTAGCGCGATTGCAGTTCGGATGGACTGAGCAGCGACGGGCCGACGAAGGGCTCGAACACCACCAGCCTCGGCGCTTCGGGTTCTGCGGGGCCCTTGGAGAACAGGCGCGGCGGCTGCTCCAGATACTGCGGCTTGGGCTGCGCGCCGGTGGCGATGTCGGCGCGCTGTTCCGGCCCGATCCGGCCCACTTCCTTCTGACGCTCGCGCAGGTTGCGCAGCGTCGCTTTGTTGCGCGCGATGTCGGCCTTCAGGAGTTTGGGATCGCCCGCCGCCCTGCCCAGTTCGGCCTGCAATGATTCGTGGATGCGCTGGTGCGCATCGATCTCCAGGGCGATCTTGGTCTGGTACAGATCGATCTGGGTATCGAGATCCAGATGGTCCCAGTTCTTCAGCTCGGCTTCGTCCAGACGCGCCACGCGCTCGCTGGTGGCATCGTGGCGCGCCTGCATCAGATGCGGTCCCTCGTCGGCGATGCGGGACGGCGGCGTGCCCTCGCGTACCACCACGACCGGCTTGCCGTCGACGATCAGGGTCACCACCGGGCCGTTCTCGCTGCGCGTGAGCTTCGCGTATTCCCTGGGCGACAGCACGCGAATCTCCACGTCGGCGAACTGGGCGTGCAGCTCCGGTGGAATGTGGCGCATCAAGGCCTTCTGCATCTGTGCCTGGCGGGCGATGCGCGCATCCACCTCGGCGAGATGCTGGCGGGCCGTGGCGAGATTGGCGCGCGCTTCGTCGCGTGCGGCAACGTTGCGCGGCGTGGGCCAGCGCGTGGCCGTGTTCTCGGCCTGGTCGGCGAGCATTCCGGCTTTTTTCACACGCTGTTCGAAATCGATCACCAGGTCTTCGTCGACATTGCCCTTGCTGCGCGAGCCTTCGGCGATCTCGCGCTCCTTGGCGCGGTTGAACTTCTGCGCCTCGGGATCGTTGTGGAAGCCCTGTTGCCGCGTCAGCGCAGCGGGATCCTGCAGGCTTCCGGCCTCCAGCGGACGGGTGGTGTCCATGCCGTGGCCGGCCTCCCTGTGCACCTGGGTGGGCAGGGCCAGGCCGGCCTCGGCCATGTGCGCGAACTCGGGGAAGTCCTTCACCGTGAGCACATGGTGGAACTCGACGCCCTGAGGCAGTTCGCCATGGATGCGCACGTGCCGTAACTGGGCCTCGGTCATATGTTCCACGGAGGCCAGCGTCAGCGCGTTGTGCTTGCTTGGATCGCGCAGCGCAGCCTGCAGCATCTCGCCAAAGCGTTCGCGCGCAACGCGCCGTGCATGGGACTCGACGGATCTGGGTACCTCGCCGCGGCCGGGCATCCTCTCGCCGCGGCGCAGGAAGGGTTTGACGGCATCGGGCAGGTCCTGCATGTCGTCGTCGACTTGGCCGCCGCGTGGCGCCATGCTGCGTTTGCCCGCGATCTCTTCCAGCATGGTCACCAGGATCTGCTCGTCCCGCGAGAGCTCCTCGAACGTCCTTTCGGCCTTGGCCTTCTTCGAAAACAGCCGCGCCGGCTGTTCGAGGTACTGCGGACGCGGCATTTCGCCGGACTGCATGGCGGCGCGCTGGCTCGGCGTGATGGTGGCCACCTCGGCCTGACGCGTGCGCAGGTTGGCAAGCGTGACTTCGTTGCGGGCCCGATCCAGGGCGAGTCGTGCCGGATCGCCATCGCCGCGCGCCAGCGCCGCGTCGAGTGCGTCGGCGACGCGCTGGTGCGCGTCGATCTCCAGCTCGATCTTGTTTTTGTAGAGGTCCACCTGGGTGTCGACATCCAGCTCGTCCCAGCGCGCCAGCGTCGCTTCGTCGAGCTTTGCCACCTTGGCCCGGGTGCTCCGGTCGGCCGTCTGCAGCAGATGCGGGCCTTCGTCGGCGAGGTGCGAGAGCGGCGTGCCTTCGCGGATCACCACGACCGGCTTGCCGTTTTCGATCAGCGTCACCACCGGGCCGGATTCGCTGCGCGTGAGCGCCTTGTATTCCGCTTCGGACAACACGCGGATCGGCACGTCGGCGAAGTCCCCGTGCAGGGATTCGGGCACATGGCGCATCAGCTCGCCGCGCATGGCATCCTGTGCCACGGCATCCGGCTGCTGGACGGCCACGGTGTGCGCCAGGCCGCCGTGCGTGACGATATGATCGAGATTGATCGCCTGCCCGAGGCCATCCTTGCCGTTGCGGCCGTGCTGATTCATGAACATCAGATCTTCGGCCGCCGCCCGCAGCGGGCTGTGCGGATCCATGGGATCGCCCTTCAGCGGCTCGAGCCTGCGCGCGACCCGTTCGTCGTTGATGGCCTTGGCGGCGGAGGCCAGCTTGCGGTTGTGCAGACCCTGGCCAACCGCTTCGCCCGCGCCCTCGCCGACGCCCTGCACCGCGGCATGCAGGCCCGCCTGGCCGATGTCCGCCAGCGCATCGTCCAGCCGGCCCTTGTACTTGCCGGTGGCCTTGTCGAAGAGGATCTCCGTGCTGCGGCCGGCCATGCCGCCGAGTCCCGAGACCACACCCCGCGCGAGGCCGCGCTGACCCATCGCCAGCAGCGATTTGCCGACGCCGCCGCCCGTCGAGGCGTTGAGCCCCTTGTCGAGGCCCTTGCCGACCGCGCCGAGGCCGCGTCCGGCCAGGCCCACGGCACCGCGCAGCAGCCCGCCCTGGGCGGCGATGGCCTTGGCACGGTCGGCGATCGCCGCGCCGTTGCGTCCCAGGGCTTCCAGCGAGTTGGTCAGCGCGGCCGTGGCGGCACCCGACAGCGCGCCCTTGATGAGCCCGCCGAACAGCGCGCCGACGGCGTCGCCGCCTCCCTTCTCCCAGGTCTTCTCGTCGAAGGCGGCACCCGCCAGACCGCCGATGGAGCCGGTGACGGCGCCGATGATGATCTGATCGACCACCGGATTGCCGGTAAACAGCTTGGCCAGTGTGGCGAGCGCGCGGCTGGCCGTGCTCGCCGCTGCCGCGCCCTTGGAAGCGATCTGCGCCGCCGCACCGAGTTGGGCGCCGACGCCGGCCGTCACGGCCTGCACCGCGGTCATGCCGAGGTCGATGGCGGCCTGTTCCCAGCCGTAACGCCCGCCCTTGATGGCGTAGCTCGCGCCCATCGAGGCCAGTCCGGTGATCACGGCGGCGGCGATCAAAGGACCGGCCGCGCCCCCGGTGGCGACCGTGATCACCGCCGCCGCGATGGCGCCCAGTATCGCGATGCCGGTCGTGGCGAGGTTCGCGTACTGGTCGATGACGGCCTGGTAGGACTCGGCGGCGAGCTTGCCGGTCATCACGTTGGCCATGAAGCGATCGCGGTCCTTACCGGTGTACTCGCCCTTGTCGTTGAACGCGCGCCGCGCGGCCTCCGGCTTCAGCATGCCTTCCGGGGTGAAGTCCTCGGCGGTAACGCCCATGCTGGCGTACAGGCCCGCCTCGGTAGTGTTCAGAACGGCCTCGCCGTAACTGCCTTCGGCGAGCCATTTGCCGACGGCGCCGGTCTCGCGGCGCTGCTGCTGCATCGCGAAGGCGGCGGCCTCGGCCTTTTCCTGCTCGGTGCGCGCCACGCCCAACATCGCGCGCTCCATGCGCAGGCGGTCGTCGCCCGACAATTCGGCGAAGGTACCCTTGCCGTAGAGGCCGGCCTCGGTGTCGAAGTCCTTGCCGGTGTCCGCCCGGAACTGCTCCCGCATGGCCTTGATCTCGTCGCGGGTCATGCGCTCCGGGTAACGGAACATCAGCTCTTCGTTGGTGCCGCTCTTGGAGTACATCGCGTACTGCATGGCGAGCGACGCCGTCTTGGCCGAGGGTCTTTCCTCCTTGATGAGGCCGGCGACGAAATCCGCGCCGACCTTGTCGTCCTTGAACTTCTCGCCGAGCCGCGCGATCAGCTTCTGCTGCGCCTCGGCGACATGCGGATCGGCCTCCTTTTCCAGCGACTTGCTCGTGTCGGTCTTGTAGTCCTTGGGCGGAGCCTTGCCGCCGGCATATTTCTCGGACGCGAGCAGCAGGGTCTTGGCGCGCAACTCGCGGGCCTTCGCCACTTCCTCGGCGTGATGTTTCTTTTCGGCCTCCGAGGCCGTGGCCGGCAGGGGCATGAAACGCTCGTCGTACACCGCCTCGTCGATGTTCTCGGCCTTGGCGTCGTCGCCCTTGCGCTCGATCTCGATGCCGATCTTGGCGGCGCGCGCTTCCGCACTGTCCTTGCCATGCAGCAGCAGCGCCGCCGCCATGTCGCGGTTGGCGCCTTCCATCTTGATCGTGTAGGTATTCGGGTCGCCCGGCTTGGCACCCTTCACCTCGAAGCCGCCGCCCTCGCCGGCGTACATCACCACGTCGCGCGTCACATAATCGACCGCGCTCTGCGTATAGGCGGCCTGTTTGTCTGCGTCGCTCTTGCCCTCCAGAGCCGCCTTCTTGGCGGGATCCTCCTCGCTGACGATCTTGCCCAGGGCCGCGGCGACCGCCAGGCGGTGCGCGTCCTCGGCCTGCTTGCGCTGCACGGGATCCATGTCCTCCAGCTGCTTGGCATTCCAGTCGTTGCCGCGCATCGTGGTGAACTCGATCTCGGCGGCATGCACGGCGTCGTGATCGCCTTCGCGCTTGGCCTCATCGATCTTGTCGCGCATGCGCAGGGCATCGGCGGTGGCCGCGCCGCCGCCCTTTTTCGGATCGCTCTTCGCCAGCGCTTCGAAAACCTTCGCGTCCGTGCCATCCAGCGCGCCGTGGATGCGATCGTAGAGTTCCGTGTCGGCGCCGATGGCCGCCGCCTGTTCGGGCGACAGCGCGCGCATCGTCTCCTCGATGCGGCTTTCCTGGTCGTTGTACCAGTTGGTCGAGGCGTCCAGTTCGGCCTTGGCGCCTTCCAGGGTGCGGCCGTTCAGGTAATGGATGGCGGCCTTGTAGCTCTCGTCGTCGGCCCCCATCGCGCGCAGCATGTCTCCCGACAGGGAAGGGCCCCGCGCCGCACTGGGATAATCGCGCTGGTCGACCGCACGGCCCTTGGCGGCAGTGAGGCTGCGCAGAGCGCCGGTGACGGCCCCTTCGTCGACCTTGTCGATGAAGCCCGAATCCAGGGCCTTCGTCGCGTTGACGTCGGCGGTCTTCACCTGGCCCGCGACTTCCGAGCCCAGTTTCAGCAGCGGCGTGGAAAATTCCGGGTTGCTCTTCGGGTCGTCGTACTGCTTGAGCTTCTCTTCCTGCTCGGTGCGCTGATCGGTGATGCCCTTGCTCTCGCCGCCGGCGGCGGCCTTGCCGTCGCCGCCTTCCTTCTTGCAGCCGCTGCAATCCGCCTTGGGGCCGCCTTCCCCCTTGCTTTCCGGGTTGCCCTGCTTGCCGGTGTCACCCTTGCCGTCCTTCTTCCCGCCGCCGCCAGTTTTGAAGGTCGCGTCGAGCGAGCCCTGGGCGCGCCCGCGACTGGCTTCGAAGGACTTTTTGAACAGCTTTTCCGGTTGCTGAGCGCAGCTCTGCGCGGCATCGGTCACGCTGGTGGCGAGCTGGTTGGCGCTTTCGTTGAACCTGCCCAGCGCGTCGGCCGCCTGTTGCGCGAGATCGGCGGGCGCGCGCGTCATCGCCGCGCTGGCGGCGCCGATCTGCTGCTCACGCTGTTCGCGCGAACTGGCCTGCTGCGCGGTCTGGTCATCGTCCAGCTTCTGCTGGTTCTCGCCGAGTCGCGCGCGCAGCACCGCCGTGGTGTTGTCGAGGCCGCGCAGGATGGGGTTCGCGCCGTTCTGCGCGGCCTTGGCGATAGCCTCGGCGCCGCCGGGTGCGGCCAGCTTGAGGTTCTGTTCGAAACCGTTGAGCGAGCGCCAATAGCCCGGCAAGGCACCGCGCGCGGAGTTCTGCATGCCGCCCAGCGCACCCTGCGCGCCACGGCGTGCGCCATTCAGCGTGGCGCGCGCCTGGCTGGTGAGCGTGCTGTCGCTGTTGCGCTGCTGATTACGCACCTGCGTCAGCGCGGCCTGGCGCAGGCGGCGGATATTGAGCTTGCCCTGCTTGAGCTGCTCGGCCAGACCTTTCCGCGCGGCGGCGAGCGCCTTGCTCACCGCCTTGCGGCCCGCTTCGAAGGTGGTGGTGCGCGCCTGGTCGAGCTCGAACTGATAGCTGCACCCCACCGTGCATAGCGAGTTGTCGCTGGTGGTGGTCCAGGCCTTGATCGTTTCCTTGCCGCCTTCCTCGATCTCCTTGATCTTGGCGGCGGCCATCGCGACCACGCGCGGCTGGTAGCGCTCGTGCTTGGCCCCGTCGAGCGGGCGCTCGGCGTCGGTCGGATAAATCGTGGCGCGTTCATCGGACCATTTCTGCAGCGCTTCGACGGCCTTCTTCACCACCTTCTCGTAGGCTTCCTTCTCGCCGGTGAAGCGTCCCTGATGACCGCTCTTCAGCGAGCCGACATTGGTGGTGATGAGCGCGCTGGCCGCCTTGTCGTTGGCGTTGATGGTGCCGAATGCGCTGCCCGCCGCGGCGCGCACGCTGTTCAGCGCCGCGTCGTGGGCGGTTTCCAGTTCCAGTTCGGCATGGCTGGCGTTGGCTTCGATGGCGGCGCATTGGCGCTCGGCTTCGGCGTCTATCGCCTGGATGCCCGCATCGTGCGCGTGCGTGATGTCGTTGGCGGTCATGCCATAGGCATGGGCCATGTAGTTCGAAACGCCGCTGACTTCGGCAAGAAAGCCCTGCTGCCGGCTACGCGCCGCGCCGGCGAGGTCGGCGTAGGCGCGCAAGGCCTTGTCGCGCGCCGCCTGATGGGCCGCCAGATCCGCCGCTGCCTTGCTCTTCTCTTCAGGCTTGCCTTCCTTCGCCGTGTGCTCGCCGGCGGGACTCGCGCGCGGCTTGTCGGGAAGGGCGTCCTGGGCGAGAGCGTCCGGCGCCGACCATTCCGCCGCAAGCGTAGGCACGTCGATGTCCAGCGGCACGTCCAGCGCCGGGGATTCCTCGGGAGGCAGTGGGTCGGCCTCGACCAGTTCCGCTTCGCCGGCAACCTCCTCGCCGCCAACGGCATGCGCGGCGGGTTTGCCGGCGGCACCGGGCGTCTTGTCCCCCTTCTTGCCGGCGTCCTTCTTCGCCTCCTGCTTGCCGCCCTGGCCGGCCGCCTTAGTCTTGTCGTCCGCTTTGTCCTTGCCGGCTTCCTGGCCTTTTCCGTCCGCCTTCGCCGGGGCCTGGTCGAGCGCGGGCGGCGCGTCGGTCCTTGGCGCCTGGCTGGGGGGCAGCGGAGCCGGAGGCGGTGTCAACGCACCGGCCGCCGTGGCGGGTACGGGTACGACCGGGGCGGGTAGCGGATCGCGGGTGGGTGGCGGCGGATCCTGCAGGCGCTTGCGTTGCGCGCGGGCTTCCTCGGCCGCCATCGTGGGCTGTGGGGCATCCACATCCGGCAGCGGCGCGGCCGGCGTGGAATCGGGCAGGTAGCGCGGCCAGGCCTGTGCATCCAGCCTATCGTCCAGGCGGGCGTCGAGTTGCCCGTCGAGTCGGGCCGCCGCGCTATCGTAGTGCCGGCCGTCCGGCTCCGAATTCCGCGTCGGATCGGCGTGCTCGTCCTGCCGCGCCGACGGGCGCCCGGAAGGGAGGCGCGCTTTGCGGCGCGCGGAATCCTGCGCGCCTTTCTTTTCGTGATCGGCGCGCTGCCGCGACGCCACGCGACTCATGTCAGTCCGGGCGGCCGGCGAGGCCCGCCGGTACTTGCTTGCCCAGCTTGCGGTATTCGGAGCCCAGGGCGGCGAGCAGGGCCGGCAGACCGATAGGCTCCGGTCCGGCTATCGCCTTGGCGGCCAGGGTGATATTGCGGATATGGCCGCCGGACAAGTCGCAGGTCGCGGCGAGGCGATTGATATCGGACTGCGTGAGCGCGTGCGCGCCGCCCAGATGCGCCAGCCACAGACCGCGACGCTCCTCCGGGCCGGGCGCGCCGAATTCGATGATCGCGTCCAGACGGCGGGTGAACGCGGAATCGAAGCGCGCACGGCTGTTGCTGGTGGCCAGCACGATGCCGTCGAAGGATTCGATGCGCTGCAACAGGTAGTTGGTCTGCTGGTTGGCATAACGGTCGTTGGCGTCCTTGACGTCGGTGCGCTTGCCGAACAGGGCGTCGGCCTCGTCGAAGAGCAGGATCGCTTCGGCATGCTCCCCGCGGGCGAAGATCTCGCCGAGGTTTTTTTCCGTTTCCCCTATGTATTTGCTGGTGACGGCGCCCAGATCCACGCGGTAGAGTGGCATGCCCAGATGGCTGGCCAGCCAGCCGCAGGCGAGCGTCTTGCCGCTGCCCGAAACCCCTACGAGCAATGCCTTGACGCCGGGCCGATAGCGCGCGCGTGCCGCTGGGCCCAATTCCTGGGCCAGGGTATCGCGGACCCGGCAACGCGCGGCCAAAGCCCTCAGTTCGCGCCACAGGGGATCGGGCAGGATCAGCGCATGATCGTCGATCTCCTCCGGCAGCAGTTCCGCCAGGCTGCCCAGCGCACCCTGGCCCGTTTCGCGGGATGCGCGCGCCACGTGGGCGAGCTCGGGATGCGGGCTGAGGGCGCGGGCGCCACGGGCCAGTTTGGCGATGCGCGCGCCCGAGTGGCGAAACGTGGCGCCCAGCGCTTCCGCACTCGCTTCGTCGAAGCCCTGTTCGCGCCAAAGCAGGCTGCGCTCGGCCGCAGGCGGCGGCGCGATATGCCAGGCGGCCAGGGTCTCGCCGTCGTCCTCCCAGACGCCTTCGGGCCCGCAGGCGACCAGCACCGTATCGCCGTAACCCGGCAGCGGCGGCAGACGCCGCCGCTCTCCGGGCGACAGTTCGCCGCACAGCACGGGCTGGGCTTCGTGCAGCAGCAGCCAGGGCCCCAGACCCGCCGGCGGCTCGCCCTCGATGAAAACCGCGCAACGGCCGCGCGCCGCGGCGATCGCGGCACAGGCGGCGCGCGCCTCCGCCGGATGGCCGCTGCGCACCACCAAGGCCCCGCGACCCAGGCGGGCGGCGCGCGAGCGGGCCTCCTCCTGCAACGAGGGCGCCAGGGCGGGAAGACTGCCATCGTCCAGCCGCACGCCCGCCCAGTGCCCCCGTCCGCCGGAGAGGGCGCTGACGAGCGCCGGCGGCAGGCGCAGGAGCGCATCGGGGAGGGGGCGTCCTTTCACCTCGAGCATGAACAGTCCGCTGGCGAGGGCAGAGCCGTCCAGCAGTCTTGCTATCGTGGCGGCCACCGGCACGCCGCTTTGTTCGACCAGGCAGGCGATCAGTCCCACGCTGGGATGCGCGTCGCGCAGGGGGGCCTGCAGCCAGGCCAGCGCACGGCCTGCGACCAGATCCACGTCGGCTGCCAGGGCGAGGGCCAGGGCGATGGTCTCTGCGTCGGACAGCCGCAACAGCTTGGCCAGCCGATGCAGATGGACATCTTCGGGCGAGGGTCTTTTCCGCCAGTCGGCCAACGTCTGCGCGAGCGTGTGGCTGTCCGACGCGGCCCTCTGCGCGGCCAGCCAGTGCGCTTCGGGTTCGGCTCCCGGCTCGACGCGCGCCGGCGCGAGCAGCGCGAACAGGCGCCGCGCCAGGGGAATAACGGAATCCGCCAAATTCAAGACGGGCTGGGGCGCGCTCATGGCCCGGTGACCTCGTGTTCATAGTGAAAGCTCACCACCCGCCCCAGCCAGGGCACCCAGCCGGGGTCGAGGTCCAGTCCGGCACGGCGCAGGCGCAGATCGGCCTGGCCGAGATCGAACCAGAAATCGATGTGAGTCGGGGTGTGCGCCAGATAAGCCGGGCGCCGCACCACATCCGCCAAGCTCAGGCCGGCATAGCGGCGCAACCAGCGCCTGCAGGCGGTGAGCCAGGCGGCTGCGACCCTGTCCGCCAGCGGCATTTCCGCTTCCGCTGCGGCGGATGGCTGGGCATTGCGGAGCAGTTCGGCGGCGGCTTCGGGTGAAGGTCCCGACCAGGCGGCGAGGATCAGGTGCCCCGAAGGGTCGGTGATCGAACCCGCATCCGGTGCAATGGAGCGGCGTAGCGCGCCCCTTCCACGCAAGAGGCCATCGCGCCATGCTGCGGGCGCGATGAACCGCTTGGGCGTGTCGCGCTGGCCGCTACGGCGAGCGGCGAGTTGGCGGGCCGGATCGTCGGCGTCGACATGAAGCCGGTCGAGCAGGAGCGTCAAGACTTTGCGGGCGATTTCCTGCGCCTGCCAATCGGCTTGGCTTTGCCACCATTCCGAATAAGCGCAGCGGTTGAGCACCGCTACCAGGAACATCAGGCCGCCTGCGGTCGTGGCCAGACCGGGCCGGCGCCAAAGGTCGAGCCGTGCGGACATGGCGCCGGGGGCGGCCTCGGCCGGGCGGGCGTCCCGTTCTTCATCGCGGTCGGGCGGCCGACGGGAGCCGGCGTGCTGCCGGCGCGCTTCGGCCGTCATCCGCCGCGTCAAATCGGGAGGCAGGCCGGGCGCAGGGGCCTGTGCCGGCTTTAAAACAAACGGGCCATCCCTGAGTCCGCTCGCTCGGTCGGGACGCGGGCCGGGGTCGTTCGGCCGATCGAGGCGGGGTTGCTCATGACGGATCGGTCGGCCCGCCGACTCGCACAGGCGGCGGACAAAGGCGCGTCGAGCCGTTTCGGGCGCGGCGGTCTGTCCGACTTCCCGGTCGATCCGCGCACGGTTCTCAGGATCCGTCGCGGTCGTGTAGCCCGTGGCGCGAAGTGTTGGCTCGGCCGCAGGCGCGGGCCTATGCGGAACGGCTTGGGCCGGCGGCTCCATGCCGACGGCTTGCCACAGCCAGGGCAGGTCTTGGTCGCGCAGGCAGGCGCACAGACGCTCGCCGTGACCGCCATGGACCAGAGTCGCGATCCACTGCGGCAGTGCGGCCGGAGCATCCTCCCGCACCGCCAGGCCGAAGGCGAGGGCGCGCAGATTGTCCTGCACGCCCGCCTGCCGGTCCCAGGCCGGCACCGCGAGCGGCCAGTACCAGGCGTCCAGGGTCTTGCCCGCCAGCAGGCGCAAGGCGAGGGCCGCATGCGCGTCCAGGGGATCGCGGAACCACACCGCGTCGGCCGCAGGCGCGGCTTCGTCGCCCCCGTACAGGCAAGACGCGCCGAGTCGCTCGACCGCGCGCTCCAGCGCCAGGGCCAGCGTCTGGGCGGTAGCGTCCGCGGGCAAACGCCCCAGCGCCAGTCGCCGGACCAGGACCAGCCGGCCGTTGTCGTCGTGCAGGCTGGCGGTGCGCAGGGCATCTTCCAGGCGCAGCGCGGTATGCCGCGCGCTGGCTTCGTCGGGCGCGCGCAGGCGCAGGCGGCGGACGGTACGATGCGGGGCGCCCATGGCAGGCACCGGTCACATCGGGAGCACCCGTGCAGCACGGGTGGAGTAGGCTATCGTAACGGCCTCGCTGAACTGGACCCGGACCGTTTCGTCCAGATCCACGCTGGCCGCCGCGGTGTGTACGACCTTGGCGGAAAGCTCTTTCCCGCCCACGTCTTCCAGCACCGCACGCGCGACCACCTGATCGGCGCGATAAATCAGCGCCTGCATGCCGACCCGCATCTTGGCGGGTTCCAGGGCGAGCAGGGGGATGCGCAGTCCCGGCCGGGCGGTGACCGGACGCGGCAGCCGGCCCGCGATGACGCGGCCCACCGGCGCATGGCTGGCTAGGAGCAGGCACATGCGGACCACGTCGTTGATCAGCGCCGTCGCGCGCGGCTCGTTCGTCGCGACCTGGCCGAACAACCAGTCGACGTAGGCCTGCATCTGTTTGCGATCGCGGTAATCCAGCTCCGACCAGCGCGTGAGGCTGGCGAGATTGCGCAGATTGGGGGCGGTGTCGAATTCGGAGAGTATTTCCGCCCAGTCGAGCCGGATGGAGGGCGGAACCCCTGAGAATTCGGCATGCAAGCATGTGCAGATGCCGCTCAGCTGATCGAAGAATTCCGCCGTCTGCCGCGCCACCTGGCCGCGCCCGTGTTCGCCGGCGATGAGATCGCCGAGGGAAACCACGTGCACGGCCGTTTCCCGGACCGCTTTCCATCCCAGCACGCTCAGCTGTGCGATATCGATCGCCAGGGTGGCGCTGCGGGCGAGATTCACGGTCTGCAACTGCTTGATCCGGGTTTTGCCGATCGCCTGGGCGACGAGGCCGGCGCCAGCCGCGGCACTCACGGTCGACAGGCCGGAACGCTGGGCGCTGAGCTGGCTGCGCCATTGCGCGCTTTGCACCGCCTTGACCAGGACGTCGACCCGGTCGAGCCTGTCCAGCAGGCCCGGCGTGCGGATAAACCAGGAAGCCGGCGCTTCCCGGACCACCGCCAGCATGGCTTCGAGTTCGTCCGGTATGTCGGCATGGGTGCGCAGACAGGCGGGCACCGGCGCTTCCACCAGGCCGGGATCCAGGTTGCGCAAGGGGGCGCCGCCCAGGTGCTCGAGCGTGCGCGGGCGCAGGTAGGCGAGGAATCTGACCTCGCCGGCGAGGACCGCGGCGCGCCGGGCGTTGATGGCGTCCAGACGCGATTGTTCCTCGCTGATCAGGGCGCGGGTGACGGCGACATCGTGGCGCGCTTCCGCCAGCTCATCGTCGACCGCGGTCGTGCGTGAGCGGGCGCCGTTCAGGTCCGCCCTAAGCGTGGCCAGCGCGGTCTCGCAGCGGGCGATGATGTCGCGATAGCGCTTGATGCGGCCTTCCACCTGGCGCAAGAGGGCGACCGTGTTGTCGCCCATGCCGGTGGCGTCGGAAAAATGGGCGCTTTCGTCCGCATTCTGGCGCACCGGCGGATTGATGAGCCCGGAAAGCGCCGTGACGCGCGTCTGGATGCTCAGGAAATAGCTCAGGGGACGGCGCCGGCGGGCGACCGGATCGGTCCCGTTGGTGGGAAGAAAACTGTCGTCGGCCAGGCCGTAGACGTCGATGTTTTCGAACAGGCCGGGGGTCACGCCGCCGTCTTCCGCGGCCAGTTCGTCCGCCAGCCGAATGAGCGACATCACCGCTTCGTGGCGGGAAGCGGCCGCATAGTTGCGCGTGTTGTTGGCCGGAGGCTCCTGCAGGCGGTCGGCGATGCTCATGGTGCGGATGTCCGCCTTGCCGACCACCGGCTGGGTATTGACCACGTCGCTGGTGTCGAAGCGGATGGGGCCTATCATGGGGCCGATAGGCCTTCTAATGGGTGTGATTTCCGTGTCGAGAAACGCGCCGGCTCTGATCCCGGTGAAGGTGGACCCGGCCCGCGTGGCCGCGAGCGAGGAAACGCCGGAATCGACGGCCCGCGGCGCGGCGCCCACCACCGGGGCGAGGCCCACGACAGGCGCCGCGGTCGCCGCAGCGGTCATCGCCCGCAGTTCGACGCTGGGCGTGCCAGGTGTGCTGGGCGTCGCGCGCAATTCGTTGAAGAAGCTGGATATGCGTTCCCGGGTGGCGGTCGCGGTTTCCGCCTTGGCGATATCGGCGAGTACGGGCGATACCGCGAAGCGGGTGGCCGCCGTGGTGTTCAGCACCAGTTGGCGCAGCCGGTAGATGTCGGTCTGCACCTTGACGAAGTTGAAGTCGACGATGTCGTCGGCGCGGTCGGCGCGGGTCTTGAGATAGGCGATGAAGCCTTCCACTCCGCGTGCCGGCAGTTGCGCCAGTTCGGCATCCGACAGCGTCGCCGCGAAATCCGCGTCCGCGACCAGGTCGGCCAGCACGGCACTGCGTCCGGCGGGCGGGGGCGGCGCGGTGGCCGGCCCGGCTACGAGCTCGACGCCGTAGGCGGCCTCGAAGGGTCCCCACAGTTCGTTTTCGGTGAGAAACTCCCAGGCGTAGTCGCCCAGCGCCTGCGCGCCCGCGGGTAGGGCATTGCTGAACCACACCTCTTCGTTGTCGTCGGCATTCAGAAAACCGCTGGAACCGTAGGCGGCCCGGCCGTCGTACAGGGTGAAGGCCATGCCCGAGATCGCGGTACCCCCCAAACCCACGGCGACCGCCGGCACTTCCAGGCGTAACCACTGCCCCGACGGCGGCAGGGCGCCCATGAAGCGCCGCGAGGCCGAGCCGTCGCCGCCCCAGTCGATCAGGTTCTCGCCCCAATAGGCGCGGTGTTCCCAGTCGTCGGAGTTCCATTGCAGCATCAGGGTGCGCGGCGGGGTGTCCGGATCCAGATAGACCCAGGCGTACAGCGTTTCTCCGGTGCCGGGTGTGAGGGTGGCGCTGGCCGAGCGGAAATAATGCTGATGGATGCCGGAAGCCAGGATGGAGCGGTGCCCGCCCCCCGGCGGTGGAGGCCCCCAGGGCGATAAGTCTTCCGGCTCCAGCGCCAAGGCGTCGTCCGAGATGGCGGGCACCGCGGTCGGCCGGGCGTCGACCGCCCGCTGCAGGACGGCGATCTTGTGGCGCAGGCTTTGCCGCTGGCCGAGGCGGCGGGCCCGGGCGGTGAGGAAGCGGTTCAGGGTTTGCTGGAATTCCGGATCGATGGCTTCGGTCAGCAGCAGGCGCGGTTCGTAAGAGGCCTGGCTCACGGGCACCAGGATGCGCAGGCGTTCGCCCAGGGAAAAGTCCAGGGGCGCCAGGGAGGCTGACTCCCGCACCGCGAGATCCAATTGTTCGTAAGGCACGGGTACGGCGTCGATGTCGAAACCGGCGGGAAAAAAGGCGCTGGTCCGGCTCGCGAGGTCGTAGGCGTTCGCCGGCAGCAGGCCGACGGGGGGTAGGTGGCGGAAGGATGCGGCCAGGACCGCCGGGTCGGGAGCGACCGCGTCGAACTCCGCAATCTGCTCGGCGAACTGTTCTATTCTCGCCTGCCACAACAGCGCCAGCCGCGGATGAGGGGCCAATGTCGAGGGCGAGGCGGTATCCCGTTGCAGGCGGCTCGCCTGCGCCCGCCCACCCTGGCGCACCACGGCGCTGCGGTCGGCAAAGACCGGCACGTAGTCCGCGTTCACGCTGATCAGTGCGACCGGCACGCCGAACTGTTCCCAGGGCAGGCCGGCATCGGGCGGCAAGGCGCGCTCCGCCTCGAATACGGTATAGGCCAGGGCGTTGCGCAGCCGGCCGGCGGCTGCTCCCGGCAGGCCGTAATACTCGGTGGGCCAGGCGTACCAGAGCAGGCGCACGGCATCGGCCAGGCGCCAGTCTTCGAAGCTGACGTTTTCTTCGGCGCAGCCGCAACGGTCGCAGGGATCGTTGGGATCCAGGTCCGCGCGGTCGACGGAAACCGGTTGCAGGACCAGTATCCCGGCCGGCGGCAGCACGCCCGGGTTGACCGCCAGCAGCTCGCCCAGCGTGGGTCCGATGGCCCGGGCGCGCAAGCCGCCCGGAGGGGTGTCGTCCCCCGGTGCCGCTTCCGGATCGAAGACGTCGGGCGGAGCCACCACCGGCAGGGCATGGAAATCCACCTCGATCCCGCGGGGCAGCCACACGTCCTCGCCGCTGACCGCCAGCCCCCGGCCGCCGGATAGGTGCAGGACGACCCGGTCCCGCGTGGCCTCGCCGCTGCGGGGTGTCACCGCGTAGCCCACTTCCAGGCCGTTCACGACGCCCGCCGTAAAAGCTTGGGCGCGCTGCACCACGCGGCCGGCGGCCCAGCGCTGGCGCGCCTCCAGGGTCGGCGCGGTCAGCGCGCGGCCGGGAAACAAATTGGGCCGGCGCAGCCAGGTGACGGCCGCCGCCGTCGCGTCGGCCGGAGACAACTGCAGTATGCGTTCGCTGTTCAGCGGGGACAGGATGGGCGTGATGCTCACTGCGGTTCTCCCGTGGGCCCGGAGGGTGTTCGACGTATCGGCGTTGCCGTGGTGCCGGGCGTGGTGCGCGAAATGCCTGCGGGACCGGTCAGCCGCGCACCCGTTCTGGCCGCGAGTTGGGGAACCTCTTCCAGCCGTGCCGTCGACGCCTGGCTGTCCAGCGTGCGCCATTCGGCATCGTCGGCCAGGCGCACCAGCGCCTCCGAGTTGGCGGTGATATCGGTGGCCGCTTCCAGGCGGTTCAGGCCGGAACCGGTGTTGGCCGCGGTGACCGTGGCGGCGGCGCGCAGCGCGGCGGCCTGGTCCAGCGTTTCGCTGCGGGAAAACTCGCCCAAGGCCACGGCGGTGAGGGCGGGCGAGTCGACGAAGCGGGGCGAGCTCAGCAGATTGGCGAGTTCGGCACGGGCGGCCGGGGTCGCCCTTTCAGTCAGCCGGGTGAACCGGTCCTGCAATCCGAGGGCGGTCATGCGGCCGATGATGTCCGCTTCGTTGGCGATCTCCCGGCCGGCCAGGCGTACCGCGGTCCCGGTCACGTCTTCGCGGTAGGCGAGATTGCGCCGGCGCACGAACCAAAGATTGTCGAGCCGCGCCAGGCGCTGCCACTCCGCGTCGGAAGGGCTGCTCGCGTCCAGGGGCGTGAGTGCCACCGGTGGAAGGCGCAGGCGCTGGAGTATTTCCAGCGGCTTGCGCGCCGCCACCAGATTGGGCGCGGCGGGTTTGACCGCCCGCGTCAGGCTGTTCAGGCGGGCGACCACGGCGCGCCACTGGCTGCGGGGAACCGGCGCCACGACCAGTACCGCGGTGGATTCCAGGGTTTCGGACGCCGCTTCCAGGTCGATGGGGGGCAGCGCCAGGGCTTCTTCCACCAGGGCGGACAGTTCGTCCTCCGGGATGATGGAAAAATCCACGTCGACTTCGACGGGGAAGTAGCTTTGCGTGAAGTCCGCCGGATTCACGACGCCGGGCGGCAGCGGGCCGGCCGGGGGCAGGGCGGCGAATTTGGCGGCGGCCGGAAAGCCGCGGCCGTTGGCGGTCGCGACGATGTCCGCGAGCTGCTCCTGGTGCTGCAGCAGATGGGCCAGGCGCAGGGCGCGCGGGGCGAAACCCAGGCCCGGCAGGTCGGCCCGGTCGGCGCCCAGTTCACGGCGCACCAGGGGGGCGTCGATCCAGACCAGGGAGTTGGCCGAGAGCGCCAGCATCGCGAGCGGCAACAGATTGGCGGAGACGCCGCGGTCCGTGCCGTCCACGAATATGGCCCGCGCCGCGCGGGAACGGCGGATTTCCAGGGCATCGGCGGCGCCGTCGTCATTCCAGGGCACCAGCACGATGGCGGTGGCTTCGATGACGTCGCCGTCCTCCACGATTCTTTGCCCGGTGAGCGAGGTCGGGTAGGCACCGACCGGATTGGCGGTGAATTCCACCGGCCGCAGCGCCAGCACGAACAGGCCCGTGCGGCTGACGGCCGGCGGTGCCGGCAGGCGGCCGAGGCCGAATTTGGCCGACAGTTGCTCGGCGATCGGGATGTCGGTCAGCCGGACGGCGACCTCGCGCTCCAGCAGCACCAGTTGTCCGGACGGCGTGATGCCATGGCCGGCGGCTATGCTCAGCGATTGCGGGTCGCCGGCCTCGCTCACCGCGAGGCCGGTGGCGACGCCGCTGCCGGCCGCCTGGCCGAGATCCGCTTCCCGGGTGAGAAAATACTGTTGTTCGCGTATCAGATCGCGCGCCGTCAGGAAGCGTCCGTCGAACCAGCGCGGCCGCTCCCGGCGTAGGTCTTCCAGCAGCACGCCCGAGGCGCGCAGGGTGCGCACCTGTTCCGGGCTCAGATGTTCGCGATTGGTGCCTTGCGTGAGGTTCATGGCGATTTCCTCGGTCAGCGTTGTTGTCGATGCCCTTGTGCCCCGGTCCGCCTAGATTCCCGTCCAGCGGCTCAGCAGGTTGACGCTGGGCACGAAGCGCCGGGTCCAGTTGTCCACCAGCACGGCGCTGCCGTCGCGCTGCGGAGGATCGTCGGCGGTCACCGGCACGAGCACGCGGGCCAGGAACTGGGCGGTCGGGTCGAGTTCCGGCGGATGGCCGGCCGGCGGGGCGATCTGGCCTTCCTGGCCGCTGCGGCCATTGCTGGTCCAGGCGTCCAGCACCGCATCCTGCAGCGCGGCCCGGCGCAGGTCCGCATCGGCGATGTCCGCCAGATCCGGCCCGGGCTCGGGCAGGCCGCTGAAATCGTCGTCCAGGCCGTCGCTTCGGGCCACCAGCAACAATTCGTAGGCATCCCGCAGGCGCGAGGTGTTCACCGCGTTCAGCGCGTCGTAAGGTCCGCTGGCGAAACTGGGGGTCAGGCCTTCCCTGCAGGCGACGAAACGCACATAGACATCCGCCACCACGGCACGCGTCGGGATGGCCGGCACGTCGCCGGTCCCGGCCTGAGCGCGCAGGCGCGCGCCGAGAAAGCGGCCGGGATTGTCGTAGGCGGCGCGGCGCAGGGTATCGCCGCCGTCGCCGGCGAGACTGCCGTCGTACCAGCGCTGCAGGCGCAGACAGGCGGGACGGATGACTTCCACCAAACGCCCCAGGCGGTCTATGGCCACGCCCGGCGCCACGAGAATTTCCTCAGGGCTGCCGGTGGCCGCGTTTTCCGGCGCGTGGCCGCACCTCAGCCCGGCCAGGGTGCCGCCGCCGGACAGCAAGACCAGGGCTTCCGCCAGCCGGCCGCGATGATAGGTTTGCTCGTCGCTGAAGTCCTGGGCGTCCAGCAACATGCCGGTGGCATAGACCAAACGCCTCGGACTGGGCTGGACATACAAGGGGTCGGATTGGGGAAGGCGGCTTACGGCACTCATTTCGGTTCACTCCGGATTGGGATTGCGGTTACGTACTCGCGAGGTCCTTGTTCTGCGGGTAGTCCCACGCGTATTCACGGGTGCCGTCGGCGCAGTCGGCACGGCATCGGTCGGGCTCGGTTCCGGATTCGACGTGGACCTCAGGGTCGGCGCGGGGTTGGTCACCACCGGCCTTTGTATTTGTACGGCCACGATGTCGGCGACGCTGCGATTGCCGGCCGCATCGAGCACTTCGAGCTGAAAGCGGTGTACGCCCGCGTCCAGCCCGGCATCGACCACGATGCTGGGTTCGCGGGTGGTAATCGGCTCGTTGATGCGGAACCTCGCCATCGCGGCTTAACCCGGACCGACCGGTGTGACGGGTGTGACGGGCGTGTCCAGTATCACCGGGTTGATGGGCGTCACGGGCCCGATCACCAGGGAGGGCCCGAGATAAGTCCAGGTGTAGCTGACGATGCGCCCGCCTCCCACGTCGAACGAACGGCTGCCGTCCAGGGTGAAGCTGTTGCCGAATGCGGCGACGCTGGGGGCGTTCAGGATGGCGGTCGGCGCGGACTGGTCGGCGATGATGACCACCACTTCGTCGGGTACCGAGCGGTTGCCGGCGTCGTCCACGACGATGAGCCGGAAACGGTGGCGGCCGAGCGGCAGTGGCCGGTCGGCGTTTAGGGTCACCTCGACCGACGAGGCGTCGGTGACGACATCTTGATTGAGCACAAATTCGGCCATGATGGTTCTCCTGTCGGGGGTTAATCGGGCGGCAGACGCCGCCAGATGAAATTGCGCAACTCGCGGCCGGGGGCCGCGGAGGAGCCTTCGCCGTGCAGTTCGAAGGAACTTCCGTGGGCGGTGACGAAGTCTTCGCCGGCATCGGCGACGGGCGGGGCAGCGGGCGGGGGAGCCGCCGCGCCGGCCATGCGCGGGTCCAGCGAAACCGGGCCGATCACGTAGTCCTGGCCCAGGCTGGAGCGGTCGGTGCGCGCCGGGCGGTGCGTGCGCGCAGGACCCAGATAGGTGTCCACGCCGATCAGGCTGGCCACGCCGACGAGGAAGGGCCAGGTAGCGGGCTCGACCCGGGTGATCACATGGGCCGGGCTTTCCAGCTCGACCACCCGGCGCAGCAGACCCAGGTCCTGCGGACTCACGCTCTGGTGCACCAGTACCGTGGCGCGGTGGGCAAGCCGGTCGAGAAATTCGATCACGCCGGCGTTTTCCTCGGCGCTCGCCAGTTCCGCCCGAAACAGGGCGAGCAGTTCGACGCCGGCTCGCTCGCTCAGCGTCAGGGTGTCGCCCACCACCGAATTGCCGGATACGATCAGGCCGGGCAGCAGGGGATCGTTTTCCTCGTTGAGGTTCACGCCCAGCAGGGTGGCCAGCAGACGCCGCAGGCGGAAATCTTCCACCACCACGATTTCGCCGCCCGTGACCCCGCCGCCGCTGGCGATGTCCAGCGCCAGTTTCAGTCCCTGCAGGGTGCCGTGGGTACGCGCCAGTTGCGGCGCGGCGGCCAGCCAGTCGCGGCGGCGCTCGGCCGGCAGGGCCGGTTCGAAGGCCACGCCTATCCAGGACGCGAGCCAGTCCAGGTTCTCCTGGGGGACGCCGAGCGGATGGCTGAGCAGGTGCGCGGAGGCGATGCGGTCTTCCAGCGGCGTGAGCACGCCTTCGAAGTTGGCCAGCATGCGTTCCAGAAAATCCGCCGGCGTGGCTTGCGGGCGGTAGACGCCGATGCCGTCCTGTTCCCTCAGCAGACGCCAGGCGCGCGCGTCGGCGAGATCCCGCAGCAACCAGGCCTGGCCGGCACGTTCCACGCTCAGCGAGGCGACGGCGCCGATCGTTATGCCGGCCGACTCCAGCCGCTCACGCAGACCGGCAGGCGGATCGCCGCCCGCATCCAGGTCCGCTGCCGCCGCCAGGGCCAGGCCGGCCACCCGTTCGCCCGGAAGTTGGGCCGGCGTACCGAACACGCTCTCGCGGTACAGCCGGGGCAGATAACGATCGCGGTAGGAAAAGCGGTTGGCGTAGACGCGCAAGGCCGCGATCTGGGGTCCGGCGCGTCCGTCGCCCAGCAGTTCGACCCGCACCCAGAGGTAACGTCCGGCCAGCGCGCGCACGCGCGCACCGGCATTCTGTATCAACACGCTCAGCAGGCCGGCGCGGCCGGTGGCGTATTCCCAGTGCGCCAGGCCGGGATGATGGGGCAGTTCGGATGCGCCGTTTTCCCAGGTCGCCCGCGGCGCCTGCGGGCTTGCCGGGAGATCGGGCGACTCGCCGAAGCAGTGCGGCTGCCAGGCCGCGACATCGTCGGCGGCCGGCGCTTGCGCTTCGGCGCTGGCGGCCAGCCATACCACGAAGCCGGTGCGGGGCGGCAATTGGGCTTCGGCGTAGAGGCGGTGCCAGACCGTGGTGTGGCTCCCGCTGTCGATCAGGTGAGCGCCGTCGTCGCGGTAGTTGCGCGCTTCGCCGCGCCGCGCCAGGCTCGGCCGGGACAGCCGGTGCAGCGCTTCGGCGCCGCGCGTGCCCGGGGTCAGCGCGACCGGATAATGCGGCGGACCTTCCTGGCGGTGGACGAAGGGCGCTTCCTCGGCTTCCGCCGCCAGGGGATAGATGTCCCCGCTGGGAAAAACCGATCCGCCGCCGCCGGCCGGGGCCCAGTCGAATACCGGCGCGTCGCGTCGGCCCGGCAGGCGGATGGCCACTTTTTGGGCGTCGATCCAGGTCAAGGCGTAGGCATAGCGAGCGTCGACCAGCGACCAGGCCGGCGCGAGACGACGCGTCCCGGTTTCGTAGAGGCGCAGGCGGGCGTTGCCGTCGCCCAGCCAGCTGAGCAAGGCCAGTCCACCTTCCGCGTGGCTGGCGAGCGCGACCGGGCGCTCGCCGGTCGGCCAGCCGGGGTCGTCCAGAATTTCGAAGCGCGGCGGATGGCAGTTTTCGGGACAGGGCCGGAAAACCGTGCCGGCATAATCCACGAAGGGGCCCGCGGGCAGGGGCGATCCGGACAGCCTGGCCAGCCGGCCGCTGGCACGCTCCAGCACCCACACGCCGCCGTCCGGATGGGCGGCCAGGCGCCAGGGCGCGAAACCCGTCGCGGCCACCGTCTGGTCGGCCCAGCGGCCGCGCAGGTCGTGCATGCGGATGGCATCGTTCAGGGCGCAGTAGAGTACGCCGTCGCAGCCCACCAGCAGATCCGTGGGCGCACCGGCCAGCGGCAGGGTGACGGCCTCGTCGGGCAAAGTGCTGCGCGCGACCACGGCGTTCGCCGCGCCGTTCCAGTAGGCGAGGGTGCCGAGCGGGTCCAGCGCGCGCGGGACGCGTTCCAGGGCGGTGTTGGCCAGAGCGAAGGCGGCGGCCGATTCCGGCGCGGGCGGCAGGCGGCGTTCGCTCGCCAGCCTCAAGGCGCGGCAGGGGCCGTCCCAGACGACATGGTCGCGGAAACGGAAATGGCGTTCGCCGGCCAGCAGCCAGAAACGCTGTCCGTTGGCGTCCATCAGCAGATCTCCGGCACCACGGGCACCGCCACCGCATCGGCGTTGGCGAAGGGATTGGGCAGCGCGCGCAGATTGTCCGGCGCGGCGGGACCGTCGACCGCCACCACCGAGAGCAGTTCGGGCAACTGCCATTCCCTGAGCGTCAGGATCTGGGTGCCGTCTGGCGTGTTGCGCGGCAAGGCGCGCCAATCGTCGCCGTAGTCGAAGCGGGCCCGTTCGAACAGCCGGATGCCGGTGACTTCCCGCACCCCCGCCACCCGCGAGATTTCCACTTCCAGTTCGCGTTCCTTCACCGTACCGCCCAAAGGCCAGCCGCTGCCCGCGGCGCCCCCCGGAGGCAGGGGCCACAACAGGCGTCTGAGCGCCCGCCGCACTTCGAACAGTACGCCGTCACGGTCGTAGCCGTCGCGCAGGCTGACGCCGACGGACAGGCCGAGCGCGACGTATTCGCAGCCGATCACATAGAGCTCGGTGGCGAGAGGAACCCGGGCCGCCAACCAGCCATGCACGCGCTCGATGAAGGGCCGGTCGGGACGGGGATTGCGTCCGATGTTGACGCTGGGGTCGAAGTCCTGCGCGGGCAGGGCCATCACGCTCACCACACCGGCGACGTCGAAGCGGCGGTCGCGCGGCTTGAAGCGCGGCAGCACTTCCACGCGTCCCACCGCCGTGGCCGGTGTTTCGAGGGCGAGCTGCCGGTAATCCTCCGGCGTCACGGCGCGATCGCGATGGCGCAGGAAGGCCGGGATGCGCCTTTCCGCGAGGGTCAGGCTCTCCGCGTCCACGCCGCCGAGGGTCGGCAGGGGTTGCGCGACCTTGAGGGGAGGCGGGGCCTGCCGGTCCACGCGGGTGGCGGTGATCGCGCCCAGGCTGCCGGCGGGCAGATTGCCGGCCGTGCCGCCGCCGAATCGTCCATGGGCCAGCCGGATGCGCATCTGCGGTTCCGGTACCCGCCCCCGCACGCCATCGCCGAAACGCAGCACGCCGGCTTCCGCATCGAGCTCGAAGGCCGCCGCTTCCCGCGCCACCTGCGGATCGGGGCTGATGGCGGCCAGATCGTCGACACGCTGCCAGGGGCGGTAACCGAGGCCCGGGTCCTCGACCTCGATGCGCAGGCTGTCGGCCTCGCAGGACGGCAGGGGCAATTGTAAGCTCTGATCGGCGGCGCCGTTGGAGACGCCCAGCACCCGGCCGGCGAGGGTGATGCGCTGATCGATCGCGACGGCGTTGATGCCCAGCCACGATAAGGCCAGGTGTTCCACCGCCTTGTCCGGCTGCGGCCGCAGGCGCAGCCAGGCGATCAGGCGCGCGGCCTTGGCCGGGTCGTCCAGGCGCGGTGGGGCATCGCCCACCCCGGCGGCGGGATTCTGCTCGACGTCGTTGCTCGGCGCCCAGATCTGACTTTCGTCCGGCAGGCCCAGGCGCAGGGTGCCGGCGCGGGTCAGCCCGGCGGTGGCGTCGGCCTGCGGAACCAGGGTGAGGTAGTCGGTGAGGTTGGCGCTCCTGCCCCGCGTGGTGATCTCCCACAGCACCGGGACCGGCACGCGCGGGTTGGCGGCGTCGATGAAGTCGTCGAAGCCTTCCGGCAGCGCGATCGCCGGCACCACGCCGATGGACACCAGGGCCGGGGCGCCGCTGTCGCCGCCGCCCAGGGCCTGGCGGACGGTGGCGTTCAGCGTTTCCTGCTGTTGCGGCTGGGCGGCCGGCGGAGCCAGCAGGGCTAGCCAGAGGGCGCGGTCGGCGCTGAGCGCCAGCACGTCCACGCCGCCCGGTTCGGCGCGTCCGCCGTCGAACAGCGGGGTGGTCTCGTAGGCTTTGGCGGCGCCGGCGACGCGGTGCACGGCTTTCAAACCTTCGATCACTTCGGCCATGCGCTGGGTTTCGGCATCGCCGAGCGCGCGCTTGTAATAAGCCTCGGCGGTAAGCGGGAGTATGGTCGTTTCGCTCAGGGTTTCGAAAGGTACCGGCCCGGCCAGGCGCGCGCCGGCGGCGATGCTGGTGACCGCAAGCTCGCGCTCCTGCGCATAGGACAGGCTGACGATGCCGGTCGCCGGCAAGGCCGGGGCCAGCTTCTTGCCCAGCAGGGACAGAAATACCAGGCGCTGCCGTTCGGGCACCAGGTTGGCGCGGTAGAGCAGGGTGTCGGTTAGCCAGGCGAAAAGCTCGATCAGGGTCCGTCCGGGATCGCCCAGGCGCGGGTTGGTCCACTCCGGGGTGTGGGCGGGAATGCGCGCCAGCAGTTCTTCGACGAGATCGTCGAAGCGCCGGTCGTCAAGGCTGGGTGGCTGTATAGGCATGGCCGGGTCCTTAGAGTCCGCTTTCCAGTTGCACCGTGAGCCCCATGCGCGCCGGGGAGCCGGTGCGGGCGAGGCGATACTCGATCTCCACCCTGACCTCGCCCGGCTCGCCCTCGACCTCCCATACCTCGACGCGATCCAGCAGAATGCGCTTTTCCCAGCGGGCCAGGGATTCCTGGACCAGGTCGCGGATGCGGCGCCGGGTCGCCAGGGTGTTGGGTTCGTGCACCAGACGGTCCAGTCCTCCGCCGAAGTCGGGACGCATGAGCTGTTCGCCGGGGCGGGTGGAGAGTATGACGCGGATGTATTGACGCACGCTGTCCTCCAGGTCGGGATAAACCAGCCGGCCATGCTCGTCGGGCAGCGGCAGCAAGGGCCAGCCGAGCAGGGGGCGGAATGCGGTGCTCATGACTTGCCTCCGAACTTGGGATAGGGGATGCAGATCTTGATGAACAGCATCCAGCGAAAGAACAGGTCGAACAGCGACAGGAAGATGTTCAGAACGATGAAGGCGCAGAAGGTGATGATCGGTATGCTGAAGCTGCATATCCAGCCCAGCGATATGCCGGAGTCGTCCAGTTCGCCGTCCATCATTTTCTTCGGGTCGCCGCCGAGCAGGTTTTGCAGCTTGGGCGGCAGCAGGAACGACACGTTGGGCTTGAGCGACTTGAGCAGGTTGCGGTCGGTGGCGTCGGGCAGGGGGATTTGCGCCGGATGCCCCGCGCCTTCGTACCAGGGGGCGATGACGAAGGGCTCGCTGTAGTCGCTCCACAGGGTCTTGGGCGGACACTGGCCCTCCGCCTTCAGGCGCACGAAGGCGCGCAGCACGTAACGGGCGTCGGGATCGTCGTAGCGTCCGGGCCGGCCCTTGACCGCGCTGAAGCGCGCATGCATGGCCTGCGACATCGCCTGGGCGAGCCGGGCGGCGGACTGGGCGTCCAGGGCCGGCCAGCGCAGCGGCATTTCGACGCGGCGCGGCGCCTGCGGATCCCGGTCGAGCAGCACGGTCGCCGCGTCCTTGAGAAACGTACCGGCCCGCACCGTGCGCGCCACAGACTCGCCCCTGCGCAAACCATGGGTCAGGGTGATGGTCTGCAGTTCGGCATACAGCGCCAGGCTGTGCGGCGATGTGCCGAAGGCGTCGAACTCGATCGCCAGCTGACGCAGCAATTGCAGGAAGCGGTATTGGGCCAGGCCCTGGGGCGTGGCCTGATTCGCCGACGACAGGGTCGGGTACCAGGTGCTCTCGAAGCTGCGGTAGTGCGGCGAGTTCGGATCGAGATTGGGCGGATCGGGAAAATCGTAGGCCTGTCCGCGCAGGGGCTGCACCAGGTGTTCCGTGAAGGCCGCGCTGCCGGGGCCGAAGCCTTCGAACAGCGCGGCCGTGTCCGGCTCGGCGTCGGCCAGCTCGCTGCTGGATGTCTGCACGATGCCGTAGTAAACGGTGCGCCCGGATTCCGCGCAGACGTCGGGCGGGGCTACGAACATCGGCGCGGTGTGTTCGGACAACAGGCTGGGATCGGTTTCCGTCAGCCGTTCGGCGAGCACGCGGTCGATCTGGGCGTTGCCGGTGGCCCGGCGCGCCAGCCGGACGGCGGGATGCGGATCCGCCTCGGGATCGCCGAGGCGGTCCACCGGCACCCACCCGCGCAGCTTGCCGCCGGCCCGCATCCAGCCTTCTATGACTTGCCCGCCGCGCAGGCGGCGAACCACGAGACCGGCGGCGTCCACCTTGGCGGGGTCGATGCGCGGTTTTCCCGGGGTGTCGCACCAGGCTTCGATCAAGGCCACATGGAAGCGGCGCTGGATGGGCTGGAACAGTTTCAGGGTCTGGCCGTCGCTTGCGCGCGCGGCCGCGATGCTCGCGGCGAGCCCGGCGCGTCCCTGCTCGCTGCGCACGGCTTCCAGCACCGCTTCGACGAAGTCCTCGTCGTCCCGTTGCAGTATCACGGGCCGGCGCCCGCCGCCCAGTTCCCGCGGCGCGGACACGTCCACGCGGTGGTGCGTCGTGCTTACCATATGTTGCCTGCTCCCGGCGTGTAACTGGTGGAAATCACCGAGGTCGAGATCAGCGTCTCGCATTTCACCACCCCGGAAAACTTCGCCATGGCGGTATCGACATTCACCAGGCCGGCGGAAACGTCCACTTTCGCCGCCGTGACCTTGACCGTTGCCGCCGCATTGATCGTGATGCCCGAGCTGTCGAGCTTGATGCTGTTGCCGTTGGCATCCTCCACGGTGACGCTGCCGGGGCCGTCCTTGAGGGTGATTTTCTGTCCGCCGGGCGTCTCGACGATGAAGCTTTCCTGACCCTGCTGGTCGTCCAGGGTCAGTTTCACCCCGTTTTTCGAACGGATGACCTTGTAACGGTTCTGGCCGCCGGAAATCTCCGCCGGCGCCGGGCTGGCGCCGTTCCACAATCCGCCGAGGATCAGGGGATAGGAGGGGTCGCCGTTGTGGAACACCACCAGGACTTCGTCATCCAGGTCCGGCATCAGGAAGGCGCCCCGCTCCTTGCCGGCGAAGGGGCAGACCACCCGGGCCCACAGCGGCGCGTCCTGATGGGCGCAATCGTCGAATCCGATCAGGCGCACCTGCACGCGGTTGAGGCCCTGCGGGTCGTCGAGGGAAACCACGAGACCCAGATGGCTGGCGTGCAGCCAGCCGGCGGGCCGCTCGAGCGAAGCGAGGCGGTCCATCTAGGCGCCCCCCAGATAGGCGCATTCGGCGATGAAATCGGTCCGGTAGCCCTGTTTCAGATCGAACAGATGGCAGGCCCGCACCACGTAATAGGTATTGTCGAATTGCTCGCCCAAGCCGGTGAGAGTGACGTGCGCGCCCACCCGCAACTGCGCGTTGCCTTCCGCGGTGCCGTCCACCCGCAGGAAACGCCGGGCGCGCTGGTCGTAGGCGGCCTGGGCGAGGGCGTCGGCTTCCTCGTCGCCGCTCACGGCGAAATGGCCGATATGTTCGCTGCGTTCGCCGAAGATCCCGCGCAGCAGTTCGGCACCGGGTTTGCCCCGGCCGGGTCCGAGATGGGTGCCTGTGCGGGTCTCGCTCTTGACCGCCGCGCCCTGCACGGGATTCCAGCCGCGCACGCTGACCGCGGTCACCTGGCCGGAAAGATCGGCGATTACCCTGGCGCGGGCGAGCTGGCCGTGCATGGCCAATTCGAGCGCGCCGCGGCGGACGTCCCCGCGCGGCGAAACGTGCAGTTCCTTGCCCACGATCTGCAGGTCGGCGTCGAAGCGGGCGAGCAGCCGGCGCAGGAAGGCGAGGTCGCTTTCGTTGTATTGCGCCCAGGTGGCGGTGGGACTGGCGAGCCCGGTAATCACCGGAGTGAGGCCGAGATTGCCGGCGACGGCACGGACGATGTCGGCGGGCGACTGATCCGTGTAGATCTTGCTGCGCCGCTCCAGGCGCGCCTGCTGTAAGGCGTCTTCGGCCAGCACGGTCAGTTCGGGAGGCGAGCCGGTCTTGTAGTCCGCTTCGAGCGCCGTGATCTTGCCGCGGAAAATTTCGCGGGGAGCGGTTTCGTCGCCGGCATAGACCTCGATACCGGCGCCGAGCTTGAGCTTGGAACCGGCATCGAAAGCGATTTCGGCGTCGCCGCTACGGGTGCTCGCCCAGTTGGAAAAACGCAGTTCCAGGGCGCTCATGCCGCCTTCCGACTCTTCCATTTTCATGGTCAGCAGCAGTTCGGTCGCGCGCATATCCTCCGCGCCTTCCAGCCTCAAGGTGGGGCGGGCGCTGTAGACGGCGTCCTGGCTGACGGAGGTTTCGGCCATGGTCTTGTCGTTCAGTCGGCGATCAGCCGGTATTGGCGTTCGTGGGCGAGCTGCAATTCGCGCCGCAGCAATTCGGCGGCGTCGAAAGCCGGTTTTGCCGGCGGCGATGCCGTGTCCCGCTCGCCGGGTTCGCCGCCGCGGGGCGTTGCGACCTCGGCGCTGATTTCGTCGAATATGATGGCCATGGCGATATCTCCTTCAGCGGAAACTGATGCGGCTGTGCAGTTCGGCGCCGGCACCGACATCCGCACTGAGACTCGCGGATGCGCCGGCCTGGACCCGCCCGCCGGCGGCGAACTGCGAGCCGCTGCCGCCGATGTCGGCGGTAAGCAGGGCGGAAGCGTCGGGCATGGCCAATGGCTTGCCGGTGCCGACGCGCAGATTGGCGAACGCGCCTTCGGTAGTTCCGGCGGTTCCGGCGGACAGGCTGGCCGAGGCGCCGGCCGAGAAGCCCGCGCCCGCACTGAAACCGGCGCCGGCCGACCCGCTTATTCCCACCCCGAACGAGGCTCCTGCGCCTGCTCCGGCTCCGAAACCCAGTCCCGCGCCCGCCGAAGCGCCGACCGAGAATGCGGCGGCGGCCTGCAAATTCACTCCGCCCCCCACGGCCAGATCGGCGCCAGCCGAGAAACGCAGGGAAGCCGAGCCGTTAGCGGCGGCGATGGCGCGTGCCGAGCGCGGATCGCCCAGGCTATTCGCGAGCCCGGCGGGGGAGTTGGCGCCGGAGGCCAGCGTCGGTTCCCGCGGGGCCAACTCGCTGTCGACCTTGGCGTTGGGGTTGCGATTGCTGTCGAACACCACGTCCTGGCTGGCCAGGGTGATGTCGACGCCGGCGCGCAGGGGAACCCCGCTGGGAGCGAAAAAGTCGATGGTTTCCTTGTACTGTTCCACCATGCCGGTGAAGCGGTAGGCGCCCCAGCCGAACTCGACCTGCGGCGGGACCTTCTTATCCCCGCTGCCGACCGGCTTGAGCAGCTTCGCCATTTTCTCGGTGTGGGCGCGCACGTCCTCGCCGGTGTCGGTGGTGTCGAACACCAACTGCATGGTGAGCTTGGCCGTGGTCTGGCTGACGTATTGTTTCTTCTTGGCGCCCTGGCCTTCTTCCTTGAGATTGTTCTGCACGGTGTATTGCAGGGATTCGGGGTTGAAGTGGACCGTCACCTTCACTTCCGGCCCGCTGACGGTCTTGAATTCCGCCAGCGCGAGTTGGGGTAAGTCGTCTGGGACCGCGACCGTCATGACATCCGCCTCTCAGGCCGCAGGGCCCATGTAAAGGCCCTCGTGGGCCAGGTGCAGTTCTTCCACGCCGATCTCGCCGCCTTTCGCGTTGAGGTCGGCCGCCTTGAATTTCACCGGCAGCGCACGTGCCAGGCTCCACTGGATCGCCGGTTTTCCGGCGTTGTCTTCCAGGGTGATGTCGACGGCCAGGCGATAGGCGTAGGCGCCCTTCAGATTGACCATCTGGAACCAGTCCCACAGATCCCGCGTGGTGGTCATGCCGCGCTTCAGCACCACCGTGGCGAAGCTCACCCGCCCGGGGCGTTGCACGGCGCCGTAATTGATTCCGCCGGCCTTGATCAGCTTGGGCTCCATGGTCGCCTCCAGGCCGGTGCATTCGGCAAAGGCGCCGCTGCACAGCGGCACCGAGCCCGCGGCGCGGAAATTCCGGTCGGTGTTGTCGCGGCGGAATTCCACCTTGAAGCGGAATACGTGCAGAGGCCGCAGGCGGTTTTCCGGGATGTCGTCGGTATCGGCCATCACGCCACCTCGCGTATTTGCACGTCCGCGGCGCTGCCTGCGATCAGGTCCAACACCACGGTGATGTGGGTGATGGCTGCCGCGGGCAACACGCGGATCTCGGCCTTCAGGCGGCCCTCGTCCAAATCGGTCTGGGTCATGGTGCTGCGGTCGCAACGCACCGAGAATGCGTCGGCGGCGGTGGCGCCGCTCAGTCCGCCTTCGCGCCAGAAGGCGAACAGCATCAGTTCGAGGCTGCGCCTGAGCTGGGTCCACAGTTGCGGCCCGTTGGGCTCGAACAGATGCGCTTCGCCGAATCGCCGCGCCGCGCGCAGGATGGCGGCCATGATGCGGCTGGCGCCGCCGAAGCGCCAGGCGGCCTCGGCCGAGGTGGTGACGTCTGACAGCAGGGCGATGCCTTCCGGCTCGCGGGCGAACACGCAGAGCCGTTCGGCGAGGCGGGCTGTCGGGCTGTCGGGCCCTCCGCCGGTGGCGGGTTCCGGTTGCAAGGCGGCGATCTCCGGGAACAGCGTGCCGCCCACCGAACGGAAGGTTCCGCGGCTCAGGGCGTTGGCCGCCAGCGTGCCCGCCAGCAAGCCGTCGGGCGGCTCCAGCAGGGCGGGCAGATCCTGGGAACGGCGCGTGTGCAGCCAGGGCCAGCCCAGTTGCAAGAATGCGCTGGCGGTGCGGCCGGGTGGACTTCCTTGCGTTTCCAGCACGCCGAGCCGGCGCAGAAATTCGAGCAAATCCGCTTCGGCATGGATAGAACCGCCATCCGCCGCGCGCCGGGTATCGACCGCGGCCAAGGGCAGCGCGCCGACGAACAGCGCATCGCGCCGGTGACGGCCGAGAAAACTCCGGATTCCGGCGAGTGCGCCGCGCCAGGCCAGGAAGCCGGCTTCGTCGCTGAACGGGGCCGGCAGGCGATCGACGGCGGTATCGACCTGCGTGGGCGGCTCGTCCTCGCTGCATTCCACGAACACTTCGGGCGCGGGAGGAGGCGAGTAGGAGGTTGGCAGCGCTTGCGGATCGGCGGCGCAGATATCGGGCAGATCCGGCAGGCACACCTGACTGACTTCCGGCAGGCCATAGAGATGCTGGATGCCGCGCCAGCTTCCCGGATCGGCCGGATCGAAGGGGCGGACGGGCGGATCGGCGGCGGCAGAGCCCGGTATCAGGGCGTTCAGGCGCGCGTCGCGACGCTCGCTTCTTGCGCTGCCGGTTTCGACATGGGGGAAGGGGTCGGCGACCCGTATCACGATGGCGCGCCGGCCGCCGCGCGCGAAATAGCTGCGCACCGCCGCCCCGAGGTAGGCCGCACACGCGCCGCCGCCGTTTTCGCGCAGCGGTCGCCGTTCCCAGGCGAACAGCCGCGCGAAGTCGTCCCAGGAATCGACGGTCACGGGTATTTGCTCCAAAGACTCCAGCGCCGTGGCATCGCGCCGCCAGGGTCCGTCCACCCAGCCGGCCGCGCGCAGGGTATCGCCTACGTCTTTGGGCAGCGGCGCGCCAGCCCGACGCGCGACGTAGCCGATGAAGCAGGCGATATCGGTGCGTTCGGGCGCGGCCTCGCGGGCCGGTCTTGCCGTGTCGAAAGTCAGGGCGCTGAGCATGGCGGCTGGCGAGGTCGGCTTAGGGAACCTCGATCTCGAAGGCATGGATGGAAAAGACGATTTCCTCCATGGCCACGTCGCCGCCTCCCTTGCCCGCCAGGGTGGGCCCGGTGTATTTCATCGGGATGACGCCGCGCAGTATCCAGGACTGGACGGGTTTCTGCGCCTCGTCCAGCAAGGTGATCTTCATGGTCTTCTGCGCGTCCGGACCGTTGGTGCGGGCCGCCTTGATCCAGTCGAAGAGGGATTTGGAATTGATCAGCCCTCGCTTGCCGGTGACGTCGGATACCTTGTGGATGCCGGCCACCTTGCGGACGTGGTTTTCCTTTTCGTTGCCGTTGCGGTATTCCGCCACGGTGATCTCGGTGCCGATGCCCGAGACGTCGGAGAAGCCGCCGAGCAGTTCTCCGCCGTCGAACTCGACCACGTAGTTAAAGGCGCCGTAGGGTGTGGTTCTGTTGGCCATGTCTTAGCTCCTGATGTGCGGTGCCGGTCACGAACGCGCGTCCGCGGTTTTCTGGCCGATCCGGAAGATCACGAATTCGGCGGGCTTGACCAGGGCGACGCCGATCAGGCAGATCAGGCGCCCCGAGTCCAGGTCGTTCTGGGTCATGGTGCTGCGGTCGCAGCGCACGAAAAAGGCCTGTTCGGTCGTCGTACCGAGCAGCGCGCCTCCCACCCATTCGTTGTAGAGAAAGTCCGAGATGGTTTGCCGCACATTGGCCCACAGGCGCTCGCCGTTGGGTTCGAATACGGCCCATTGGGTGCCGCGGTCGATAGAGGCTTCCAGGAAGTTGAAATAACGCCGGTCGCTGACGTAGCGCCATTCCGGGTCGGACGAGATCAGCCGCGCGCCCCAAACCCGGTAGCCGCGCCCGGACAGCAGGCGGAGGCAGTTGACGCCCAGGGGGTTGAGCAATTCCTGCTGACCGAAGTTGACGTCGAACTCGAAGCGCAGCGCACCGCGCACGACCTCGTTGGCGGGAGCCTTGTAGACGCCGCGTTCCACGTCGTTGCGCGCGTAGATGCCACACACATGGCCCGACGGCGGCAGGGCGATTTCCCGCGGAATGTCCTCGCGTCCGGCCCGGGCGTTCGGGTTGGACACCACGACCCAGGGGTAGTAAAGGGCGGCGCGGGTGGAATCCATCTGTCCGCGCAGGGTACGGACCTGTCCCGGCGTTTGCGCCGGCGGGGTGTCGAGCACCGCGATGCGGTAGGCACGGCGCGCCTCGGCGTGGGTGATGAGGGAGTTGCGTATCGCCTGCGCATCGGCATAGGCCGAGGAGCCGGGGGCCGCGACGATGGAGACATCCTCCAGGGCGGCGATTTCCGCCAGCGCGAGGGCGTATTCGGCATTGGTCGGCGCCGCGCCGTCGGTCCCGTCGGCCAGGGTGTAGCGCCGCTCCAGATTGCCCTGGGTGTTGGCGATGGCGCCCGTGAACAAGGCGTTGCGCAGTTCCAGGGCGCTGACCGAAGCGCCGACGCTGATCGCAAAGGTGTTCTGTAGATGGTCGTTACGGCGCGCCGGGGTCGCCGACAGCACGTGTACGACTCCGCGCGGATGCCTGCTGTCGTAACCCAGGCCTTCCCAGCTCGTTTCGTCGCCGTCGGCGTCGCGGGCGATGACTTGCAGGGTGACGAAGCGCGGCGTCGCGGCGGCCAGCGTGGCGGCGTCCACGGCCGCGTCGGCCGGCGTCGCGGCGGGGTGCCAGGCGGTGCCGATCTTGACGTGATGCGCCAGCGCGCCATCCGCCCCCGTGCGCAGCAGCGTGCCGGCAGGGGCCGCGGTCATGCCCACCGCCGAGGCGGGCGTGACGACTTCGATGACCCGGATGGTGCCGTTGCCCAGGGTGCCGGGGAATCGTGCCGAGAAGGCGACGCTCTCGGCGTCCGCCGTTCCGTCGGCGGTGACGTCGACGGTTGCAGCAGCGGCACCGGCGCTCACCGCACGCGAGACGTAGAGGCGTTTGCCGCCTTCGTTGAAGTACGCGAGGACGGCGTGGGCGAGATAATTGGTGTCCGGCGAGGCGTCGGTCAATTCCAGGTCGGAGTACCCGCCGTAGACGTTCACGAAGTCGCCGAAGCTGGTGAGCAATTCGGGGACTTCCTGGGCATCGACGCCGGTCCGGTAGGGGCCCTTGCGGGTCGGCCCGACGAAGGCGGTGGTGCTGGTGCCTACGCCTTCGATGGATTTGGCGCGGAAGCTGGTTTCTTCGACATACACACCTGGCGCTAGATATTCAGGCATGACTCATCTCCTTCTTGCTGATTGCGGTATGGCCGAAAGATCGGATGTAAGCCGGCCAATCCGGGCTTTCGTCCCGGGGTGTGGCCAGGTGGTGCGCGAGGCGCGAAACCTGAACGTCAGTGGCGGGAATGCCGGGCATCATGGCAGGCTCAGGTTCATGCTCAGCGATTGCGCCCGCCGGGCGGCGATCGCGAGGTTGCGTTCGGTCTGGGGCAGGGCGGCGGCCGCGTCTTCCAGTGCGGCCGGGTCGACGCTCGGCAGCCGCTGCGGCGCTCGTCCGGCGCGCACTTGGGCCATGGGCGTACGGCTGCCGGTAGCCGGGTCGAATAAGGCTTGCAGCCTCACTTCGATCTCGCTGATCAGCACGGCGTCGGGGTTATCGGAAAACGTGGTGACCGGCACGCCGGCCACCGGGACCAAGGCTTCTCCGCGCCAATCGGTCAATCCGCGCGCCAGAACGCTGCCGTTGGATCGCACGCGCAGCAGCGCACCGCCCAGGGCGTCGCCGGAGGCGGTTTCGCTGAGGCTGATCCTGAGCACGGCCCAATTGCTGCCCACGCTCGCACTAGGTGAGGGGTAGAGGGGCACCTGCTGCGCCTGGAACAGCGAGTCGGCGGCCAGTGCCGGGGCCGGCGATCGCGGCAGCGGAACCGCCGCGATCACCGGCAGATACCGGCCGCTCGGATCGTTCACCGCGACGCTCAAGACCCGTGAGGCCGGCGCGGGATCGGCGGGCGGGGCGGAAAATTCCGCTTCGTGCGCGCTCAACGCGTCCCAGTGGCGGATGACATAGAGGCCGCTGCGGTTGCGGGTCAAAACAGCCCCTTCCGCCTGCAGTACGAGCGGGCCTTCGACCGGCGCGCGCGTGGTGGCGTCGACGAAGCGCAGAGCGCCCAGCACACGCCATTCGACTCGTTCCAGTTCGCGCAGCGCGTGCATCAGTCGACGGCCTCCGTGCCATAGGCGAAACGGGCGGCGACCACTGGGCGGAACTGTTCTTCGTCGACGTCCGGATCGAGGCGCACCAGTCTCGCGATATAGGACACCGAAATACGATAGGCGGGCTCCAGCGCATCCCAGATGCGCATCACGTCCTCGGTCGTCAATTCGGCCGGTATCAGCTGCACGACTTCATCCGCCGCCCATCCCGCTTCGGGCGACAGCGACGAGGCGTCAAAGATCGGAAACTGATGAAGCTGGCGGATGGCCCAGGCCAGGGTCACCTGCTCGTCGAGGGGATTTCCGGCCCAGGCGGTGAGCAGATAGTGCAGATCCAGCCCCAGCGGCAGGAAGCTGTCGGGTGCGGCCGCGGCGCGGCGCGTCTGGCGGCTGTGCTCGTTGACGGTGATGCGGTAGAGGTACAGCGTCAACCGGGTGGTCTCTTCGATATCGCCCGCGAGCTGGTTGCTGGAAGTGAGTTCAAAGCTGCAGGCCGGCATGTCGCGCCCGCCGATCTGGGTGGGGTAGGTATTGCGCAGGAAAGTCACGATGGAATTCCCCACCGAGTGAATCGCGAAAACGTTGGCCATGTAGTTGCGAATTCCCGCCTAGCTTCGTTGACTGCCCCCGGCACCGCCTCGGCGTGCCGTTTCCGTGCACTGCGTGTATCCGCCGGCGTAAGCAGCGTCTGGCCCGAAATCGCCCGCAAGGATCACGGTATTTCCTTCAGCACGTCCCGCGCCAATACAAATAATCCTTGTAACTCAGCAACTTGCCGCTCTGGACGATAGCCGGGCTAGGGCGGCCATGCCCCGGTGTTTCCGGCCCCGCTGGCGTGCGATGGCGATGAATGTGGGGATTCTGCGCCGGTGCTCCGGTTAGGGATGGGGCGAATTAGCCTCACCCGTTCCCTCCGATGAGAAGTACAGGATTTCGGCGGCGCTACGGATAAGGAAATTTGCCTAGCCTGACCGCTACCGTGCGAAGAACGCCGCCCGCCCGGAGCTTCGGCGACATTACCCCGATCCGGCGCGAGCTCTCCCAACTGTCAGAATTTTTTACATTGAGTCCGAGCGAGATCGTTCTTGGACACGAGGCAATAAAAATAAATAAAGTAATTTCAATTAGATAAAAAATATGGCATGCATCATGCCTAACCAGGATGAAATTTAAACTGCAGTCCCTGAACGCGACCGGCCGTCGGCGCCGCGAAGACAGCCACGCATCCAGGGCCCCTGCTTCCTAATCCCTTGCCTGATGAGGTTCTTATGCGTTCGATCCATGGTTTGCTCGTGGCCGTCGTCCTGGCCATCGCGCCGTTTGCCGCCCACAGCGTCCCGCTTTCCATCCCCGATCAGAGCGGGTTTCAAGGTCAGCAAGTCACCCTGAACTTGCTGGACGACCTCACAAACAATCTCGAAGCGGCCACCGTTGTGGTGACCTACGACCCCAGCCGGCTGGATTTCGTCGACGCGCTGGTGGGTACGCTGACCGGAGATTTCTCGGTGATCCCCGGTATTCCTAGTGTCGGTCAGGTTGTGGTCAGTCTGGCCACCTTCACGCTCCCCGTCGATCAACAAACGGGATCCATCCTGGCGTTGAATTTCCTCATCAAACCGACCGCGCCCCTCGGGATTACGGAGGTCACGGTCGAATGCGAGCGCTACCCTGACACATCCTGCAAAGATTACGAGGTTCCTGCGACTACGGGTAAAATCACCGTCCTCGCAGCCACGAACAACGTTCCGGAAACGGCCACGCTGCCACTGGAACTGCTGGGGCTGGGCGTACTCGCCTGGCGCCGACGCGCAGGGACAGGCAAGGCCGCATGAGACGGCGTGCGCTCCCGGATACGACGATGCCGGTCGAGCGCCGCGGGGAGATGCGGAAGGATAGGATCAGCAACCGGGTTTCTACGCCCGATTAAACGAGCAAAAATCCAGGAGCAACCATGGCGTACCCTCAGGAACCAGAAACTCAAATGACTAAGCCTGCCGCTCCGAACTGTCCTGCGAAAGCATGCGAGGCGCGCTACGGACGCTTGAACTGACCGCGCCTGGCGCATTGGCTAGGCAGCCCGGCCCATGACCCCTATCGAGACCCATATCCGCGCCGGCACTGGGAGCGAAATCCCGGAGCCCGTTGCCGCGTCCGCATCTCAGGTTTCGGATGAGCAGGCCGCCTGGTCCGAGTTCGCCGAGGCGACCGCGCCCGTGGCGTTCTGCCAGGCGTGGCTGAAAATTCTGGCGCGGCAAATCGACGCTATGTCGGTGGGTCTGGTGCTACTGAAAACGGCGGAAGACGGTGCTTATGTTCCGGCGGCTATTTGGCCGGAAGCGCTGATCGACGTCACCTATCTGACGTCTGCCGCCCAGCAGGCGCTGATGGAGCGTCGGGGCGTGGAGGTTTACCCCGCCGATCCCGCGAGTGGGGGGGCGGGACCGTCCGGCCTGACCCAGATCGCCCTGCCCATCGAAACCGACGACCAACTCCATGGCGTTGTCGTCCTCGCCGTAGCCCTCAAGCATCCCGGCGAGCTCCAAAACGTCCGCCGGAAACTGTTTTGGGCCAGCGCGTGGCTGACCCAGCTCTTCTTTCGCGAGGCGCAGGCGGAAAACCTGGCGAGGGGCCGGCGTTCCGCTTTGGCCGTGGACCTGATCCTGTTGGCTTTGGAGAAGAAGGACTTCCAGGAGTCGGCCATGGCGCTGGTCAATACCTTGGCGGTCAAACTGGGGCTACGCCGCGTCAGTCTGGGACTCGCCGAAAAAGGAGAGGTCCGCATTTGCGCCGTGTCCCACACCGCGCATTTCCGGCGCAGCAGCGAGGCCATACAAGTGATCGAGAAGGCCATGGAAGAGGCCTATGACCAGAGGAGAAACGTGCGCTATCCGCCCCAGCGCGCCGGGATACATGCACGACGCACCATCGTGACCAGCGATCACGAGCAACTGGCCGGACTGGAGGACGGCGGTGCCGTGGCTTCCTTTCTCTTGCTCGACCGGGGGCAGGCTTTCGGTGTGCTTACCTTGGAATCCTCGGCCGGCCAGCCGCTCGGTGAGCATGAATGGGCGATGGGCGAGGCATGTGCGGGACTGTTGGCGCCCGTATTACTGCAGAAGCGCGAACTGGACCGCTGGGTGACGGGCAAATTCAAAACCAAATTGAAAAAAGGTCTGGAGGCCTTGTTCGGTTCGACGCGTACGTCTTATAAATTCGCGGCAGCCTGTGCGCTGCTGGTGGCTGCCTTTCTCCTGTTGGCCGAAGGCGAGTTCCGTGTGACTGCGAAAACCGTCGTGGAAGGCTTGGTGCAACGCGCCGCCGTGGCCCCCTTCGAGGGCTATATCGGTCAGGCGGCGGTGCGGGCCGGAGATTCGGTGAGTGCGGGACAGGTCCTGGCGACCCTGGACGACAAGGATCTGCGTCTCGAACAGGTCCGCTGGCAGAGCGAACGCGAACAGACGCTGCGCAAATACCGCGATGCCCAGGCCAAGCATGAGCGGGCGGATGCCAGCGTGCTGGGTGCGCAGCTCAATCAGGCCGAGGCGCAATTGGCCTTGATCGAAGAAAAATTGCACCGCTCCGAAATACGCTCGCCCTTCGACGGCTTCGTGGTTTCGGGCGATCTCAGCCAGATGCTGGGGGCGCCCGTGGAGCAGGGCAAGGTGTTGTTCGAAATCACGCCCCTGGATGCCTACCGCGTGATCCTGAAGGTGGACGAGCGCGATATCACTCATGTGCAGGTGGGGCAGCGCGGGCAACTGGCGTTGTCGGGTCTGACGGCGGAAAAACTGCCGTTCACCGTAAAGAAGATCACTTCGGTATCGACGACCGAAGACGGCATCAATTATTTCCGCGTCGAGGCGAAACTCGATGTACCCACCGCGCTGATGCGTCCCGGCATGGAAGGCGTGGGGAAAATCGAGGCCGGCGAACGCGGCCTGTGGTGGATCTGGACGCACAGGCTGACGGACTGGCTGAGAATTTCGCTCTGGACCTGGCTGCCATGAGCGGGGGACGTTTTTACAGCGCCTCGTGGCATCGGGTGGCCGCGTTCAAGCCGCGGCTCGCCGAGCACGTGCGAATACACCGCCACCGCTATCGGGGAGCGATCTGGCACGTCGTCGACGATCGCAACACCGGCCGTGTCCATCGCTTCACTCCCGCCGCCTATTTGTTCATCCGCATGATGGATGGGCAACGCAGCGTGGACGACATCTGGAAAAAGGCGGGCGCTGTTTTAGGGCCGGATGCCCCGGGGCAGGAAGAAGTGATCCAGTTGTTGGGACAACTGCACGCCAATGACTTGCTGAAAGGCGACGTGATACCGGATACGGCGGAACTGTTCACCCGCTTCGACCAGCGCTCGCGCAGCGTCTGGCTGAGCAACCTGAAGAATCCCCTGGCGATCCGCCTGCCCGTGTGGGACCCGGACGCCTTCCTGAAGCGCACGCTTCCGTATGTGCGGCCCCTGTTCGGTTGGGCCGGACTCCTGCTATGGCTGATGGTGGTGGGGCTGGGCATCACGCTGGCGGCCCATCACTGGCCTGAGTTGAGCGAAAACGTCTCCGACCGCATGATGGCGGCGCGCAATCTGGTCATACTCTGGCTGACCTTTCCCCTCATCAAGCTGTTTCACGAGTTGGGACACGCTTACGCCGCCAGGATCCAGGGCGGCGAGGTGCACGAGATGGGCATCATGCTGCTGGCCCTGATGGTGGTCCCTTATGTCGATGCGAGCTCGTCCGCCGGTTTTCGCGGCAAGTGGCAGCGCGCCCTGGTGGGTTCGGCCGGCATGCTGGTCGAGGTTTTCATCGCCAGCCTGGCGATGATCCTCTGGGTATTGGTGGCGCAGGGCAATCTGAGGGCGATCCTGTTCGATATCATGATGATCGCCGGCGTCTCCACCCTGGTCTTCAACGGTAACCCCTTGCTGCGGTACGACGGCTACTACATGCTCTCGGACCTCATCGAAACGCCCAATCTAGCCCTTCGGGCCAATCGCTATTGGCTGTCTCTGATCAACCGCCACCTGTTCCGCATCAAGAATCCCGCGCCGCTGGATGCCACGCCGGGCGAGTGCCGCTGGTTCCTGTTTTATGCCCCGGCGGCGCTGGCCTATCGCTTCGTGGTGATGTTCGGCATCGCCATCTTCCTGGCCAACAGCTTTTTTGTCATCGGCGTCGCGCTGGCACTGTGGAGCGCCGCCAGCCTGCTGGTGATCCCGCTGGTGAAGGGCTTGCACTACGTGCTGCATGACCCGCGCCTGCAGGCCAGCCGCCGTCGCGCCGTAGGCGTGACGCTGGGTCTGGCCGGGGCGCTGGCCTTGTTTATTTCGGTCATACCCATGCCCTTGCGTACCCAGAGCGAAGGCGTCGTCTGGCTGCCGGAACAGGCCGAAGCGAGAGCCGGCACGGCCGGCTTCGTGCATCGCGTGCTGGTCAAGGCGGGCAGCCGGGTAGAAGTCGGCGATCCCCTGGTGGAATGCGAGGATCCCGTACTGGAGGCGGAGATACGCCTGGCCCGCGCCCGCGTGGCGGAGATCGGCACGCGTCGCGCGGCCGAGTGGGTGGAGGACAAGGTGAAAGCCGGGATCACCCGCCAGGAGTTGGAGAGGGAGCAGGCGAATCTGGCGCGCGCCGAGGAAAAAGCGCGCAATCTCCTGATACGGAGCAAGGCCCGCGGTTATTTCATGTTGGCCAAGGAAGACGATCTGCCCGGGCGTTTCCTGAAACAGGGCGAACTGGTCGGATACGTGGTGGACGGATCGCTCCCGCTGGTCCGGGTGGTGGTCGGTCAGGACGACATCGACCTAGTGCGGCGCGGAACGCGCGCCGTCGCCGTGCGGTTCGCGGATCGTCCGGGCGACGTGCTGCCGGCGCGGCTGATACGCGAGGTGCCCGCTGCGAGGGCCGAACTGCCCAGTCCCGCCTTGAGCACCGAGGGAGGAGGGCAGAATGTCCTGGATCCCCGCGACCCCGAAAAAACCAGGGCGCTGACCAGCCTGTTTCAGTTCGATCTGGCGCTGGCGGGCCTGCCCCCGGCCACCGGAGCCAATGCCGTTCCGCCCTACGGCGGCCGGGTCCATGTGCGCTTCGAGCACAATCCCGAGCCCTGGGCCAGTCAGGGATGGCGGCGCTTGAGGCAGCTTTTTTTGAGTCGGATGAATGTCTAGCCTGAGCCCTGCCATACCCGGCTTGCGCTTGGCCGACGGCCCCTATCCCGAGCGCGTCGATCCGGACGAAAACGCCTTCGATCGCTGGTTGTCCTCGGCCTATGCCCGCTGGTTCATGCCGGCTCGCCTGTTCGCGGTCCGCGCCCACCGTTTCGCCGACCGGGTCGAAAGCCACGAGTCGAAGTTCGCCCGCTGCAACGATGTCGAGCTTTCCGCGGCGGGCGTGCGGCTTTCCCTGGCTTTGCGCCGGCGCGGATTCCGCGACGAGATCGTTGCCGAAGCGTTCGCCCTCGTCCGGGAATTGTCGGGCCGTGTCCTGGGCATGCGCCATTACCGCGTTCAGATGATGGCCGGGCTGGCGCTGCTCCGCGGCTGCGTCGCGGAAATGCATACGGGCGAGGGCAAGACCCTGGCGGCGACCTTGCCCGCAGCCGTCGCCGCCATGGCCGGAATCCCGACCCACATCCTCACCGTCAACGATTATCTGGCGAAGCGCGACGCGGAGATCATGGAGCCCTTGTTTCACCGCCTGGGGCTCAGCGTCGGCGTGGTACAGGGCGGCATGGCGCCCCAGGCCCGCCGCACCGCCTACGCGGCGGACATCACGTATTGCACGAACAAGGAACTGGGCTTCGATTACCTCAAGGATCGCATCGCGCTCAAGGAGTGGCCGAGTGCCTCGCGCATGACCGTCGCCAGACTGCTCGGCGGAGAGGACCAGAGCCAGGGCTTGCTGCTCCGGGGCCTGCATTTCGCCATCGTCGACGAAGCCGACAGCATCCTGGTCGATGAGGCGCGGACGCCGCTCATCATCTCCGGGCAAGAAGAGAATCAGGAAAACCTGGCGGCGCTGGCCACGACGCTGGAACTGGCAAAATCGCTCGATGCAAGGGATTTCCAGCTCGCGAAGGAGGACCGGTCTATCCACCTGACCCGCAGCGGCAAAGCCAAACTGCAGCACATGACGCAAGACGTTCCGGTCGCCGGGCGCGTGGAAATGATGACCCAGGCGCTTGCGGCCCTGCATTTGTACGAAAAAGACAAGCACTACTTAGTCCGCGACGACGCCGTACAAATCGTGGACGAATTTACCGGCCGCCTGATGCCGGACCGTTCCTGGGAAATGGGCTTGCACCAACTGATCGAAATCAAGGAAGGATGCAAGACCACCGGTCGTCGAACCACGCTGGCCCGAGTCACCTATCAGCGCCTGTTCCGGCGTTACCTGCGTTTGTCCGGCATGACGGGCACGGCGCGCGAGATCACGGACGAACTCTGGTCGGTCTATCGCCTGCGCGTTTGCCGCATCCCTACCCACCGTCCCGTTCAGCGCCGCAGTCTGAAGCCGCGCCTGCTCGCGAGCGAGCAGGACAAATGGCGGGCGGTGGCCGATGCCGTCCGAACGCAGAGCAGGGACCATGGCCGCCCGGTGCTGGTGGGCACCCGTTCGGTCGAAGCGTCCGAAAAGCTGTCGGAACTACTGGCTGAGGCCGGAATCGCGCACCAGGTATTGAATGCCCGCCAGGACGCCGACGAAGCGCAACTGATCGCCGAAGCGGGGCAGCGCTCCGTGGTCACGGTGGCGACCAATATGGCCGGACGCGGAACCGACATCAAATTGGGCGCCGGCGTGGCCGAACAAGGCGGTCTGCATGTCATCATCACCGAATACAGCGAGGCCGGGCGCATCGACCGGCAGTTGTACGGACGCTCGGGCCGGCAGGGCGATCCGGGCAGTTACGAGGCCATCGTCGCGCTCGACGACGAGTTGTTCCGCGTGTTTGCGCCCTCCTGGCTGGGTTTGCTCCCTTGGGCGCGCCCCGGTTCGAGATGGAGCGTCGGGATTTGGCGCCGGGTGGCGCAATCCCGCGCGGAGCGCCATCATGCCCTCTTGAGGCGGCAAACCCTGGAAATTGATCGGCGTATAGACCGCATGCTGGCTTTTACGGGACGCGAATGACGAAATTCAACTGGGGGAAGGGCCGGGCAGTGGTTTATCTTGTCGACGACAAGCCGGGAAGTCCCGCTATCCGGAGTCGACGGCTGTCGCCGCCGCGCGGCGTGGCGTTGACGATGGTGCCGATACTGGGCCTGGCGATCTTTCCCGGCACCGCGCCTATGGCCAAGGACGTCGAATGCCTGATCGAACCCAAGCAAGTGGTGGAACTGCGTTCCTCCGTGGCTGGGCTCATCGAACGGGTCAACGTGGACCGGGGCGATCTGGTCAAAAAGGGCCAGGTTCTGGTCGAACTCGACAGCGGTTCCGATCGGGCCAAATTGGACATGGCGCGCTATAAGGCGGGCATGCAGGGTGCCCTGCGCGCCGCCCAGTCCCGCCTGGAGTTTGCCGGCAAGAAGCGCCAGCGGCAGCAGGACCTGTACCAGGAAAAGTTCGCGACCGCCAACGATTACGACGAAGCGGAAACGGGTCAGCGCCTGGCCGACGCGGAATTGGCGGAGGCGAAGGACAACACCCGGCTGGCCCAGCTGGAAGTGCGGGAACACGAGGAAAACCTGCGCCTGAAGACCATACGCAGTCCGTTCAATGGCGTGGTGATCGAAAGGCTGCACAATCCGGGAGAGGCCGCTCAAATCGACGACAGAACACCCGTCGTCAAACTGGCGGAAATCGATCCGCTCTACGTGGAAGTGGTTTTACCGGTCAGCGCCATCGGCAAAGTCCAGGTCGGCGAGGAGGTTGAAATTCTGCCCGAACCTGCGGTGAAACCGTCCGTGCGTGCGCACGTCAAGGTGGTCGATCAGGTCGTAGACGCCGCCAGCAGCACCTTTGGCGTTCGCCTGGAGTTGCCCAACCCGCAGTACCAAATTCCCGCCGGCATCCGCTGCCAGGCGCGCTTTAAAAATGTCACCGCCGACTGATACGACGCATATGTCGGCGTGGCCAAAAACGGGGTATCCGGATGTCGGGTCTTTTGACCTCCTCCCGTTGAGAGACAAATCGCCAGCGTGTATCAATTTACTTAGACCCCTCCTACGCAAGGGAAGACTGCTATGAAAAAAACCGGAGTTTCGCTCGCTTCCGCAATCGCCACTTTGTTGAGGACCTCCTCGCGAAGCCGGCCGGCAGACCATGTCTTCTCTTCGGCTGCATCCGATACCTCCGGACAGGGCGGCGGGAGGTTGCGGTTCGAAACCCTCGAACCGCGGGTTTTACTTTCCGCGACGGCCGAGGTTGTCTCCACCACTTCCGACCCCGGCGATGCGACGGCTATTTCCCAACCGGCGACGGACACCGCGCCGGTGATCCAGTTGGCCGATACGGGCATATCGAGCCTGCAAGCGGCCGCCACCTCGACCGTCACCTGGATAGGGGCCGCGGGCGGCGACTGGAATGTAGCCTCCAACTGGAGTTCCGGTGCCGTACCGGTAGCGACCGACGATGTCTTGATCGGGCTGCCCGCCGGTCAGACGGTGACCATCTCCGGTGGCACCGCCACGGTGAACTCGCTCTCCTGCGACTGCGATCTCACACTGACCGGGGGCGTCACTCTCAATCTCAACGGCGATTCGTACATCAAGGGGAAGTTAACGCTGGCCGGCGGCACTTTGGCCGGGACGGGAGCCTTGACCGTCAGCGGCGCGTTCGACGTGACCGGCAGCAGCACGCTGGCCGGCAGCGGCACGCTGACCACGCAGGGCAACAGCACGCTGAACATCACCTCGGGCAATCAGTGGCTCAGTCTGTCCGGCGGCAAGCACTGGATCAACGAAGGCACGCTGACGGTCGCGGGCGACGACCAGATCATCTTCGGCTACAGCAGCGGCGGCAGCAACGCCCTGACCAATGCGGCGGGCGCCACGCTGAACCTGAACAGTAGCCAGGCCACCCTCCTGCGTTACTGGACAGGCACCGCGGCGGTCAACAACGCGGGCACCGTGAATCTGACGGCGGCGGGCGCGCACAGCTTCGACAGTTCCATTGCCTTCAACAACAGCGGCACGGTCAATGTCGATGCGGGAACCCTGACGATCTCCGGCGGCGGGACCGATACCGGCATATACGCGGTCGACGCCGGGGCCACGCTCAGCTTCGCCGGCGGCACGCGCAACCTCGACGCCGGCAGCGACATCAACGGCCTGGGCTCGTTCGCGGTGTCGGGCGGCACGGTCAATGTCAGGCATTTGCTGGGCATCGCCACGACGGGTGCGGCCCTCCGGGTCAGCGGCGGAACGCTCAACGTATCGGCGGGGGCGAGCTCGGGAGCACTGGCTTCCCTGACGGTCAGCGGCGGTACGCTGAACCTGAACAGCGCCAACACCTTGAGCAGTCTGGCCATCAGCGGCGGCGTCCTGAACCTGAACACGGGCAACTCGCATACCTTGGCGAGCCTGCTCATGTCCGGCGGTACCCTGGATGGCGCGGACCACGTCACCATCAGCGGTGCATTCGACGTGACCGGCAGCAGCACGCTGGCCGGCAGCAGCACGCTGACCACGCAGGGCAACAGCACGCTGAACATCGCCTCGGGCAATCAGTGGCTCAGTCTGTCCGGCGGCAAGCACTGGATCAACGAAGGCACGCTGACGGTCGCGGGCGACGACCAGATCATCTTCGGCTACAGCAGCGGCGGCAGCAACACCCTGACCAACGCGGTGGGCGCCACGCTGAACCTGAACAGTAGCCAGGCCACCCTCCTGCGTTACTGGACCGGCACTGCGGCGGTCAACAACGCGGGCACCGTGAATCTGACGGCGGCGGGCGCGCACGGCTTCGACAGTTCCATTGCCTTCAACAACAGCGGCACGGTCAATGTCGATGCGGGAACCCTGACGATCTCCGGCGGCGGGGCCGATACCGGCGTGTATGCGGTCGACGCCGGAGCCACGCTCAACTTCGCCGGCGGCACGCGCAACCTCGACGCCGGCAGCGACATCAACGGCCTGGGCTCGTTCGCGGTGTCGGGCGGCACGGTCAATGTCAGGCATTTGCTGGGCATCGCCACGACGGGTGCGGCCCTCCGGGTCAGCGGCGGAACGCTCAACGTATCGGCGGGGGCGAGCTCGGGAGCACTGGCTTCCCTGACGGTCAGCGGCGGTACGCTGAACCTGAACAGCGCCAACACCTTGAGCAGTCTGGCCATCAGCGGCGGCGTCCTGAACCTGAACACGGGCAACTCGCATACCTTGGCGAGCCTGCTCATGTCCGGCGGTACCCTGGATGGCGCGGACCACGTCACCATCAGCGGTGCATTCGACGTGACCGGCAGCAGCACGCTGGCCGGCAGCAGCACGCTGACCACGCAGGGCAACAGCACGCTGAACATCGCCTCGGGCAATCAGTGGCTCAGTCTGTCCGGCGGCAAGCACTGGATCAACGAAGGCACGCTGACGGTCGCGGGCGACGACCAGATCATCTTCGGCTACAGCAGCGGCGGCAGCAACACCCTGACCAACGCGGTGGGCGCCACGCTGAACCTGAACAGTAGCCAGGCCACCCTCCTGCGTTACTGGACCGGCACTGCGGCGGTCAACAACGCGGGCACCGTGAATCTGACGGCGGCGGGCGCGCACGGCTTCGACAGTTCCATTGCCTTCAACAACAGCGGCACGGTCAATGTCGATGCGGGAACCCTGACGATCTCCGGTGGCGGGGCCGATACCGGCGTGTATGCGGTCGACGCCGGAGCCACGCTCAACTTCGCCGGCGGCACGCGCAATCTCGACGCCGGTAGCGACATCAGCGGCCTGGGCTCTTTCCGCGTATCCGGTGGCACGGTCAACGTCAACGGCGGACTGAGCATCGCGCCGACGGGTGAGGGACTGAGCGTCAGCGGCGGTACCCTGAACGTCAACGGGGCGTCTGTTTCGGGGCAGTTGGCGCCCGTCATGGTCAGTGGAGGAGCGCTGAATTTCAACACCGCCGAGGCCGTGATCCTGCCCAGCCTGACCCTGACCGGTGGCACCTTGGGCGGTAGCGGCGACGTCACGGTGACGGGCGCCTTCGATGTCACCGGTACGACCAGCTACCTCAGCGGCACGGGGAGGTTCACCACGCAAGGCGTGAGCACCGTCAACATGAGTAGCAGCAACGTGCTCGCTCTTACTGGGGGCAAGACCTGGCTGAACGAAGGCACGCTGACGCTGGGTGGCGATGACGTTCTCTATTTTGGTTACACCAGTGGCGGCAGCAACACCCTAACCAACGCGGCCGGGGCGACGCTCAATTTGGCCAGTTCCAGCAGCCAACCGTTGGGACTCTGGAGTGGTAGCGGGGTTTTCAACAACGTCGGCACGCTGAATCAGACCGTGACGGGTAACCACGGCCTACACAGTTCGATCGCCTTCAACAATACCGGTACGGTCAATGTCGCTGCCGGCACGCTGAGCATCGCGGGCGGGGGGACCGATACCGGCGTGTATGCGGTCGACGCCGGGGCCACGCTCAACTTCGCGGGCGGCACACGCAATCTCGACGCCGGCTCCAACATCACCGGTTTGGGCACATTCGCTGTGTCGGGCGGCACGATCAACGTCAACGGCGGACTGGACATCGCGCCGACGGGTGAGGGACTGAGCGTCAGCGGCGGTACCCTGAACGTCAACGGGGCGTCTGTTTCGGGGCAGTTGGCGCCCGTCATGGTCAGTGGAGGAGCGCTGAATTTCAACACCGCCGAGGCCGTGATCCTGCCCAGCCTGACCCTGACCGGTGGCACCTTGGGCGGTAGCGGCGACGTCACGGTGACGGGTGCCTTCGATGTCACCGGTACGACCAGCTACCTCAGCGGCACGGGGAGGTTCACCACGCAAGGCGTGAGCACCGTCAACATGAGCAGCAGCAACGTGCTCGCTCTTACTGGGGGCAAGACCTGGCTGAACGAAGGCACGCTGACGCTGGGTGGCGATGACGTTCTCTATTTTGGTTACACCAGTGGCGGCAGCAACACCCTAACCAACGCGGCCGGGGCGACGCTCAATTTGGCCAGTTCCAGCAGCCAACCGTTGGGACTCTGGAGTGGTAGCGGGGTTTTCAACAACGTCGGCACGCTGAATCAGACCGTGACGGGTAACCACGGCCTACACAGCTCGATCGCCTTCAACAACAGCGGCACGGTCAATGTCGATGCGGGAACCCTGACGATCTCGGGCGGCGGGACCGATACCGGAGTCTATGCGGTCGACGCCGGAGCCACGCTCAGCTTCGCGGGCGGCACACGCAATCTCGACGCCGGCTCCAACATCACCGGTTTGGGGACATTGCAGGTAGTTGGTAGTGCCACGGTGAACGCGAATACTACGTTTGATCTTGCCAGTAGTGGAACCGGCTTGACGATCGGCTCCGGTAGCCTGCTCGTCAACCAGTCGCTCATCCTGGGGGATCTGATCCTGACCGGTGGCACCCTGGGCGGCAGCGGCGACGTCACGGTGACGGGTGCCTTCGATGTCACCGGTACGACCAGCTACCTCAGCGGCACGGGGAGGTTCACCACGCAAGGCGTGAGCACCGTCAACATGAGCAGCAGCAACGTGCTCGCTCTTACTGGGGGCAAGACCTGGCTGAACGAAGGCACGCTGACGCTGGGTGGCGATGACGTTATCTATTTTGGTTACACCAGTGGCGGCAGCAACACCCTAACCAACGCGGCCGGGGCGACGCTCAATTTGGCCAGTTCCAGCAGCCAACCGTTGGGACTCTGGAGTGGTAGCGGGGTTTTCAACAACGCCGGCACGCTGAATCAGACCGTGGCGGGTAACCACGGCCTACACAGTTCGATCGCCTTCAACAATACCGGTGCGGTCAATGTCGCTGCCGGCACGCTGACCTACAACCACAATCTCGCCATCGACCAGGGCACCCTGCACATCGCCCCGGGTGCGCAGTTAAGCATCGTCGGCTCGCTCAGTCTCGGCGCGCAGGCCACCGTGCGGGTGGGTCTTGGCAATGCGACGACGACGGGACTGCTGGCGGCGACCGGAACGGCCAATCTAGCCGGTACGCTGGCCGTTTATCTGGACGGCGGTTATGTGCCCGCGACCAGCGACGTCTTCAATCTGATGACGTATGCCAACCGGGCCGGCAGCTTCAGCGTCCTGCGCGGAGAGAGTCCCGGCGCACAAATGGATTTCACCGTCGACACGGCTTCCGACCCGAAGGTACTCAAGGTAAGGAACATCAACGTCAGCACGGTGCAGGCCGGAACGGACTTGACCGTGACCGGCCTGGGCCTGAGCGCGGACTCGGTGCTGCAGTCCGGCAATACCGTGACCGTGAAATGGGCGGTGAACAACACCGGCACGCTGGCGACGACGACGTCGTGGACCGACTGGCTGCTGGTGCGCAATCTGGATACCGATGAGCTGCTCGCCGACATCAAGATACCTTACGTCGGTGACGCCCTCCAGGGCGGTCAAAGCGTACAGCGCGAACAGAGTGTTCTGCTGCCGAAAGGCAACCGGGGCGCAGGCAAGCTGAGTTTCACGCTGATCACCGACGCGACCAATGCGGTGGTGGAAACCAACGCCGAAGGCCTGGCGGAAACTAACAACGAAACCAGCGTCAGCCTGGACTCGGCCTTGGCGCCCTATCCCGATCTGACCACGGGCGAAGTGACGGCGACCCCGGCATCCGGCTGGCTCGCGGGCGATGCCGTGACGGTGAGCTGGAAGACCTACAACCACGGCGACGGCGCGACCTCGGGCTCGTGGATCGAAACCCTGCGTGTCAAGAATCTCACGACCGGTCAGGTATTGTTTACGAAAGAAATACCCTACGAATCCGGCGACATCGAAGGCGGCCATTTCCGGGACCGCAGCACCGCGATCCTCTGGCCAGCGGGGATCAATGCCACCGGTCAGATCGAATTCCTGGTCACCGTCGATGCGACGGGACTGGTCTTCGAGAACAATCCGAACGACACGGCCGAGAGCAACAACACCGCCCAGACGGTCGTGCTGTCTGCACCCGATCTGAAGGTAGGCGGATTGATGAGCGACATCGGCACGCCCGTCACCGGCGAGTTCATCACCCTGAGCTGGAACGACGTGAACGGCGGCAATGCGCCCATCACGGCCGGCTGGTACGACCGAATCCGCGTGGTCAACCAGACCACGGGGGTGGTCCTGGTCAATGAGCAGCTCCGCTACGATCCGCCCGCAGGCGGAGTCCTGCAGGCGAACGGTTCCGTTCAGCAGACCTACAAGTTCCGCGTGGCCGACGGCAGCGCGGGCGTCGGCGATCTGCTGGTGCAAATCACCGCGGACCAGAACATTTACGGTTCCGGCGGCATCGTGGAAATAAATGCCGACGGCAACGCCGAGACCAACAACAGCGCCAGCCTGAGCCTGACGTCGACCCTGGCGAGTTATCCCGACCTGGTGGTGACCGATTTGGCGATCAGCCCGGCCGGCGGCTGGAAAGCCGGTGACGCCGTGAGCGTGAGCTGGAAGACCCATAACCAGGGTGCGATCGCTACCCGCGGCTCCTGGACGGAGACCCTGACCGTACGCAACCTCGCGACCGGACAGACCTTCGTCACGACTCCCGTTCCCTACGACGAATCGACACTGGGCCCGATTGCGCCGGAGGGGCTTGCCGACCGCAGCTACAAGCTGATCTGGCCCGCCGGTATCAACGGCATCGGCCGGTTCGAATTCACCGTCCGCGCCGACACGGGCGGCACCGGTCCCAACGGCCAAATCTTCGAATCCAACCCGGAGGGTACGGCGGAAACCAACAACACGGACGCCGTCACGCTGATATCCGCCCCGGACCTGCGGGTCACCAATCTGACCACGCTGCAAACCCTCCCGCAGGCCGGAGGCACCCTCAATGTCCGTTGGAACGACTACAACGGCGGCACCGCCGCCACGGTCACCGGCTGGTCGGACCGCATCGTCGTGCGCAATCTGGCCACCGGCGAGACCCTGGTCGACGAATTTGTCGGCTTCGACCCCAATGCGGCCGACAGCGGCGGCCATCCCGCGCCCGGGCAGTCGAGAGAGCGCGGCTACGACTTCGCATTGCCGACCGGCCTGCGCGGGACCGGGCAGATCGAAATCACCGTGACCACCGATGCCACCGGCGCGGTGTCCGAAGTCAACGCCGAAGGCAATGCCGAGAGCAACAACGGCAGCGTCATCGGCTTCACTTCGGCCGCGGTCGACTATCCGAACCTGACGGTAAGCGGCCTGACGGCAAACGGCCAGAACGTGCCGCTCGACGCCCGCGGCGGCGACAGCATCAGCGTGCAATGGACGGTTACCAACAACAGCTCCGTCAATGTCACGCAGGCCCGGACCGACCGGATCGTCCTCAGCCAAGACGGGCAGATCGGCGATGCCGACGATATCGTCCTGGCCACCATCGACTACCCCGGCGGCCTCGCCGCACACGCCAGCTATACCACCAGCCGTTCGGTCACCCTGCCGCAGCGCCTGAACGGCACCTGGTATCTGTCGGTCGTCGTCGACGCCTTGAACCAGGTGCCCGAACCGGACACGCGTGCCGACAATACCTTCCTGCCGCCCATTCCCATCAATCTGACCTCGCCTTATGCCGACCTGCAGTTCGAGGTGGCCATAGGCCCCGAGCAGGCGATCGAGGGCACGCCGGCCGCCCTGTCCTGGCGCGTGCGCAACCGCGGTGACGGTGCGACCGACGTCAGCCAGTGGCAGGACGCGATCTACCTCTCCACCGACCAGACACTGGACGATACGGATATCCTGCTGGGGCAGGCCGACCACAGCGGCGCCGTCGCCGCCGGCGAGACCTATACCACCGTCACCCAGATCCCGGTCCCTTACGGTATTGCGAGCAGTTACTATTTTCTCATCCGCAGCGACGCGCTGAACCAGGTCTATGAGGGCAGTTTCGAAAACAATAATGTTGCCGCCACCGTCCTGCCGACGCTCATCAAATCGACGCCCGCGCCGGATCTCGTCACCCTCGGTGTGAACGGCCCGGCGACAGGCCGGGCCGGCGATCAGGTCACGGTCGGCTGGACCGTCGCCAACGCCGGGGAGGCGACCGCCAGCGGCACCTGGGTCGACAAGGTATATCTTGCCAAGGACGGTAGCCTCACCGGCGCCGCACTCCTCGCCACCGTCAGCCAGACCCGGCAACTGTCCGCCAACGCCGGCGACAACAGCTATTCCGCCGAGGCGACCGTCACGCTGCCGGATTGGATCGATGCTTCCTATTCTTTCTTGGTCGTGAGCGATGCGGGCCTGAAGATTTATGAATACGGTCGGGAGGCCAACAATCTCAAGGTTTCCGACCCGTTGGCGCTGGGCCACGCGAACCTTCAACTGGCGGACCCCGTCGTTGCGCCTGCGAGCGCCCGGTCCGGCGATAGCATCGACATCAGCTGGGAGGTGGTCAATTCGGGATCGCGGGCGGTGACCGAGAGCTGGATCGATCGGGTTTACCTTTCGCAGGATGGCACCGTCGGCGCGGGCGACCGCCTGCTCGGCGAATTCACCCATAACGGTCCGCTGGCGCCGCTGGCCACGGATCCGGGCAGCATCCACGCCCTTATTCCCATCGATTTGTCCGGAGCCTGGCGCATCATCGTGCAAACCGATGCGACGGGGGCGGTGCACGAAGCCAATGGCGAGCAGGACAACGAGCGCGCGTCGCTCATCGACATCGACCTGGCGCCCTATGCCGATCTGCAGGTCAGCAACGTAAGTGCTCCATCGCTCACGATCGCCGATCCCGCCCATATCACCGTCGGCTGGACCGTGAGCAACCTCCTCGGCACCGGAGCCGGACTGAGCGGGGAGTGGACCGACAGCGTCATCGCCTCGCGTAACGCCGTGCTCGGCGATAGCGACGATATCGTGCTGGGCAGCCTGATACACACCGGCGGTTTGGCCAAGGGCGCCAGCTACAGCGAGACGAAAGAATTCTTGATGGCGCCTTCCCTGACCGGGCGTTTCACGGTCTTCGTGCGCAGCGACAGCGCCGACCAGGTGTTCGAGAACGGCAGCGAAGCCAACAACGTCGACGCGGCGGACCACCCCGTCGACATCATGCCCATACCCTATGCCGACCTGACCATCATCCAGCCCAGCGTGGGCGCGGACGCGCTGTCGGGCGGTACGCTCACGGTCAACTGGCGCGTGCAAAACCAGGGTATCGCGCGCACCAACACCACGATTTGGAGCGACCGCGTCTTCCTCGCCCGCAATTCCGACGGCAGCGGCATCGTGGCGAATGCCGCGTTCGATCACCTGGGCGCGCTGGCGAACGGGGAGTTCTATGACCGCACCGGCAACTTGACGCTGCCGGAAGGATTGTCCGGTCATTTCTACGTGTTCGTCGAAACCGGCGGGCCTTTCGAGTTCATCCACGACGACAACAATCGTGCGCTGGCCGGCGAAGTGCAGGTCAGCGTGGCGCCCAGTGCCGACCTGGTGGTGGATCCGGACATCGTCGCACCGGTTTCGGCGAACGAGGGCGACACCATCCAGATCGGTTGGACAGTCAAAAACCAAGGTCAGGCCAATGCGCTGGCGGCCATCACCGATCAGGTGGAACTGGTCAAGGCCAATGACGCAACAGTCCGGCCCATTACCTTGGGCAGCTTCCGCCACGATGGCGGCCTGGAAGCGGGCAAGTTCTACACCCGCACCGAGCGCTTCGTGCTGCCCACCCACATCGACGGCGGCTGGGTGGTGCGCGTCAGCACCAACATCGCCGGCACGGTCTTCGAACTGGGCGACCGCGCCAACAACAATGCGACGACCGACGAGCAGACCTTGTTGCTGTCGGCCAAGGCCCGGCCCAACCTGCAGGTCCAGAACGTCAGTCCCGCGAACGAGATCACCGCAGGCGTTAGCTTTGCGGTGAACTACACGGTCGTCAACCGAGGCACCGTGGCCACCAACGTAGCCGGCTGGCACGACAAGGTCTACCTGTCGCTGGACGACAAGCTCAGCAGCGACGACTTGCTGCTGGACACGGTGAACAACCCGCAAGCCCTGAGCGCGACGGGCGCGGGAGACGACAGCTATACGGCCCTGTCGCACCTGGTGACCATACCCACCCGCTACCAGGGCAAGGCCTTCATAGTGGTCGCCGCCGATGCCGACAGGGCCATGGACGAATACCCGCACGACGACGACAACGTCACCGCGAAAGAGATTTTCATCAACCCCTATCCTCCCGCGGATCTCGTCGTCAGTGACGTGAGCGCGCCGTCGCAGGCCATCTACGGCAGCGAGATCGAAGTCCGCTTCACCGTCACCAACAAGGGCGTCAACACCACCGACAAGACCACTTGGACCGACTCGGTCTGGCTGACGCGCGACAAGACCCGCCCCACGCCCGGACTGAAAGACGAGCACGGCAACGTCATCGGCAACGGCGCCATCTTCCTGGGCAGTAAGCTGCACACGGGCGTGCTGGTCAAGGAAGGCAGCAACGAGGCGAGCAGCTACGAGGCCGTCATCAAGGTGCGCATCCCGCAGGAGATCGCCTCGGGCAGCTATTACATCACGCCCTGGACCGACGCCTACGACGCGGTGCTGGAAGACACCTTCACGCCGAATCCCGACGATCCCGCCGAATTCGACAGCAATAACTACAAGGCGCGGGCTATCGACATCATAGGCAACCCGCCGGCGCCCAAGGCCGATCTGCGCGTGACCAAGGTCGTCGCCGACGCGACGGGCTCAACCGATCAGCCCTTCACGATCAGCTGGACCGTCGAGAACCACGACGAAGGCCAGGCCGACGACTGGGTCGACTCGGTTTACGCTTCCGACCTGCCCCTGGACGACCCTCAGGCCAAGAAGTGGTTCCTCGGCAGCTTCAGCCGCCTCAAGTCGCTCGGCAAGCTGGAGAGCTACACCAACACCAAGAGTTTCACGCTGTCGCCGGCCGTGAAAGCGCGTTACGTCACGGTCAAGACCGACACCGCGCTCGTACCGTCGGTGGCCGAAAGCAACGAAGACAACAACAGCAATTGGACCAGCACGGTCATCGACCCCCGCCCGGCCGATCTGGTGCCCATAGCGATGAGCGTCACACCGGAGCAAAGCTATTCGGGCGAACAGATCGCCGTCAGCTGGACCGTGCAAAACCAGGGTCACGACGTCTGGAGCGGCACCAAGAGCTGGGTGGACCAGATCTGGTTCTCGCCCGACGCCAGCTTCATCCGCTCGCGTGCGACCCTGCTGGGCAGCGTTGTGCACAACAACAGCCAAGGGCTCATCCATAACGGAGAATACATCGGGCATGCCGATCTCAGGCTGCCCGCCGGCACCGACGGTCCCTATTATCTGCACCTCATCGTCGATGCCGCTATCGACCAGCCCGACGGCGAAGACGTGGCGGGACGCAACGACCTGTCCCTGAGCCATTACGTGTTTCATGCCTACGAGCCGCCCGGGACGGACAACAACCGCTACCAGACCGACCTGGACGTGGTCTACCGCGAGCCCGACCTGATCGTCTCCGAACTGACTCTGCAGCCCGGCGGCTACCAGTCGGGCGGTCTGCTTGGCGGCAGTTTCAAGGTCACCAATCAGGGCCACCGCGACACGCGCCAGTTCTTATGGAACGACCGCGTCTATCTGTCGCGCGATCCCTCGCTGGACAGCACCGACCTGCAAGTCGGAGATTTCAGACATGGCGGCGTGCTGGCCGCCGACGGCGGCAGCTATACGCAGGATTTCCAGATTCGCCTGCCGGAAGGCGCCGACGGCCGCTGGTATCTGATCGTCTATACCGACTCCGATATCCTCGGCGTGGGCAACAACAGTCCCTCGCCCACCGAGAACAGCCGTATCGGCAGAACCTCCGATGCCGTGCCCGAATTCCGCGGAGAAGGCAACAACGTCACCGTCAAGGGTATCGACGTCAGCTTGCGGCCCAGTGCCGACCTGCAAGTGAAGCCCGTCACCATCGCGGCACAGCATCTGTGGACCGGACAGGTGCTGAGCCTGGGCTACGACGTGGTCAATGCCGGTAGCGGCGACACGCCGCCCGACCAGACGCACTGGCTGGACCGCATCTATCTGTCCGCCGACGCCTCGCTGGACCTCAACGCCGACCGCCTCATCGACGTCGTCAGCCACGCCGGCGTGCTGAAACTCGGCGAGAGCTATCACGTCGACCGCAGCATCCGGCTCGAGAGCCAAATAGTCGGTTCCTATTACGTGATCGTCGTGACCGATCCCGTCACCAACGACAGGCCGCGCGGTCAGGTCTACGAAGGCAGCAAGGAAAACAACAACGCCAACCAGTCCGCCGCACTCGTGGTCGAATTGCCGCCGCCGGCCGATCTGGTGGTCACGAATGTCGAAATGCAGGGCACCGCGACGGTCAACGGCGACATCAAGCTGCGCTGGACCGTCACCAACCAGGGCGACTTCGCGGCGCAAGGCAGCTGGACGGATTCCGTCTATCTGTCCGCCGACGGCCAGTGGGATCTGGGCGATATCCGTCTGGGCCAGGTGGATCACGTCGGCACGCTGCAAAAGGGCGATAACTATACGACCCTGCTCGGCACCTTCAGGCTGCCGCCGCTCAAGGGCGGCAACTACCGCATCATCGTGCGGCCGGACATCTACAACCAGGTTTACGAGGGCATCGGGGAATCCAACAACCGCTCGCCCCTGCCCGGTGAAATCACGGTCAGCGTGCCCGAACTGCAGCTGGGCGTGTCCCAGCCGGTGGAAATGAAGGTCGGCGAAGGCCTGCTCTACCGCGTCCATGCCGAGGCGGGCCAGACGCTGCGTTTCACCCTGCGCACCAACCGGGCCGACGCGGCCGACGAGATCTACGTGCGCTGGGGCGATGTGCCCACGCCGGCGCTCTTCGACGCCAGCTATACCACACCGCTGCAGCCCAATCAGACCGCGGTGATCCCGCGCACCGAAGCGGGCGACTACTACGTGCTGGTCCGCTCGCAATCCGCCGGCGCGAACACCTTCGCGGCCACCCTCAAGGCCGAAGCCCTGCCTTTCCAGCTCACCGATGTGACGCCGGACCAGGGCGGCGACGGACGCTGGGTCAGCATGACCCTGACCGGCGCGCAGTTCAAGGAAGGCGCCCTCGTCAAGTTGATCCGCCCGGGCGTAGCCGAAGTCACGCCCACCCGCATGGAGATCATCGACGCCACCAAGATCATCGCGATCTTCGATCTGCGCGACCAGCCGCACGGCCTGTACGACGTCAAGGTCATCAACCCCGACGGCGCGGAAGCGGTGCTGCCTTACCGTTATCTTATCGAGCGGGCCCTGCCCATCGACGTTTCGCTGGGCCTGGGCGGCCCCCGCACGCTCAAGCCGGGCAACGCGGGTCTCTATCACGTCACCCTGGAGAACGCCACCAACATCGACACGCCTTACGTGTACTTCCAGGTAGGCGTGCCGGAAATGGGCAACAACGCTCGGGTCTGGGGCCTGCCTTACGTGAGCTTCAGCAGCAATGTGCGGGGCGACACCAGCCCGAGCGGCATCGACGGCGACACGGTCTGGGTCAGCCTGGACTCCGAAGTCAACACCACCGGCGAGATGCTGGCACCCGGCTATGTGCTGGATCTGCAGGCCGGCGGCTTTGCCGGTTTCAACTTCATCGCCCAGACCTATCCCGGCTTCCTGGAGGTGCTGGCGAAGAACAAGGCGGGTCTGCGCGACGCCCTGGCCGACGCCCGCCCGCAGTGGGTGGCGGACGGCAGCCTGGACACCCGCCTGGCCGGACTCTACAGCCTGATTCAGAACGCTATCGACCATCCGGACAGCCTGAGCTTCCTCAAGGCAATCGCCGCCGTCGAGAAATACATGCCGTTCCGCTTCAATGTCTTCGCCACGGCGACGGCCTTGACGCGCGACGAATTCGTGCAGCGCCAGACCGCGGACGCCGAAGCCCTGCGCCTGAAAGTCCTGGCCGACCGCACCGCCAGCGTGGCCCTGATCGGCCTGGCCGCCGACCAGGAAGGCTGGCAGCAAAGCTACCTGGCCGCGCTCGAACAGGTCGGCCTGCTGCGCCCCGTCGACACGGCCCCGCCCGTGCTGGAGCAGCCCCGCGTGGCCAGCACCTTGTCCATCCTCGCCAGCGGCGTGTCGCTGGGGCCGGCCGGGCAACGCATCCAGAGTGACGGAGATCTGCTGGACTTCTTCGAAGCCGTGCACCGCTGGTATGGCGACCAGCCCGGCAAGCTCGCGCCGATCGCCAGCTACGACGACCTCTACGTGTCCGAAGACGGCGACCAGGTGGTGATCAAGGTGCCGGTGCCGGCGCTGCCGGAATTCGAGGATTACGACCTCGGCCTGGCGCAAACCACCTACCTCAACGCCTTCAACGTCTACGCCAAAGGCAGGGCCAACCCGGCGTCGGCCACCGCCAGCGCGGACCTCTCGCCGCTGATGCTGCAGTCCTCGCTCGATACCGGCGGCACCGGCACCGCGCAGGCCTCGATCACCGGGCCGCAGGCCTACGGCGAGCAGCAGTACCTGCCGGTGGACCAGGCCTTGCCCTACACCATCGATTTCCAGAATCTGGCCGAAGCGATCAGCCCCGTCAACGAGATCAGGATCGAACAAAAGCTCGATCCGTCGCTGAGCCCGCGCAGCTTCCGCCTGGGCGACATCAAACTGGGCGACGTCACCCTCCACATCCCGCAGGGGCGCGCCAGCTTCCAGGGCGATATCGACCTGCGCAATTCGCGCGGCTACCTCGTGCGCGTGTCGGCCGGCGTCGAACCGAACACCGGCACCGCCGTGTGGGTGTTGCAAGCCATCGATCCGGAAACCGGCGAAGTGCTGGCCGACGCCACGCGGGGCCTGCTGCCGCCCAACGATGACCAGGGCAGGGGCGCAGGCTGGGTCAGCTACACGGTACAGCCGAAACTGGACGTGGAAACCGGCACGCGGATCCACGCGCAGGCCAGCGTCACGTTCGACAAAAAGATCAGCTACGACACGACGGACCTGGTTCAAACGATAGACGGCAAGCCCCCGCTCACCACCCTGACCGCGACCCCGCTGGGAGAGGGCGATACCGGCGTCTACGACGTGCGCTGGACGGTTAGCGAGGAAACCGGCGGATCGGGCGTGCAACACACGACCGTTTACGTGGCCAAGGACGGCGGCGCCTGGGAGATCTGGCAGCGCCAGACCACGGCCGGCTCGGCGCTGTTCCAGGGCGAAGCCGGGCACCGCTACGAATTCGCCGCGCTGTCCACCGACAACGCGGGTAATCGCGAAGCGCCCCGCACGTCGCAATCCCTGCCCGACGACGGCACGCGGACCAACCTGGGCGGCACGCCGACGGTGGACCGCACCACGATCGACACCGGCACCCCGCCCGAACCCAGCAACGCGACCGCGACCAACGAGCTTTTCAGCCAGGCCGAGCAAAACAATCTGCCGGCCACGCCACCCGAACGGCCCTCGCAGTTCACGCAGGTATTGGCACCGTTCTCGGGCGAAGTCTTCGGCACCGGCATCGCGCAAAGCGACGCCGGCATCGGCCCTCTGGCCCTGCTGGAGCAGCCGGACGGCGGCTTCATCGTCAGCGGCGGCGCCAACCGGGGCGCGCTGTACCGCTATACGCAGGAAGGCGGCCGCGCCATCAATCCCATCGCCGCGTTGAACGAGCCCGTCTTCGACCTGGCTTACGACGACCACGGCGGCCTGTGGGCCACCAGCGGCGGCGGACAATTGCTCGAACTCGACCCCGCCAGCTTCGCCGTGCTCAACCGCTATGGCGACAGCCTGACCCAGACGCTGGTGTTCGATGCGGCCAAACACGCGTTCTACGTGTCCTCGGGCGACGGCATCGAGATCTTCGATCCGACCGCGCGGACCTTCAGCCACTACAGCAACTTCCGCGTCGACGATCTGGCGATCGCGCCCAACGGCCGCCTGTGGGGCACCGCCTGGCCGAACCGCGGCGAGGTCGTGAGCTTCGACGAACATGGCCGCCCAAGCGCGCAATTGCGCATCGATGCCGACCTGGATTCGCTGGCCTTCGGCAAGGCGGGCACGCAACTCGAAGGACTGCTGTTCGTGTCTTCGCGCATCCGCTCGGGCAGCACCGCACCGGCCGATCTGTACATGGTGGACTTGTCCACCCTGCGCATGCTCAAAGTGGCCAGCGGCGGACCCAGCGCCGAGCAACTGCTCTCCACGAGCGACGGCCGCCTGCTCGTGGCCAATAGCGCCCAGGTCGACGTCATCGCCCCGCTGATCGCGCCCGAGGTGGTACACACCGACCCGCCGCAAAATGCCCTGGTCGCCTTGCCGCACTCTCAGTTGCGCGTCACTTTCAACATCGACATGCGGCGCGGCCTGACCCGCGCCGACGACTCGGTGCTCAACCCATTCAACTACCGTCTGCTGGACAGCAGCGGCAACCGGGTGTCGGTCATTTCGGTGGACTACGACGCGCTCACGCGGACGGCCACCCTGCACATCGAATCGCCCGCCGCCGACGTCTACACCCTGACCGTAGACAAGCGCATGCGCTCGGCCGCGGGCTTGAGCCTGGGCACGGACTACCAGACCAGCTTCACCCTGATCGAGGACTTTTCCTCCCTGGTGGACATCGCCTTCGTCAACACGCGATCCGATCGCGCCGATGGCACGGTCAGCTTCGACGTGAAGGTCACCAACCGCACCGACTATCAGCTCCGCGTTCCGGTGATGCTGGTGCTCGACCCCTCGCGTTATTTCGCCGGCCAGCCCTTGGGGGCGTCGCTGCAAGGCAATGGCCTGTGGTTCCTCGACATCGGCAGCAACCTGCCCGGCGGCGTATTGGCGCCGGGGGCTTCCACCGAGGTGCGCACCGTCACGCTGAGCAACCCGCTGGGCCAGCATGTGAACCTCGGCAGCGGCGTCTACTCGATGCCCTATCCCAACCAGGTTCCGGTATTCGGCAGTTCTCCCGCCACGGCGGCGCAGGCGGGGCAGGGCTACGTTTACCAGGCCCAGGCCAGCGATCCGGACGGCGCCGTCATCACCTATGTGTTGATGGACGGTCCGCAGGGCCTGACTCTGGATGGCGCCACGGGCCTCCTCAGCTGGACGCCGACCGCGGCCAGCCCCGCAGTCGCTCCCGTGGTGCTGCGCGCCTACGACACGCGCGGCGGTTACGCCAGCCAATCCTTCGCCATCGAAGTCGCGGGCGGCAACCGTGCGCCTGAACTGACGCTGCCCACTTCCGTGCGCCTGAGCACCGGCCAGTCCTACATCCTGGATATCGTCGCTTCCGATCCCGACGGCCAGCGCCTGGCCTACAGCATCGATAATCTGCCGCCGGGTGCGAGTTTCGACCCCGAGCGCGGCCAGCTCAACTGGACCCCCGCCGGCGACCAGGCCGGCGAATACGATCGGGTGCGGGTATCCGTGAGCGACGGCACCAACGTCACGAGCCGATGGCTCAAGATGATCGTGGACAAGGTCAACGTGGCTCCGGTGTTGCGCGGCATCCCGGAACGCACGGTGCGCCAGGGCGACCCGATCCGCTTTACCCTGATCGCCGATGACGTAGACTCGGCGAACCTGACCTACACGGCATCCGACCTGCCGCCGGGCGCCACGCTGCACCCGAACACCGGTGTGTTCGAGTGGACCCCGGCGTATGACCGTGCGGGCCCGGTGGACATCCATTTCGTCGTCAGCGACGGCCAGGCCAGCGGGTCGCGCGTGGTGCGCATCAATGTGAGCAACGTCAACGCCGCTCCGGTGTTCGACTCCTTCGACGGGCTCTCGGTGGACGAGAACCAGCCCATCACGCTGCGCCTGTTCGCGCTGGATCCGGACAACCCCCATTACCAGCCCCAGATGCGCCTGGCCGATGGCACGCTCAGCCCGCCCGACACCACGGATCCGTCCGTCAGTTACGCGGTCGAGAACCTGCCCACCGGCGCCCAATTCGATGCGGCCACCGCGATGCTGACGTGGACGCCGGGCTACGGCCAGGCCGGCAGCCACACCCTGCACGTGATCGCCACCGACAACGGTGACGGCACCGGCACGCCGCAAATCTCCCACGCGAACGTGTCCATCGTGGTGCGCAACGTCAACCGCACGCCGGTGATCGCCGAGCAGACGCCCCTGGCCGTGCCCGTGAGCAAGGGCCAGGTGCTGGATCTGCCCATCGTCGTCAGCGACCCGGACGGCAATCCGCTGTCGCTCGTTTTCGAGGATCTGCCCGACTTCGTCACCTTCATTCCCGGCGCCACGGCCAACGGCAGCGGAACGCTGCGCATCGCGCCGGGCGACCGTGACCGCGGCGACCATTTCGTCAAGCTCGTGGCCACCGACGACGGCGACGGCGGCGGTGCCGGCAAGGCGTTGTCGGCGTCGCACATTTTCGTGATCTCGGTCGCTTCGACCTCCGAACCCCCGCTGCTGGCACCGATAGGCAACAAGGTGGCCCTGATCGGCCAAGCGCTGGAGTTCACGCTGACCGCCAGCGACCTGGACCAGGACGATTTGAACTTCAGCGCGAGCGGACTGCCGGGCAACGCCCAACTGACCGCCGGCACCGTCTACGGCACCGCCCATTTCAGTTGGACTCCCACGGCCAGCGAGGCCGGTTCGCACCCCGTCAGCTTCACCGTCACCGACTCCAAGGGCAATGCCCACACCCGCAGCGTCACGCTGACGGCGCGGGCCAGCAATGCCGCGCCCCTGCTGGCGCCGGTCGGCGCGCTCAGCGTCGCGGAGGGCGGAGAGTTGTCGCTGCAGTTGTCCGCCCTCGATACGGACGGCGACACTGCGACTTATACGGCGACCAACCTGCCGGTTGGCGCCAGGCTCGATGAGACCACCGGCCTGCTGACCTGGCGGCCGGGATTCGATGCGGCCGGTGTCTTTGGCAACATCGTGCTGACCGTGACGGACGGTGCGCTGCAAAGCAGCGAAAAAATCACGATTACGGTCACGCCGACCAACCGCGCCCCCTTCCTGGCCAATATCGTGCCCATCGGCGGACAGGAGCGTTCGCTGCTGAAATTCAGCCTGGTGGGTTCGGACCCGGACGGCGACGCCTTGGCCTATAGCGCCATCGGTTCGCTGCCCACCGGCGCCAAACTGGACCCGCTGACCGGCACCTTGACCTGGACGCCGAACTACGACCAGGCGGGCAGCTACGAGCTGAAGTTCGCCGCGACCGATTTGACGGGTGCGTCCGTCCAGCAGACCGTGCTGATCAACATCGCGGACATCAACCGGCCGCCCGTGCTGTCTTTCACCAACCATCAGGTGGCTTTGGGCGACACGCTGCAATTCACCCTCGCTGGTAGCGACCCCGACAGCGCCGAAACGCTCCATTTCTCGGCCACGGGTTTGCCGGAGGGCGCCGATCTGAACCCGGTCACCGGCGAAATCGTCTGGACACCCAACCCCGGGCAGGTCGGTGATTTCTTCTCGGTGCTCGCGCTGAGCGACGGCAAGACCACCGTGCAACGCGGCCTGGCCTTGCGCGTCACGCCGCAAGCCGTCGGTCCCCAGACCCATATCGTGCTCACGCCGAGCTTCCCGTCGCTGCCGGGCCAGCCGGTGGCGATCAACGTGCAGGCCGATGCGTTCTCGGCCGTGGCCGCGCGCACCCTGTCCGTCAACGGCACCGCGCTGGCGCTGGACGCGCAGGGCCGCGCCGTGTTCACCGCCGCGGCCAGCGGCCTGTATGAACTCGTGGCCACCGCCACGGATCTGGACGGCTATACCAGCCAAGTGACCAAGGTGCTCAAGGTGCGCGATGCCGCCGACACGGCTGCGCCCGAGATCTCACTGGCGGCCGCACTCGACGGCCAGCGCATCGCCACCCAGGCGGCGCTCATTGGTAAGGTGGCCGACAGCAACCTCGAAGCCTGGACCTTGGAAATCGCGCCCCTGGGCAGCGAGGACTTCCACCTCATCGCGCAGGGTACGGCGGCCGTGGACGGCACCTTGACCACCCTGGACGCCGGCCGTTACAACCGGGGTTTCTACACCCTGCGCCTGTCGGCCCAGGACATCGCCGGGCGCCGCGCCGAGACGACCAGCACCGTCGAGCTGGCCGCAGCGCCCGCCGCGGGCCGCTACGTCACCCAGATCGCCGACTTCAGCTTCACCCTGGCCGGCCATACGCTGGACTTCACCCGTCGTTACGACGAACTGTATGCCTATACGCCATCCAGCTTCGGGCTGGGCTGGAGCCTGGGACTGATCGATCTGGACGTGCAGAGCGACGTGCCGCCCACCGGTGCTGAAGGCACGGGTGTCTACAATCCCTTGCGCGAGGGCTCGCGCGTCTATGTGACCACACCGGACGGCCAGCGCGTGGGCTTCACCTTCGCCCCCCAACAGGTCAAGGGTAACGGTTACAGCTATTTCACACCGGCCTGGACCGCGGATGCGGGCGTGAACTGGCAACTGGTCTCGGCGCCGGTCAAACTGCAACGCGCCGCGGGCAGCTTCTACAGCCTGACCGACGGTGCGGCCTACAACCCGGCCGCCTTGAGCGACGAGGCCGCCCCCTACACCTTGATCGCGCAGGACGGCACGCGCTACGACATCGCCGTGGGCCGCGGGCTCACCGGCATCACTTTCGCCGACGGCGTGCACCTGACGGTGAGCGACAGCGGCATCGTCGGCCCCGACAATGCCGCCGTCGTCTTCACCAAGGACGCACAAGGCCGCCTCACCCACGTCACCGCGCCGGACGGCAGCGGCTACGACTACCGCTACGACGCACACGGCAATCTGGTCACGGCCCGCAATCTGTCGGCGGGCACGGGCCAGCGCTATGGCTATGCCGATCCGTCGACCCACCGCCTGACCCTGATCAGCGGCGGTGCCGGCAGCCAGGTCATCCGGTACGGCGACACGGCCCAGGTGCAAACCGCCAAGCAGGATCTGGGCGCCGCGCTCGCCTATCTGGGACAGACCTACACCGGCGCGATCGCCGCGGGCGACGCAGCGATCTACACCTTGGCCGTGCGCGCAAGCGAGGTGGCCCTGCCGCAAGGCGGCGCCTTCCTGCTGGGCGTGGAGCTCGGTGCCGCCGACGGCTCGGGCTTCGAGCCCGGCCTGCCGGCGATAGACGGCGCCTCGCCCATCGCCTCCGGCGTGCAGAACGGCAAGGCCTTTGCCATCTACCGTTTCGAACAGGCGGGCCTGCAAGCTCTGCGCGTGAGCGGCAACGGCGCGGGCGGCTACACCCTGCGTTTGTTTGCCGTGGGCGACATCAACGGCGACCAGCGGGTGGACGGCGTGGATACCGGCCTGCTGAGCACGGCACGCGGCACCCAGCAGGGCGATGCGGCCTATCTGCCGGCGGCCGACTTCAACCGCGATGGCCACGTCGATGCCGTGGACGTGCAACTGCTCTACGCCAACCTGGGCTTCTCGCCCAATGCGGCGCCGGTGGTGGGGACGGGCTCGGGCTTTACCCACGTCGACCTGACCACGGCGGTGAGCGTATCGTCCATCCTCAGCGATCCGGAAGGTGATGCGCTCACTTACCGCATCACCGGCAGCAGCGACCCGCAGCATCAGGTCCAGATATCCGGGGACGGCAGCAAGGTGCTGTTCACGCCCAAGCAGGGCTACGCCGGCGAGGCCTGGTTCACCATTGTGGCCGACGACGGCTACACCCAGTCCGAGACCGGCAAGGTATTCGTGACCGTGAGCGACGCACCGCTGTTGCGTATCGACTTTGCCAACCGCCGTCCCGACATCCGCTTGGGCAATGCCTGGAAGGCGAATATCACGGGCGATTTCGCCGATCAGACCGGCGTCGAGTTGAACGCGTCTTACGTGACGCTTTCCAGTACCGACCCGAGCATCGCCAAATTGCTGGGCAATGGCGCCCTGCAAGGCCTGAGCCAGGGCTTCGGCGCACTGGTGGCCACGCGCGGCAACATCACCGGCGCCACGGCGGTCGTGGTGGGCTCGCCCAATCCGTACGAGCATATTCAGCTTTTCACCGGGCTCGACGTCTATCCCGAGGCCCTGACCCTGGTAGTCGACGGCTACAAGCCCTTGCGCGTGCAGGTCAATGACGGCGACCTCGTCACCGCGGCCGGCAACGGCACGCTCTACTACGCGGGCAACAGTTCGGTGGTATCGGCCGGCGCCGATGGCCTGGTCACCGGCAAGCAGGTCGGGCTAGCCGATGTCACCGTGATCTACAAGGGCGTGGAGTTCGTCGTACCGGTGCGGGTACAGGCTCTGCAACAGGACCAGGCGGTGATCGGCGCGGACGGCGGCGCGGTGCAGGCCAGCGATGGCGCCGTCGTGACCATAGCGCCCGATTCGCTGGAAGGCACGCAGACCGTCAAATTCACCCATGTCGACCAGGCCGGTCTGCCCGCCGACCTGCCCATGCCGGCAGGCTGGGACTACCTGGCCGCCTACAAGCTCGAGTTCGGCGGCGATGCCCTCGCCACCCCGGCGCAACTGGCCATCAAGGTGGCCGACGACATTCCCGTCGGCAAGCAGCTCTACCTGCTGCGCTACGGCACGATACCCGATGCGCAGGGCCATATCAGCCCGATCTGGTGGCAGGACGAAGTCGCCGTGGTCGGGGCCGACCACATCGCGCGCACCAGTTCGCCGCCCTGGCCGGGCGTTCAACCGGCCGGCCTGTACCTGCTGGTCAATCCGCCCGAATCCGTCACGCTCGCGGCGGGCAAACTCACGGTCAACCTGCCGATCGGCGCCTTCCCGATCGCGGCGACGCTGCCCGGCGTGATGGCCACCGTCTCGCCTTTCTTCGCCGTCACATTCGACGTCAGCAAGATCAGCTATGTAGCCATCCCGACCACCGGCCTGCCGGTGGTCACCAGCGTGGATGTGCAACTCGATCCGGGGGCCGTCAACCAGGTCGAGGCCACCATAGCGCGGACTGCCAACACCGTGCCCCAGGCTCCGACCCTGCAAGCGGCGGCTTTCGAGTTCCGCAACATCAATGGCGAGACGGTGCCCGTGGCCATTCTCACGGGCCGTCAGTTCACTTCGGTGGCGGGCAGTACGGCGGGCTCCCGCTTCGTCGCCGTCTGGCGCGAACAGGACCAGGCCTACGAGGCCGACGTGGTCGGCCCCGTCACTCAATCGAGTGGCGGTCTCGAACAAATCGTGGTGCGCATTCCGCAGCAAGTCATCGCGGGCATCGCCGAATTGCAACTGGTGCGCATCGACACCGTGCCGGGTTACGACGAATGTACCCACCAGATCATCCCGGTCGAGAAGGCCTACGCCAGTAACCGGATCACGCTGCCGGCGGCGGGCGACTACGTGGTGGCCGCGATGTACGGCATCCACAATGGCCAGACTCAGGCCGAGCTGGGCGTGTACACGCAGGGCAATCCGGCCGAGCCCGATTTAGCAAAAGCGGCGGCGGCGCTGCAGTTGGTGGCCCGCATTCCCATCGGTCTGGAGCCGGCTCCCGGCGTGCCCTATGGCTTCGCCCGCGACACGACCCTGAGCAAGGACCACACGCGCGCCTACGTCACGCTGTCCGGACAGTCCTCGGTGGCCGTGGTCGACATGCTGGCGCTGCAACAAGTCGATGCCGATCTGAATAAGCCCGGCATCAATCAGATCCAGTTGCCGGCCGGCTCGTCGCCGTTCTGGATCGAGATCGACAAGACAGATCACTACGCCTATGTGGCCGACGAGAACGCCTACACCGATCCGTCCAACCCGAATCTGCCCAAGGGCCGCATCTACGTCATCGACATCGACCCGAAATCCGCCAAGTTCCATCAATTGGTGCAGACCATCGAGGTCGATGCGGCCGGGCGCGGCCTGCGCCAGATCATGGTGTCGGACGACGGCAAGCGTTTGTACGCGGCCGCGCCCAACCGCGACGGCAGCCTGCCCAAGGAAGCCACCGACCTGGCCAGCAGCCGCCTCGTCGTGGTCAACATCGATCCGGCCGACAAGCCCGAAGACCCCGACCAGAACACCCGCCATTACTGGGAGCAGATCGGCGCGTTCGAGACCGGGCAGGAAACCTACGCCCTGCAGAGCACCGGCGATCCCAGCCGCGTCCTGTATACCGACCGCCACATCGACGATCCCAGCGGCATTGGCCAGTTCGTGGTCGGCAACGACGATCCGCTGGCTTTCGACGGCATTGCCTCACCCCTGGCGGCCCTGACGCTGGGTTCCGGCAACGACACCTTCGACGTCAACAACGCCCATGCTTTGCTCGTGCTGCCTGCCGATGCGCTGAAAGCGTCCATCGGTTCGCACCCCGAATACATCTTCGTGGCGGGATTCAACCGCTTCATCCAGGGCGTACCGTCGTCCGACCCGAATGCCAACGGCGGGTCGCCGCCGTCGGGCAGCAACATCGGCATCATCCGCGACGGGCAGTTGGTTGCGGCCACCACGCCGATACCGATCGGCGTCATCGACAACCTGGTTTTCGCCAGCGGCTACAACTATCTGTACGCGGGTTACCGCGGCGTGTCCGCAGGGGAGGGCGGTACCGGCGCCAGCTTCGTGTACAGCCTGGTCAACTTGGTCGGCCAGGTCGAGGAAACCTACGATTCGTCCATGCGCGACTTGATGCTGAGGTACCCGATCGAGCGTTTCTACCACAATTCCCCTGAGCTGATGCCCCTGCAGGAAGACCTGCAAGGCTTCAACGGCGAGATCGACATCCGGGCGGATTACCGCATCATCAGCGCCAACTCGGTGGCCGGCCGTTTCACGTTCGGCGTTCCCTACGCGATGGATGGCCATGGTCATTATGTAAACTCGGCCGGTGGTGTACTGCCGTATAAGCGCAACAGCGATGGCAACTGGCTGGACGCCAACAATCAGCTCATCGTGGACGCGCAAGGCCGTCCGACTGTCCCGCCCGATGTGGTGATTTCGCCTTATGCGCCCATCGCCACGGGCGGCTCGCCGCGCGGCTATTCGGCCCATCCGACCTCGACCGCACCCGGCCCGCGCGTGTGGAACCAGCTCATGCTGGGACGCAAGTGGGGCATCGACGCCCGAGCCGATTTGGGTGTGCGCGATCTGCTGGCCGAGATCGACAAGCCGCAGGACTGCCCCGACGACAAATACAATTCCGAGGTGCAGCTCGATACCGGTGCGGTGGTCGAAACCCACAACCTGGTGTCCTACCAGTCCATGGGCCAGACCCACCAGTTGCAGCTGGTCTACAACTCGCTGTCGGCCGACGCCAGCCCCATCCTCAACTTCGGCTGGGAGAATATCGGAGCCGAGCTGCAGCAATATCTGGCTAAGGCCAAACCCAGTGAACTGTCGACTTCGGGCGATGCGTTGCTGGAAGTTCAGGTCACCTTCAGCGGTGAACACGGCTCGCTGACCACCGACAAACGGTATTGGCGCGTCGCGTCCAACGCCAACGACATCAGCGTGGCCTTGCAGGCCGATCTCAGCTCGCTGCCGTCCGGCTATTACGGCTACACCATCAACGCCAAGTTGTTCGGCAAGGATCGCGTCAGCACCGGTACGCTGATGCTGGACAACAAGTCGCAGAGCGCGTTCGGCCGCGGCTGGACGCTCTCCGGCTTGCAGGAGCTCAACGTCGGCGCGGACGGCAGCGTGCAGATCAGCGACGGCGGCGGCAACCAGCAGCCCTTCGATCTCGAAGCGGAACCTGCCATGGCCGCCGGAACCTGCCCGGACGGCGATGTCGATAAGACCTATACCTCGCGTCAGGACGCCAAGTCCAGGCTGGAAAAGCTCATCGACGGGACCTACCGGCGTACGCTGGAAGACGGCACGCGCTATATCTATAGCGCGCCGTCCGAAGATCCGCAGGGCAAGCCGGTCTCCGGCAAGCTCATCAGCGTCACGGATCGTTACGGCAACGTCACCCAGTATGGCTACGACAGTAGCGGCAAGCTGCTGTCCATCACGGATCCGGCCAAGCTGGTCACGCAGTTCGGTTACAGCGGCGACAAGGTCACCAGCATCACCGATCCGGCCGGCCGCGTGACCCACCTGGGCTACACCGGCAAAGACCTGACACGCATCACCGACCCCGATCAGTCCGAGCGTAGCTTCGGCTACGACACCAAGGGTCACATGACGCTGGAGATCAACAAGCTCGGCGGCAACGAGGTCAATACCTATGGTTTCCACGGACGCGCCGAGACGGCTCATCGTCCGGACGGCACCGAGGTGGCGGTCGACGCCTGGCAGGTGCAGGGCCTGGCCAATCCGGCCGACACGGCCAGCCGCGATAACCCGGCCTTCGTGCTAAGCAAGAAGCTCGACGAGCTGACGGCCACCTACACGTTCGCCAACGGCAACGAAAAAACCGTCACCTTCAACGAGCGCGGGCAGGTTCTGGAAGAACGCGACACCTACGGCCTGGTCGAGAAGTTCGAGCGCGACGCCATGGGCAACGTGCTGCGCTATACCAACGAGGAAGGCCACGTGGTGGTCTCCACCTACGACGAGCGCGGCAACCGCACCAGCTTCAGCGACGAGGAGTCCGCTCCCGGCGCCAAGACCGAGCTGACCTACGAAGGCGCCTACAACCAGATCACCAGCCTCACCGACGAGCTGCACCGCACCACCACGTACGAGATCAACGCCAAGGGCAATGTGGAGTTGATGCGCAACCCCGACGGCGGCGAATGGGCCTACACCTATTATCCGCAGGGCATGGTGCACACCGCCACCGATCCCTACGGCCACCAGACCGCGTATTTCTATGACGCGCAAGGTCGCCTGGCCACCGTGCGCAATCCGGACGCCAGCACGCGCAGCTACACTTACGACCTGGCCGGCAACGTGGCCAGCATCAGCGACGAAAACGGCAAGCTTACCGTTTTCGAATACGATGCGATGAACCGGCTGGTTCGTACCATCCAGCCTGTGGTTGAGGTCAATAGCCAACCTGGAGGCCCTCTAGCCGGTTACAACCCTGTAAACCCGGTTCTTGAATTCGGATACGACCAGGCCGGCAACCAGATCTCCTCGACCGACGCCAACGGCCACATCACCTCCAGCACCTACGACCAGCTCGGCAAACTGCTCACCCGCACGGCGGCCGACGGCGGCGTCACCACCTACCACTACAACGCCAAGGGCGAACTGGAGTGGATGGAAGACGCGCTGCACCAGCGCACCACCTACAGCTACGACCTGCGCTACCGCCAGCGTTTCGCGACCGACGCGCTGGGGGGCGTGACCGAATACCGTTACGGCGCGGGCCACACGCCCGAGACCATCATCGACGCCGAGGGTCACGCGACGCGCTACGAGTACGACGCTCGAGATCGTCTGGTCAAGCGCACCGATGCCCGGGGCAAGGAACTGGTCAACGTCTACGACGCGGCCAACAACCTGGTTTCGACGACCAACGAAGCGAACCAAACCACCGTCTATGTCTATGACGCGGTGAACCGGCGCACCGGAGTCATCGACGCACTCAACCACGCCACGACGACGGAGTACGATCTCGCCGGCAACGTCACCTCGGTGAAGGACGTGCTGGGCCGTTTGACGGTCTACCAGTACGACTTGCGCAATCGCGTGATTTCGATCACGGACCCCGATCATCACGCGGCCCGCAACGAATACGACCACGTGGGCAACCGCACCGCCTCGATCGACGAGCTGGACCGCCGCACCGACTACGGCTACGACGCGCTCAACCGTCTGATCACCATCACCCAGCCCGATCCGGACGACAACGGCCCCGCTCAGCGGCCCGTAACCCGATTTGAATACGACGCGGCCGGCAACCGCAGCAAGGTGATCGACGCCCTCGGCCATAGCACCGAGTATCTCTACGACGAGGCCAATCGCGTCATCAAGGTGATCAACGCGCAAAACAAGGCGACGTCTACGGAGTACAACCTCAACGGACGTGTCACCGCGACCATCGACGCCCTGGGTCGCCGCACCGAGTACGTGTACGACGAGCTCAACCGGCTTATCGAGACTCACATGCCCAGCCCGGACCAGCCCGACGTGCTGAGCACCGTTATCAAGCGCAGTTACGACAAGGTCGGCAACAACAAGACCTTTACCGACGCCGAAGGACGGGTTACCGAATACACCTACGACGAGCTCAATCGCCTCATCGCGACCAAGGATGCGCTGAACGGCGTCAGTCGGACCGAATACGACGAGATCGGCAATACCACCGCCGAGATCGATGCCCTCGGCCATCGCACCGACTACGCCTACGACGACCTCAATCGCCTGATCAGGGTCACCGAGCCGGCGCCGGGCGGCGCCATTGCGGCGGCGGTCACGACCTACGAATACGACGAGGTCGGCAATCGCACCGCCATGGTGGATGCGCTCAATCACCGCACCGAATACGGCTACGACCAACTCGACCGTCTGGTGTCCACCACCAATGCGATGGACAAGTCCTCACTGCGCAGCTTCGATGCCGTGGGCAACCTGGTCGGCTCGACCGACGAACTCGGTCGGATATCGCGTTTCGAATACGATGCGCTCAATCGCCTGATCAAGACCACCCAGCCCGATCCGGTGAGCGGGAACAGCAGCCCGGATTCGCCCGTCACCCTCTACGAATACGACGCGGTGGGTAACCAGATCAAGGTGACCAATGCAGTCGGTGCCGTGACCCTGGCGGGCTACGACGAACTGAACCGGCTCGTCAGTTGGACGGATGCCTTGGGGCATACGGGCTCGCACACCTACGACGCGGTCGGCAGGGTCATCACGCAGACCGACGAACTGGGCCGCAAGACCACCTATGGCTACGACCTGCTCGACCGGCGCATCGCCATTACCAGCGAAGACCCGGATGGCAATGGCCCGCAGACCGCTTCGGTCACCGCGTTCACCTACGACCTGGTGGGCAACCTGCTCAGTCAGAAAGACGCGCGCGGCAACACCGAGCACTATGTCTACGATAAGCTGAACCGCCAGATCGAAGCGATCGACGCCTACAATCAGAAGACCCTGACGTCCTACGACGCTGTGGGCAACCTCATGTCGCGGACCGACAAGCTCGGCCATGTCACCACCTTCGACTACGACGACCTGAACCGGCGCATCAAGATGACCGAGGCGGATCCGGACGGGGCCGGCGGCCTCGACGCGCCGGTGACGCGATACAGCTACGACAAGACGGGCAAGCTGCTGTCGGAAGTCCGTTTGACGCACGATGCCGCGATTGCGTATGACAGCGACGGGCGTTTCGCCGGCGCCGCGGATCCTCGGGCGCAGGCCACCACCTACGAATACGATGAGCTGAACCGGCGGACGAAGATGACTCAGCCGGATCCGGACGGTGCAAGCGGTCCGCATGCCTCGCCGGTCACGACATTCACCTACGATGACTTCGGCAATCTGACGTCGACGACGGATGCCAGGGGCGGGGTGACCTCGCATGTGTTCGACCGCTTGAACCGTCTCATCAAGACCGTCACTGCGGATCCGGATGGCGCCGGCGGCATGGCGGCGTCGGTGACGCGCTTGAGCTACGACAAGGTGGGCAATTTGCTGTCGGAAGTCCGTTTGACGTACGACGCCGACATTTCCTACGACAGCGACGGGCACTTCATCGCTGCTGCCGATCCTCGGGCGCAAGCCACCCGCTATGAGTACGATCTCCTGAAACGGCTCATCAAGGTGACGAAGCCCGATCCGGATGGCGCGGGCAGTCTGGGCACGCCGGTGACGCGCTTGAGCTACGACAAGGTAGGCAATCTGCTGTCGGAAGTCCGATTGACGTACGACGCCGATATTTTCTACGACAGCGATGGGCACTTCGTCGACACCACCGATACACGGGCGCAAGTCACGGCCTATGAATTCGATGCCCTGAATCGGCGTATCAAGATGACTGAAGCGGATCCGGACGGAGCCGGCGGTCTCGGCACGCCGGTGACGCGATATAGCTACGACAAGACGGGCAATCTGCTGTCGGAAGTCCGTTTGACCCACGATGCCGCGATCGCGTACGACGGCGACGGGCGTTTTACCGGTACCGCGGATCCTCAGGCGCAGGCTACCACCTACGAATACGATGCGCTGAACCGGCGGACCAAGATGAGCCGGCCGGATCCGGATGGGGCCGGTGGTCCGCGAACATCGCCGGTCACGACGTTCACCTACGACGACTTGGGCAATCTGGCGTCGACGAAGGACGCCAAGGGCGGGGTCACGTCGTATGCCTACGACGACTTGAACCGCCTCATCAAGACCGTCATGGCGGACCCCGACGGGGCCGGCGCCCTCGAGGCGCCGGTGATCCGCTACAACTACGACGGTTTCGGCAACCGGGTCACGGAAGTGAGGCTGAGCAAGGACGCGGACATCAGCTACGACGCGCAGGGCCGAGTCCTCAGCGTGGCCGATCCCAATGCCGAGGTCACGAGCTACGAATACGACGCGCTGAACCGGCGGACCAAGCTGAGCCTGCCCGATCCGGACGGGGCCGGTGGTCCGCACACCTCGCCGGTCACCACGTTCGACTACGACGACTTGGGCAATCTGGTATCGACGACGGACGCCAGGGGCGGAGTGACGTCGTATGCCTACGACAGCCTGAACCGCCTCATCAAGACCGTCATGGCGGATCCCGACGGGACCGGCGGCCTCGACGCGACGGTGATCCGCTACAGCTACGACGGTTTCGGTAACCGGGTCACGGAGGCTCAGTTGAGCAAGGATGCGGACATCAGCTACGACGCGCAGGGCCGAGTCCTCAGCGTGGCCGATCCCAGGGCCGAGGTCACGAGTTACGAATACGACGCGCTGAATCGGCGGACGAAGCTGAGCCAGCCCGACCCGGATGGGGCCGGTGGTCCGCAGACCTCGCCGGTCTCGACGTTCACCTACGACGATTTCGGCAATCTGGCGTCGACGAAGGACGCCAGGGGCGGAGTCACGTCGTATGCCTACGACGGTTTGAACCGTCTCGTCAAGACCGTCATGGCGGACCCCGACGGGGCCGGCACCCTCGACGCGCCGGTGATCCGCTACAGCTACGACGGTCTGGGCAACCGGGTCACGGAAGTAAGGCTGAGCAAGGATGCGGCCATCAGCTACGACGCGCAGGGCCGGGTCCTCAGCGTGGCCGATCCCAGGGCCGAGGTCACGAGCTACGAATACGATGCGCTGAACCGGCGGACGACGCTGCGCCAGCCCGACCCGGACGGGGCCGGTGGTCCGCAGACCTCGCCGCTTACCAAATACACCTATGACAGCCTGGGCAACCTGTTGACGGTGACCGACCCGTTAAACCAGGTCACCCAGTATGGCTATGACGCGCTGAATCGGCTGGTGGAAACCATCGATCCATTGGGCCATTCCACCACGACCCAATACGATGCCAAGGGGCGTGTGATCGCGATTACCGATGCCTTGCTCGGCACAACTCAATACCGATACGACGCACTGGGCCGCCGCATCCAGATCATCGGGGCCGATCCGGACGATGCCGGGCCGCAGACCTCGCCGGTCACGAGCTTCGATTACGATGCCATGGGCAACCTGGTGAGCACGACCGATGCGAGTGGTGCGACCACACGCTATCGCTACGACGCCCTCAATCGCCGGACACAGATCATCAGTGCCGATCCGGACGGCGCCGGGCCGCAGACCTCGCCGGTCACGAGCTACGGCTACGATGCCATGGGCAACCTGGTGAGTGTGACAGATGCGCTGGGTGCGACGTCCGCGTATTTTTACGATGGACTACATCGCCGCACGCAGTCCATCGGCGCGGACCCCGACGGCTCGGGTCCCCAGGACGCTCCGGTCACCGGCTACGGCTACGATGCCGTGGGCAATCTGGTGAGCGTGACCGATCCGCTCGGCCACAAGACGGAATACCTCTACGACGCGCTCAACCGCCGCATCCAGACCATCGACGCCGATCCCGACGGCAATGGCGCGCAGACCTCGCCGGTCACACGCTACGGCTATGATGCGATGGGCAACCTGACCAGCGTGACCGATCCGCTCGGGCATACCACGCTATACAGTTACGACCTCCTCGACCGTATCGTCGCAACCACGGCTCCGGATCCGGACGGCAGCGGCCCGCAAATCGCCGCGACCTCGCGGTATGGCTATGACGCGGCGGGCCGGCTGGTTTCCGAAACCGACCCATTGGGCGCGGTGACGCAATACGTCTACGACGCTGCCGGCCGCCGCATCGAAACGATTGCGCCGGATCCGGACGGCAGCGGATCTCAGGCTTCCCCGGCCACCCATTACGCTTACGATGCGCTGGGCAATCTGTTGACCGTGACGGATGCCCTGAACGGGGTGACTCAATTTACGTATGACCGTCTCTCCCGTCTGGTCAAAAAAATCGACCCCTACGGCGCCACGACGACGTATACCTATGACGCCATGGGTCATCGTCGTACCCAGTCTGACCGGAACGGCCGCACCACGCGTTGGAGTTACGACGATCTGGGTCGCCAGATCAAAGAAGAATGGCTGGATGCCCAAAGCAATCCGATACGGACCATCAGCCGTATCTACGACGCCTTGGGCCAGCTGACCCGTGTGTCGGACATCGACTCCACCTGCACCTATACCTACGACCTCCTGGGCCGCATGACCTTGGAAGACAATGCCGGTACGCCGGGTGTCCCGAACGTGGTTCTGGCCTACGGCTACGACGCGGCGGGCAACCTCGATACGGTCGACGAGACCATCGCCGGTCAGGCCGCAGGTTCGACCCGGTATGAACAGGACGGCCTCAATCGCGTCATCCGCATCACCCAGAGCGGCGCCGGCGTCGCCGACAAGCGGGTGGATCTCGCTTATGACGCTGCCGGCCAATTCGAAAGCATCCGCCGCTATGGCGATCTGAACGGCAATACGCTGCTTGCTTCCACCGCCTACACGCGCGACGGTGCCGGACGACTGGTGCGCCTGGCTCACGGTGGCGCCGGTGGGCAGATTGCCGACTATCAGCTGACTTTGGATGCCGCCGGCCGGCTGACCCAACTCGTCTCGACCGACGGTACCGCCACCTTCGGCTACGACGCTTTGAGCCAGTTGATCAGCGCCGACTACAGCTATCAACTCGATAACTCGTATGAGTACGACGCCAACGGCAATTCAGCCAACGCGGGTGTCGTCAATGACGCCAATAACCGCGTGCTGTCCGATGGAGCCTACACGTATGACTACGACGGCGAAGGCAACCGTGTTCGCACAACCGAGACCGCTACCGGCCGGGTAACAGAATACCAGTGGGACTACCGCAACCGGCTCGTGGCTTTGAACGTCAGGGATGCTTCAGGCAAGGTTCTGAAGTCGGAATCGTTCCGCTACGACAGCTTCGACCGCCGGATAGCCAGCACGCTGGACGCCGACGGCGGCGGCGCCGGTGCGGCTCAAACGGAACACTACGTTCTGGATCGCAACCAGATCGGACTGGTATTTGACGATGCGGGAGGGATTAAAGAGCGTTACGTCTATGGGCCGCAGATCGACATGGTCTTGGCCGAAGAGACTAACGGCCAAATCCACTGGCTGCTGTCCGACCAGATCCTGAGCGTGCGCGATGTCATCGACGCCTCCGGTACGGTACATGACCATCTGACCTACGACAGCTTCGGGCAGATCACCAACCAGACGGACGCAGCCTATCAGCCGCGCTTCACCTATACGGGACGGGAATTCGACGCCGACTCCAAGCTCTACTATTACCGGGCTCGCTACTACGATGCTTCCCTGGGCCGTTTCATCAGCGAAGATCCCAAGGGATTCGCTGCCGGCGATATCAATCTGTATCGATACGTCGGCAACAGTCCGCTCAATGCGATCGATCCGTTTGGGCTGGAATCCCTGCCAATGGAAGTACTTTCCGAGGTTGGCAGAGACTTGGCGGCGGCTCCAGTCGCGGTCGGGCATTTCTTTGCATCCTTCGCGACAGGCGTCGCGGATCTGGCCTGGGGGGTTGCGGATCTCACCTATTTCAACTTGAAAGTCATCGGCGGAACGATCAACGCCGGCTTGTATGAGGCGACCGGCAACGAGTCGTTCAAGAAGAACGCCGACTTGCTTTACAACGAGTCGATAGGCCCGATCGTCGATAAATGGAATGACCCTTGCACCGACAAGTTGCATTTGATCTTCAGCCTGCCGGGAATGATTTCGCCGGAAAAGGGATTCACAGCCCGGCTGGAGGAATGGGAGGACAAGCAGTTCAACAGGCTCTCGCCAAAAACCCGGGATGCTCTGAAAGCGGCGAGGGACGCCACGGACATCGCCAGTATCGTTCTGGATCCGCTTGCCGCTACGGGCGTCGCAGCGAAAGGAAAGCGCGCCGTGACGGCTGCGGAAGCTCTGCTGGATATGGGTTCCGCGAGCCGTGCCGCGCGTGCGGAACAGGCCGCCGAGAGAGCGGCCCGCGCGGAGAAGATCGTGACGGAGATGAGAGCCGCGCGGGCGGCGGATGACGCCAAGCGGGCGGAACGTTCCAGGGCCCTGGCTCCTTTCTTTGAGGATCTGCAGGCGAGAGGGTTTGGGCGAAATACGCAACAGCACGTCGACAACTTGGTTCAGCACGGCATCGAACCGCCCCGTTACACCGGCGTCGACAGCGTAGTGGGCAATCCGAAACCGAAGGAGCCCAAGAGCTTGGGAGGCGAGGTCTTCGACGCACTCAAGAAGCAGGCAAAGAAATTGGGGCCTGAAAGCGCTGCAACCGGACGGCAAAAAGCGGTCATCAATAGCTTCGCCCATGCTAATGACTTGGAGATCGCGATACGCGCCGCCCCCGATCCCATCACCGCCTTGGTTACCAAAATCGGTTCGGCGCTTGGCCTGCCAGGCAAACCGGAAGCTATCAAGGCGAAATCATGGTTCGGCGTGTTGCGCGATCCCGAAACCGGTCGCTGGTATCGCAGCGACCTTGATCTGGCCTGGGTCAAGGACAATAGAACAGGGAAGTATCTCAACAACCAGGAAGTGCTCGATCGCGTAGTAGATCCGCTGAACCGGGCACTCATCAAGGCGGGAGACAAGGAGGCCTCGTTCATCCACGGCGCTCACTTCACCATGCACGCGCCTGAGGGCGGTTATCTTAGCAACCATATGATCGCTAATAAGATTGGCGATCCGGGGCCGGTCAATGTGTTTACCGGCAAGGGGATACAAACCCTCCCGAACGCCGCCGAGGTACGCACAGCGGCTCTTGCAAGCGATGGCGGACTGCACTGGAACGCCGGCTGGGGCGAGGGCAAGGCGACGGAACGCGAAGTACGCATCGCACAGGCACGGAGGGCAATTTTCGGGGCGATTTCCGACAGCTCTGCATCACGCGAAGGCCATTTCCCATTGCCGGGCGGTGGCGGTTCCATGACTGGCCCGCGCCCGATTCAACTCACTCAAGTGTTTGATCCATTGGAGGTGCGCCTGGACGAAATTGGCCGCTACAACGGCGTTTCTCGACCTGAAACGGTTTTCCCCAGCGGTCCGCTACCGATCGATGCAGCGCGTCAGGCGGAAATCGACCAGGTCACCGCTTTTGCCGACAATTTCCTGCGCAACCGTTTCCAGGGTGCCGTCGAGACAGCCCTTGATGGCGGCGCCGTCAGCCCATGGCTGAGTCGCGCGGGCAACCACTACTATGACCCGGCATGGATTACGCAGAACTTCCCGAACGTCGCCCAGGCGTATCCGGAGCTGGTTCGTGCTGAGCCAGCCTTCGCGGGCTACAGCGAGCAGCAGGTGACCAATCTCTTTGCGCAGGCATATGGTCTCCCGCAGCCCATACAATTGATCGGGGGCCAACAAGGCTTGCCTAAAATCACGCCTACCATCCCCACGCCCATATTCCCGACTCGGGGGGGCGTGGCCGACCATTTGGCGGCGCTCTATGGTTACGACGAAATCCGTAGGGGAGATATTCCGGACTTCCTGTCGGGCCACGAGCCCACCTTACTCCCTAACGGCAATCTGCGTGGCGACGTAGTGCAGGTAGCATTGCCGGACCAAAACGGTCTATCCGATACCCTGGCGGCCCTGTCGCTTAGCGACACCGCCCTGAGCTTGTGGAGGCAAGCTTTGGGTGGCCTGGCCGACATGGGGGTCCGTGTCAGCATCGCCGACCTGCCCGAAGGCGAATTGGGCCACGCCTACATCACCCGACTCGATGCAGACGGCAAACCCTCCGAAGGCAAGATCGTGCTGGATTGGAACGCGGATGGTCACGGCTGGTTCGTCGATGCCACGCCACTGGATGCGTCCGAGTTTGCCGATCCCAATTCCGCCGCTGCCGGCCGCTACGACCTGTTCACCGTGCTGGCGCACGAAGTGGGCCACACGCTGGGTATGTTGCAAGGCTACTCGGGCTTCGACCGGCATGTCGTTGCCGGACCGGATGGTGTGCCGGTATTCACTACGCAAGATATCAGCGTGATGCTGTCGGGCGACGGGAACCACCTGAGCGATACCCAATATGCCGACGACTTGATGGCCGACAGCCTGAGTCTGTCGCAACGCAAGCTGCCCTCGGCGCTGGACGCGCAAATTCTCGTGGCCGCGCGCGGTAGTCAACCGGTCACCGGCCAAGTCGGCACCTCGGTGCTCATCGGTCCGGCCCGTGTGGATACGGGCGCCATCCCGAGCGTTCCGGTCAAAGGCGGTTTCAGCGTTGGCGATGTCGACTCACCTGACTTCGGCTGGATACTCTCCGGCGGTGCCGGGGTGATCAACGGTCAGGGTGTATTGGCCGAAGACCCGACGCGTGCCACGGGCCTGAAGCAGACCTTCAACCTGCCCAGCCAGGGCGGGAAGTTGTCGTTCAAGATCACCGACGCGCTGTTCTCGCATAGCGGCAGCGGTCCGCAGGACGCCTTCGAAGTTGCCTTGCTCGACGCGGTGACCCGATCGCCCTTAGCGGGCATCGTCGGCATGGACGGGACCGATGCGCTGCTCAACATCCAGGCCGATGGCACGGTGCATGCCGCTGCGTCGGTGCATATCGATGGCCTGGTTGCGGGCAAACTGCCGGCCAGCCTGTCGTCTTCCGTCACCGTGACCATAGATCTGGCCGGCGTGGCACTCGATCATGCGGCGGTGCTTTACTTCGATCTGCTCGGCTTCGGCAGCGTGGGCAGCCGTGTCGTCATCGACGACGTCCAGGTTGGCGGCGATAACACCGCGCCGGTGGCCCAGGACGATGTCATCGAGGTGACCGAGGACACCGCCAAGACCTTCGATCCGCGGGCCAACGACTCGGATGCGGACGGCCAGGCGCTGAGCCTGTCCATCGTCACCGGTCCGAGCCATGGGGTCCTGGTGCTCAACGCCGACAGCAGTTTCACCTACACGCCGGCGGCCGATTACTTCGGGGCCGACAGCTTCACCTATAAGGTCAACGACGGTCAGGTCGACAGCAACGTGGCGACGGTCAGCCTGACGGTCAAGCCGGTCAACGATGCACCGGTGCTGGACTTGCTGGATCAGGTCGCCGCGCAGGAAGGCCAGGGGCTGGAACTGCAGGCGGTGGCGCATGACGTCGATGCCGGGGATAGCCTGACCTACAGTCTGGACGCAGCGCCCGCCGGGGCCAGCATCGACGCCGTCAGCGGCGTCATCACCTGGGCCGCGCTGGACGGCGAGGCCGACTACGGCTTCACCGTGCGCGCCACGGATGCCGCCGGGGCCTTCGCGCTGGACAGCTTCAACGTACATGTCGCCAATGTGGCGCCGCTGCTGACCCTGACCGGCAACGACCACAGCTTTACCGGCGAGACCTATACGGTGGACTTGAGTCATAGCGACCCGGGTAGCGACACGATCACGGCATGGGAGCTCGACTGGGGCGACGGTGTGGTCGAAACGATCACCGGCGATGCCAACCAGGCCAGTCATGTTTACCAGGGCCTCGGCGGTTCCGTGCAGATCCGCGCCCAGGCCCGGGATGAAGACGGCCTCTACCAGCTCAATCCGCTCACCCTGGAAATCCTGCCGCTGCCGCTGCAGGTCGCCCACCTGGCCTACGACGGCAACGGCTTCGCAGTGCGTTTCAACGAAGCTTTCGATCCCACCGTCATCAACCTGTACGACAGCGCGCTGGTGGGACTGGGGGCTGCCGATGTGATCCTGACCAGTACAAGCAGCGGCGTCATCAAAGGCTCCCTGATCGTCGACGCCGACAGCAAGGGCTTCCGCTTCCACAAAACCGGACTCGCTCTGGCGCCGGACAGTTACACCCTGACCTTGAAGAGTGGTCTTCAGGCCTTCCACAGTGCTCAAGGCACGCTGGACGGCAACGGCGACTACCTGCCCGGTGACGACTTCGTCTTCCAATTCACGGTGCAGCAACCCGGCACGGTCAGGCTCAGTCTCCCCGACTTCCTGCGCGGACCGGGTCAGGGGGTCAACGTGCCGACGGCGACGGGGCAGGGCATCCCGCTCAAGCTAACCAGTGCCGGCGATATCAAGACGCTCGCCTTCGTCATTCGCCACGACCCGGCGCTGCTGCGTATCAGCGGCGCCAGCTTGGCTGGCAGCCTACCCGCAGGCATCACGCTCAGCGTGGACACATCGATCGCCGGACATACCGTCATCCACATCGAGTCGCCCACCGCACTGGCGGCGGGCACCTACAGCCTGCTCAACCTGCAGGCCGACGTCCCGGCCACCGCGCCTTACTTCGCTCGTCAGGTGCTCGACATCGGCCAGGTGATGGTCAACGGCGTCGCCACCACGGCGGCCGACGACGACGCCCTGCACGTGGTCGGCTATATCGGCGACGTCAACGGCAGCCAGAAGCTGGAAAAAGACGACGTCACCCTGATCCAGCGCGTGCTGGTCAAGACCGATAGCGGCTTCGTCGCTTGGCGTGACCTTGATCCCCTGATGATTGCCGACATCGACGGCAATGGCTACATCACCTCGATCGACGCCACCCGGGTTTATCAGGAGCAAAGCGGTTACGACCGGGCGGAGATCCCCAACGTCCCCGACCCTGTCACCCTGGCCAGGATGAAGGAAGAGTTATTGGCCTCGGGTTATCCCTATCTGCCGACCCACGTGCCGCAGATCGACCTGGGGGGCTGGTACGCCGACACGGTGTTCACGCCGGACGGCAGCTTGGCCAAGAAGGACTGGCGCAAGAAATTCGTCACCAACCTTAACCAAAATGCCCCCACCCGCGAACTCGCCAGTCTCATGCGTATCAGCCTGGACGCTTCGACCAAGCCATCCTAGCTTCACGGCCAGGAGAGCATGCTGCTCGACGGGGCGGCGTTTACGGACGCCGCCCCGAACCGGGTGATGATCAGGACATGCTTAACGGTTGCCGTGGAGGAGCCTGGAACGGCTCACTTTGATGAGCCTTTTGGTCGCCCCGCCAGACGAAAGCGGGACCCATCGCGTAGCATACCCATTCGATGAATCGACCGACCGTGAAATCCTTCCTTATCGCCTTACAGTTTTTGACCCGCCTGCCGGTTAGGCTGGAGGGCGATTTCCAGCCCCGCGAGGTCGGCCGCTCGCTGCTCTACTACCCCGTTGTTGGCTTGTGCTTGGGCTTGCTATTGCTGCTGTCGGCGCGGGTTCTCGCCCACGCGGGCGGATTGTTGCCGGCGGCCGGAGTGTTGGCTTGCTGGGTGACGCTTACCGGCGCGTTACATCTCGACGGTCTGGCCGACAGCGCGGACGCGTGGGCCGGTGGTTTGGGCAACCGCGAGCGGACGCTCTCGATCATGAAGGACTCCAATAGCGGACCCGTGGCCGTCGTGGCACTGGTACTGCTCTTGTTGCTTAAGCTGGCGGCGCTGGAGCGGATCATCACGCTTGAGGCGTGGTCTTCCCTGATATTCGCCCCGGTCATGGGACGCTCGGCGGCCCTGCTGCTGTTCCTGACCACCCCTTATGTGCGTTCCGGAGGATTGGGTTCCGCATTAGCGGAATACCTGCCGCGGAAGGCGGGTTGGTGGGTTTCGGCGGGTGTGGCCGCGACGGCTTTACTATGGCTTCAAATAGCCGGGGTGTGGGCGATGTTGGTCACACTGGGCGTCTTCATCGGCCTGCGGGCCATGGCGGTTCGACGCATCGGCGGGATTACCGGGGACGTCGCCGGCGCCCTGATCGAGTCGGTGGAGTGCGCGGTGCTGTTCGCTTTCGCGTGGGCCGCCTGAGTCTCTGCGGCATCCGAGAGGGACTAGCCCTCGTCTACCAGATTCGCGACTGCCAAATCCAGTTCGTCGAGGTTGTTCTCCACCTGGGCCAGGCAGGCTTCGCTGATGGCCGGGTTCAGGCCTAGCTGATCATAAAGCGGCGTATCGTCCACCGACGTCTGAACGGCGTCGCCGATTCCGATTTGACCGAGCAGGCGATCCGTCAGGCAGGTCATCCACACCAATTTTTCGTGCTGCCCGCGGTAGTAGGGATTGTGATGATGTTGGATGATGGTCTTCAACTCTTCCGGCATATTCCAGGACTGCATAAGCCAGGCGCCAAGCTGGGTGTGATCCACGCCCAGCGCGAACCGTTCGATCGGAAGCAGAGGGGCGTTCGGGTTGGCATCGGCCAGCTTGAGTAGATAGTTGAACTCCTTGCGGAACAGATGGGCCAGCAGCAGATGGCCGGTATTGTGCAGCAGGAAGACCAGATGAGCGATGTCCAGAGCGGGGCGGTTTTCGGTCGCCATGTGCTGTGCCAGCTTTTGTATCAGGGCCGAACCCGCCAAGGTTTGGCGCCAGAAAAAGCGTTTGCCGAGCAGACCCTCTCTGGGTGCCTGCAAGGCACGCATCGCACAGAGAGCGATGGCCTGGTTGAACACTTGGTCGAAGCCCAGCACGACGATGATCGCGTCCTTGACGGAGAGGATGTGTTTGCGGCTGCCATACAGCGGTGAGTTGGCCCAACGGACGATTTGCGCGCTGAGCGATGGGTCGAGTTCCACCACTTGGGCAAGCCTGCCGGCATCGCTATATGGGTCTTCGCGCAATGCCAGCACGCGACGGGCGATTTCCGGTAGCGGCGGCAACTTGTCGATGCAATCGATGCGAAAACGCATGTCTTGCGGCGCGCGCATCGAATCCGGCTTTTGTGCCACCGTATCGAGTGCCCACAGTGCGCGCAGCATTTCGGATTGATCGTGTTGAGGCGTGATTGGGCTCATCAGTCGTTCAGTCGATAACGTTTCAACTTACGGTACAGTGTACGTTCGCTGATATTCATTTCGGCCGCCACCCGTCTTCGGCTGCCGTCGTGCTTTTGGAGAAGATCCTGTATGTAAGCCAATTCCATGGCTTCCAGCGGGCTTATTTCGCCGCTGGCCGGATCTTGCCCGCTGCCCCCCTCGGGTGAAACATGCGCCCTTCGGGGCGGGAGTTCCGGCAGCACTATACTCCGTTCCTCGATGAGGGGCCCCGAAGTCACGGTCGCCGCCAACTGCAGGATGTTGCGCAGTTCCCGGACGTTGCCCGGGTAGTCATGCGCCTGTAAGCGCGCCAGGGCCTCTGGAGCAAGGGCGACGGTTCGGTCCAGGCAGAGCCCTATCTGGCGCAACAACAAATCTGCGATGGGCGCTATGTCTTCCTTGCGCTCGCGTAGCGGCGGAACATGAACGGTGTAGACCGCCAGGCGGTAATACAAATCCTCCCTAAACCGTCCCTGCCGGACCAGTTCCGGCAGACTGCGATGTGTGGCCGCGACCACGCGGACGTCCGCACGTCTAAGTTCAGAACCGCCCACTCGCCGAAACGTCCCCGTTTCCAGTGCCCGCAGCAGCTTGGGTTGCTGCGACAGAGGCAGGTCACCGACTTCGTCCAGAAACAAGGTGCCTTGATCCGCCAATTCAAACAAGCCCTTTTTTTGCCCTCCGGCTCCGGTGAACGCGCCTTTTTCGTGACCGAAAACCTCGCTTTCGAACAAATCCTCCCCAAGTACCGTGCAATCCACGACGATCAGGGATTTGTCGCACCGAGCGGAGTGGGTATGAAGATATTCCACAGCAACTTCCTTGCCCGATCCGGTTTCACCCAGCAGTAACACCGGTACGGGACTGCGCGCGGCCAGATCGAGGTGATGAAGAAGATCCTTGTGAGCTTGCGATGCGCCGGCCAATCCGCCAGAGGCCGCAGAGCCGGCACCGTCCAAGGGCACTATGGACTCGCCGAGATAGATTACCTTGTCCGCATCCACCAAGGGATAGCCGCGGACTTGATAGCTCCTTTGTTCTCCGCCATCGAGCGATACCGTATGGGTCAGGTGATAAGGCTCGTAGTCCCGAAACAAATGTCGATGGCGGCAGTCTGGCGCGGAACTCTGCTCTCCGGTGACACAGCAGCAGGGGCGGCCGATCAGCTCATTCTTGTCGACGGTAAAGTGGCGTTCATAGGCTCTGTTGACTCCCTGTATGGTCAAGCTGGAATCAATGATGACGAAAGGCTGATCGTGGGTCTCCAAGAGGGATCGCAACGAAATCGAATGGATCATGTCGCTCAAATGCCTGTCCTTGAGTGAGACGGTTGTGACAGGCGCCCTGACGGCATTGTCAGTGCTACCGCCAGGCCTGTCAGGCTGCTGGTTCCAGTATATCGGTTTTCGGCTGGAATTCCGGCACGTCGAGCATTTGGCATTTTGCTTGCGTTACTGGTGGAAACTGCAAAATGAGAGACAGGACCATGAAATTCCAATTGACAGTGCTGTTATTCGCCAGTTTGGCCAGTTCTTCCATCATGGCCGGCCCGGTCTCGGTGGATGGCGATCTTAAAGACTGGATTCATACGCCTACCGGCAACGCGGACGATTGGAACCGCCTGCAACGTCCGGGAACCACGTTGTTCGCGAGCGAAGATCAGTCCGGGCGTGCCAGTGCTTACCTCGAACCGGGGTGGGGCGGGCAGGCTTACGACGCGGAGGCCATGTATCTGGAACTGGACGGTTCGACACTTTATATCGCTATCGTAACCGGTGTTACCCCCAACACGCGTGAATGGCGGCCCGGCGACATTGCGCTGGATTTCGGCAACGATCATACCTACGAATATGGGGTCGTGACGGTGGGCGATCCCGTGACCGGTACCGATCGCTGGGGCGCAGGAGTCGGAGTTGCCGGACAAGTTTACAAGGTCGATGCGTGGAACCTGGGGCTTTGGGAGTCGCCGGGCAAGATTAGCGAGTCTGAGACTCCCAGCGACTATCAACGTCAACACCCGACGTCGATCAATTCTGGCCAGGTGATAGGCGACGCTACGCTCTCCTACCGACCCGAGGGAGCGCGTTACAACGGGAAGCCACATCAGACGCTCGGCGCGTTGGGCGGTTCTCATTACTTGATCGAAGCGGCGCTCGATCTCAACCTGTTCGACGAATTCCGAAAAGGAACGGCGTCGAAAGGCTTTACTGTCCATTGGACCATGGGGTGTGCCAACGACTGGATCGCGCTCGACCCGCCCGTTCCGGGGCGAGTACCTGAACCTACCAGTCTTGGCTTAGTGGGTCTCGGATTGGTTGGCATGCTGGGAGGCAGGCGACAAAAAAGAATAAGCTGAAGCACAGATTAAGCTTCACATTTACCCTCTCTTCAATGGCCGTGCGCGAGCACGGCCTTTTTCTATGCGGTCGGCCCGCCTTAACTTAGCGTGACATAAAATCGAGACAGGGGCAGCATAGCCAAGTTGCCCGGCATGAAGATCGCGGAAATCATCGATCGCGTGTGACAACGCGTTGGGTCTTCAGAAGCGGTGTTTCACCGTGGGGTTCATAGCCCCCGCACCCCGTAGTATTTTCCTTGACCGCCGTATCACCACCCACCGTCTTGGCCGCGCCTGGATCAGCGCATTAATCGCCGGACGCGTCCAGAGGGCGAAGGGCCGTTTCAATTGCTGCGGGGACTGCCCCGCGATCTGTTCATGCAAGTACGCATCATCCTCCAGGGTCAGCTTATGGCCCAGCACGACGGACCCATGCTTCTAAATCAATGTGGGGCTGACAAACTCTCTCGGGCTCTATATAATTGCGGCTGTTTTGGAGAGATGTCCGAGTGGTTTAAGGAGCACGCCTGGAAAGTGTGTATACGTTAATAGCGTATCGAGGGTTCGAATCCCTCTCTCTCCGCCAGTCAATTGACGGCCGACTCTGACTCCTGAGCCGGACAGTCACACAGAACCCCGCATCACGCGGGGTTTTTTGCGTCAGGCTCCTGACTGCGCCTGCCGCCGCAAGCCCCGAACCCATCTCAGGGCCCCACGTCTCAGAACCTCCTGACTTTTCAGGGTGGTCAGTACGGAACTCAAGCTCCCAGCCATCCTGGCCGTACTGATTGGCTCGCAGGGAGTAAGCACCTGTCTAGATAGTGTCGTCATAAGATAGCGGCCCAAATAGCAATGCAGCGAATCTGCACCGCCGCCAAGAATGAAGCGGTATTTTTGGCATAACGAGTTGCAATACCGCGCCAGCGCTTCAGGTGTAGAAAGGCGTTTTCCACCAAATGCCGAAGGCGGTAAAGGTCTCGGTCATACGCGCGAAGTTCGGTGCGATTTTTCTTCGGCGGAATGACTACCGCCATATGGGCAGCTTGTGCTTGGGCGACGATGGCGTCCGTGTCGTAGCCTTTGTCCGCCAGCAGATGCTGGGCATCCAAACCCGCGATCAAGGTTGAAGCCTGCGTACAATCTGCCACGGCACCTGCTGTAACAATGACTCTGAGCGGCATACCATGCGCATCCACGGCCAGATGTATCTTGCTGTTGAGCCCCCTTTTGTGACCCCTATATCCTGGCTGCCCCCTTTGGCGCCCGCCGCATGTGGGTGGACTTTAATGTGGCTGGCATCAATCATCAGCCATTCATAGTCAGGTTCGATCACCAACTGTTCCAACAAGGATTCCCATATGCCTTTATCGCGCCAACGGCAAAAACGGCGATGGGTGTTTTTCCAATCGCCGTAGTCGGGCGGCAAGTCTCGCCACGGCGCGCCAGTGCGCAAAATCCAAAAAACCGCATTGATAAATCGGCGGTTATCGTGCGCTTTACCACCCCAAGCACCTTCTCGCCCCGGCAACCGCGGCTCCAATAATTGCCAGACTCGATCCGATATATCGTGTCGCCGATGCCCTGAATCCGCCATCTTTCCTTTCAAAGAAAATTTGAGATAGAACTATTCTCTCATAATCTTGTGACGACGCTATCTAGAACGCTTCCGACGTAGTCCTTGCCCAGCGTGACCCACTCTAGGGCGACGGTGACGGATGCCCAGCAGGCCAGCGAACCGCGTGACAGCCGCGGGCTTGCTTTGCAGTCATCAACGTCTAAGCGAATCTCACACCGCTCGGGCGCCGGAATGCGTTTTGACCGAGCCAACTCCAGGAGTACGCTTGGGGTACGACGGCAAGCGGGACTGGCATGGAGGAACAGGTAAGCTCAGAAGGAATTGGCCACCACCTGAGCTTCCCGGCGCCGGCCGAAAAATGAGGGCTGTGTCGTGTGAACGGAAGCCGAAGTGCGGGCAAGCCCTCGGGGGACGGAGCGACTCAGGCGGAGGTTAGCTTGCGCGAGGCGTATGGCTTGCGGCTGGCACCGTCCGGACCATAGACGAATTCCAGCGTGTCGCGGCCGTGCAACAGATCCAAGGCACGGTCCACGTGTTTGCCTAGCAGACCTATATAGGCACCGTTGATTTCGTTCAGTCGGCGACATTCGTTGCCGACCGCGCGAATTTCCTGCCAAATTTTTCGAAGTTTGAGTGCCGCCGGAGCTTCGGGAGGCAAGGCATTCAACAATATCTCGATTCCTTCCCGGCCGGGCGGCAATTTATATCTCCCGAGCAAGGTGTTTTGCACGTCCGTGATACCGTCTATTTCGCTGGCCAGCGCGGCTTTGGCCTTCCCCGTCGCGACGAGCCCTTCGGCATCGCGCAGCTTGAGTTGTTCGGTCTCACATACCAACAGATCGTGCATGGCCGACAGGCGCTGGTGGAGCGCGTCGAATTGCGCCCCTAGGGTGGTGATGTCATTGCTCATGCTCAGTCGACCCTAGTTTAGGGCAGGCCACTTTCGAAGTTCAAAATCTTATCCGCCAGCCGCTGAACGTGGACCTGGTAGTTGCCCGATTGCAGGGCATTGGATACCTGTTTCACCTTGGCATCGTCGACCGGTGGGACAGTTTCCAAGCTGGCGGTCAATGCGGTCAGCTTCAAAGACGTTTCACCAGCGCTCCCGCCGGCTGGCCGGGCCTGGTTTTCCGTGACGGACGCTTTTTCAGCGGGCTTGCTCTTGCTCGAAGCAACGGTGGTCTTGCTGTCGAAGCGGGTTAAATGTATGTCCATGACGGCTCTCCCCTTAAGATTCTGTCAGGAGTATCGGCGGGCGTGCTTGAATCTTGAGGAAAACCGCCGAATTTCCGGCGGCTTAATCCGAAACATTGACGACTCCTTCATTGACGACGGTGCCCGCGACAATGCGTTTGGATACTTCGTTACGTACCCGTATTCGTTGTCCGATCTCGCCATCCATCAATGCAATACCGTTCATGCTGATCTCGAAACCCGGGTTGCTTGCCTGGATGACGACCACCTGGTTGCGTCGTATGAGTTTAATCGATCCGAGATGATCGGAATTCAACACAGTACCGGCGGAAAGTGAGCGCCGCACCGGTTTGCCGACGGCCAATTCAGGTCTTGCCACATCGCCACCTCCGCGCAGTTGGGCGAGGTCGCGTTTTTCCAGGGTAAGGTCGGATGCGGCGACCAGTTCGCCCTGTTTCAGCGACCGCCGCAATACGGCCACCTCCCGGTAAACCCGCACATAAGCCCGATGATAAACACTCCATCCGGGTGTTCCGTCGCAACGTATGTTCAAGGATACATGGCCGGCGTCCCGGCTGCCGACTTGGCGGATGACCTTTAGATCATGCGGGCAAAGCGGCAATTGCAGTCGCTTGTCCAGCGGGGCGATGTCGATTTCATAGGTTCCCTCGGACTGGCGGAAATTTGACTCCAATTCCTGCCGTATGGCCGACAGGATGGACTCGTGAGGCTGCATGACATCCTCGGCCATTACAGGCCAGGCGATGCTGAGGGCAATGATGAGGGTCAGTCCGCGCATGGGGGTGCTCCTGTTCTTGCGTTCCTTATATGCATGATTGATGCCGTCATCTCGATATACCTCATCGGTCCGTGTCGGAGCGGCGTGCCACGCGCATTTTTGATCCGGGGGCAGCGATGTCGCCGGGCGGCTGGACCGCCCTGCCGGCGGCGGAAAATTGCCGCTTTCCGGCGCTCGAATCCAATAGCAAACAATAAGTAATTGAAATATATGACGATATTTTTTGGCCCTGAATGTGCTTGCCCTGCATCAACAGAGCGGAGGACACATCCATGGCGATCAATTTCGACAATGCATTGGGCATACACCCGCTTGCGTTGAGTTTGCGCGAGCGGCGCACCGAAGTGCTGGCTTCCAACATAGCGAATTCGGACACCCCCAATTACAAAGCGCGTGACCTCGATTTTCAGAGCGTATTGAAAGGCGTGAGCGAACCGGTGGCGAAGCTGGTGCAAACGCAGAAAAACCACCTGAGCTCTTCGGGAGCCGGTCACGAGAGCGAGCTGAAATACCGCGTGCCGGATCAATCCTCGCTGGACGGCAACACCGTGGAATCGCAGAAAGAGCAGGTGCGCTACGCACAAAACGCCATGGATTACCAGTTCAGCCTGCGCATCGTTAGCGACAAATTCAGCGGGATCAGGACCGCGCTCACTGGAGACTGATCATGTCATCGCTAAAAGTCTTCGATATCGCCGGTTCCGGCATGGCCGCGCAAAACCTCCGGCTCAACCTGGTGGCCAGCAATATTTCCAACGTGGACAGCGTCAGCAGCAGCATCAATCAGGTCTACCGCTCACGGCAGCCGGTGTTCGCGGCGCAGTTGCAGGCGGCGATGGGTGAAAAGGCGCAGATCGGCGGAGAGCAGGGGGCTGGAGCCGCCGGGGTGCAGGTTCTAGGTGTGGTCGAGAGCGAGGCCCCCCCGCACCTGGAGTATGCACCGGATCACCCGCTGGCCAACGAGGAGGGCTACATCTTTCGTTCCAACGTCAATACCGTGGAAGAACTGACCAACATGATCGCCGCATCGCGCGCCTACCAGGACAACGTGGAGGTCGCCAACACGGCCAAGCAGCTCATGTTGCAGACCCTGCGCATGGGGCAATAACGCTTTAGGAGGCGGCCATGTCCGTTGATATCAGCACTTTGCAATCTCTGGGCCTGACTCAAACGGCCCAGTCCACCAAGAAAAGCAACGAACTGGGACAGGATGCGTTCCTGAAACTGATGACCACCCAGCTGCAGAACCAGAACCCGCTGGATCCGCAGGACGGTGCGGCTTTCGTCGCTCAGTTGGCCCAATTCAGCATGGTCAGCGGCATCCAGTCTCTGGGCAGCAAGTTCGACAGCTTTTCCTCGTCGGTCACGGAAAACCAGGCTTTGCAGGCATCCCAGTTGATCGGCAAGGACGTCGCCGTCGCTTCGACCAAGGGCGTCCTCGGCGCCAACGGGGGAGTTTCCGGCCACGCGGTGTTGCCCGTGGAATCCGATCTCGTGACGCTGAGAGTGAAAAATTCCAGCGGGGTCACGGTGCGGACCGTGGACTTGGGAAGCCAGGCGGCCGGCAGGCTGGCATTCGAATGGGACGGTTTGAAGGACGACGGCGTGAGCCGGGCCGCACCGGGCGTTTACAGCGTGACGCTGGAAGCGATGCTCGACGGCAAGACTCAGGCCTTGGAGACCAATATCAGGACGCCGGTGGAAGCGGTGACGCTGGGAGGCAGCCAGGGTATCGAGGTCGATTTGGGCGTTCTCGGCCGACACGGTCTCGGGGACATACGCGAAGTTTTGTAATCTGGGAGGAGTGTCATGAGTTTCAATACTGCATTGAGCGGTCTCAACGCCGCATCCACCATGCTGAATACGATAGGCAACAATATTGCCAATTCCGGTACGACAGGATTCAAGAAGTCGCGCGCCGAATTTGCCGATGTATATGCGACCAGCGTAGGCGGCGGCGGCAAGACCACCGTCGGCTCCGGCGTGGCGACGGCTAACGTCGCGCAATTGTTTCAACAGGGAAATATCCAAAGCACGGGAAATACGCTCGATCTTGCCGTCAGCGGCGAAGGCTTCTTCGTGCTGGGCGACAGCGTGATCAATAGCTCCGAGCGTGTCTATACCCGGGCGGGCATGTTCCACACCGACAACCAGGGCTACGTGGTGAGCAACAACGGCCAGCCGTTGCTGGTACAACAGCCGCTGGGCTCCACCGTCGCGGATGGCTTCAATCCCCTGCAGTTGCAGCCGTTGCAGATCGACAGCAGCCAGTCGGAGCCGCAGGCGACCACGGCCGTTTCCGTGGGTTTCAACCTGGATGCCCGTAAGGAAGCCCCGGCCACGGCGTTCTCGGGTCCGGTCAGCGGCGTGGTCGATCCGAACACTTATACCCACGGGACATCGGTAACGGTCTACGACTCCCTGGGCAACGCGCACACCTTCTCGCAATATTTCGTGTCGAAAAACGATCTCGCCGCGACGCCCCCGGTGGTCAATTCCTGGTCCGTCTACAGCTACATCGACGATACCCAGGTAACGACCGCGGCTTCCGCCGGCGGACCGCCACCCAGCGACACCTTGACCTTCGACACTTCCGGCAATCTGGCAAGCATCAATGGCACGGCCGTGGCGACGGGAGGAAGCAAGCTGGCCTATACGTCGACGACCATCGCACCGAATGCGGATCCGATGACGGTCAGCCTGGATCTGGGCAACAGCACCCAGATCGGCAGTGATTTCGTGGTCAGCGCGCTGACACAGGACGGCTTGGCCAGCGGCCGGCTGAGCAGCATAGATATCGACGACTCCGGCACCGTCTTCGCCCGTTTCAGCAACGGCGCCAACGAACCCCTGGGGCGCGTGGCGCTGGTGCGTTTCGACAACCCGCAAGGCCTGGCCAAGCTGGGCGACACCCAGTGGGGGGAAACGGCCAGTTCGGGCGCGCCCAAACAGGGATCCGCGGGAGTCGGCGGCTTCGGCGATATCGCGTCGAGCTCCCTGGAAAGCGCCAACGTGGAACTGGCGGCGGAACTGGTGAATTTGATCATCGCCCAGCAGGCCTACCAGGCCAATGCGAAGGCCATTTCCACCGAGAATGAAACGATCAGAAGCTTGATGCAGATCCAATAAACGAAACTTGAGCCGGGTATCGGTTCGACGAGTACCGGGGAACGCGGCAAGTCCGCCCGGCCCTTATAGCCGATACCCCATTTCGAAAAGGTAACAACCATGGATCGCAGTCTATTTGTCGCCATGAGCGGGGCCAAGGAGATACTCCTGGCCCAAAACGCCAACGCCAACAATCTGGCCAACGTCAACACCACCGCGTTCAAGGCCGACCTGGAGCAGTTTCGCAGCCAGCCCTTGTTCGGACCCGGACATCCGAGCCGGGTATTCGCCATGTCGGAGCGCACCGGTGTCGATTTGTCGGCGGGACCGCAGGTCACCACGGGACGGAATCTTGACATGGCCATCAATGGCGAAGGCTGGTTCGCCGTGCAGGCCAAGGACGGCACGGAGGCCTATACGCGGGCAGGGGAATTGCATATCGACGAACAAGGACGGTTGCTGAATGGACAGGGGCTGCCGGTGATCGGCGCCGGCGGGCCTATCACGCTACCACCGGCGGACAAGGTGGACATCGGGATAGACGGAACGGTCAGCATCATCCCGCAGGGCTCCAACGCTGCGGGACTGGCGCAGTTGGACCAGCTCAAGCTGGTCAACCCGCCCCGCAGCGAATTGGAAAAAGGCCTGGACGGCCTGATGCGCCGGGCGAGCGGACAGCCGGCTCCGGCCAACCCCGATGTGAAGCTGGCGAGCGGGGTTTTGGAAACCAGCAACGTGAGCTCGGTGGAAGAAATGGTCCGCATGATAGAGCTGCAGCGGCATTACGAGATGCAGATCAAGATGATGAAGGCCGTCGAAGACAACGAAGCGGCCAGCGCCCAGCTCATGCGCATGGGCTGAACCTAAGAATTCGAGTTAGTCAGCGGTGCCCGGCACCGCCGTTTGTGAGGATACCGCCATGACCACACCATCCCTTTGGGTCGCCAAGACCGGCCTGGATGCCCAGCAGACCCACATGCAGATCATTTCCAACAACCTGGCGAACGTCAACACGACGGGTTTCAAGAAAGAGCGCCCGATGTTCGAGGATCTGCTGTACCAGAACGTGCGTCAGGTCGGCGCGCAGGCGACGCAGAACAACATATTGCCCTCGGGCCTGCAGCTAGGCACCGGCGTGCGCACGGTGGCGACCCAGAAGATCCATACCCAGGGCAACATCGTCCAGTCCGGCAATTCCCTCGACATCGCCATCAACGGGCGCGGCTACTTTCAGATTTTGATGCCCAACGGCGATATCGCCTACAGCCGCGATGGTTCATTCAAGATGGACGCGACGGGCCAGATCGTCACCAACGGCGGCTATCCGCTGGAGCCCGCCATCACCATCCCGCAGGATGCCAGCAGCATCACCATAGGCAGCGACGGCACGGTGACCGTGACCCAGCCGGGCAACGCTACCCCTGTCCAGGTCGGCGACATCCAGCTGGCCGATTTTCCCAATCCGGGCGGGCTGGAGCCGGTCGGCGAGAACTTTTTCCGCGAGTCCGCCAGCAGCGGAGCGCCCCTGACAGGCACGCCCGGCCTGGACAGCTTCGGCAAGGTCACCCAGGGCTCGCTGGAAACCTCCAACGTCAACGTGGTGGAAGAGCTGGTCAACATGATCGAAACCCAGCGCGCCTACGAGATGAACTCCAAGGCGATCGAAACCGCCGATCAGATGCTGAGCTTCGCCACCCAGACCCTGTAATTGAGGAGTTGTAGCCATGAAACGCCTGATCCCGCTTTTTCTGGTCGCCACGCAATGGGTCGGCTGCGCCTCGCTCCTGAACCCGCCGCCCACCCGCGACCCGGCCTATGCGCCGGTGCGGCCGGTGGAAATGGCCCAGGCGCCGATGAATCCGGGCGGCATCTACCAGCCCGGTGTGGACATGCGTCTGTTCGAAGACGTCAAAGCCCGCCGGGTCGGCGACCTGTTGACCGTGCAGTTGGTGGAAACCACCGACGCCAAGAAGAAAGCCGACACCAGCGCCAACCGCAGCGCCACCACTTCGGTCAAGGCACCCATGCTGATGGGGCAGGAAGCGGCCGAGATACTCGGATATAACGTAAAAACCAGCCTGGAGTCGGAACACGATTTCGAAGGCAAGGGCGACTCCAATCAGAGCAACGCGCTCAAGGGTGTGATCAGCGTCACGGTCGTCGAGGTCTTGCCCAACGGCAACCTGCGCGTGCGCGGCGAGAAACGGGTGGGACTCAACCAGGGTAACGAATACATCAAGCTGTCGGGCATCGTCCGGCCTGCCGATATCGATACCAATAACACCGTGCTGTCCACCAAGGTGGCCGATGCCACCATGATTTATAACGGCGAAGGCGTGGTCGCGGATGTCAACCGCATGGGCTGGCTGCAGCGCTTCTTCACCAGTTTCCTATTCCCGTTCTGATGGCCGCGCGCTTGAGGAGACCGACCATGAATATCCAAAGATACCAACGCTGGGCTTCCGTACTACTGGCCCTCGCGATCGTCGCACCGGCCGCGCAGGCCGAGCGCATCAAGGATCTCACCCAGGTGGCCGGGGTGCGCAGCAACCAGCTCATCGGTTACGGCCTGGTGGTCGGCCTCACCAATACCGGGGACAAAACGCGCTTCACCAGCCAGGCCCTGCGCAACATGATGAACCAATTGGGCATCACCTTGCCGGCCGGCATCGATCTCAGGTCGAAAAACATTGCCGTGGTTTCGGTGCAAGCGGAACTGCCGGCGTTCTCCAAGCCGGGGCAGACCATAGACGTCAACGTCGGCTCCCTGGGCGATGCCAAGAGCCTGCGCGGTGGCAGCCTGCTGATGACGCCTCTGAAGGGCGCGGACGGCCAGGTCTACGCCATCGCCCAGGGCAATCTGGTGGTGGGCGGCTTGAGCGCATCCGGGCAGGATGGTTCCAAGATCACCGTCAACGTGCCGAGCTCAGGACGTATACCCAACGGCGCCACGGTGGAACGGGAAGTTCCGACCGGATTCGCGCAGGGCGGGGCCATGGTGCTGAACCTGCATACGCCCGATTTCAGCACGGCCAACCAGATCGCCGCCGCGATCAACCGCGCCTACGGCGAAGGCACGGCGCGCCCGATAGACGGCTCGTCGGTGCAGGTGGCGGCGCCGCGCGATCCGGCCCAACGGGTGTCTTTCGCCTCCATGGTGGAAAACCTGAACGTCAGTCCGGGCGATGCGGCCGCCAAGGTCGTCGTCAATTCGCGTACCGGCACGGTGGTCATCAGCAACCATGTCCGGGTGCAGCCGGCGGCGGTTTCGCACGGCAATCTGACCGTCACCATCACCGAACGCCCGCAGGTCAGCCAGCCCGGCCCGTTCGCCGGAGGCCAGACGGTGGTGACGCCCAAGTCCGACATCAATGTGCAGGAAGAGGCCAATCGGGCTTTCGTGTTCAACCCCGGCGTGACGCTGGACGAGATCGTCAACGCAGTCAACAAGGTGGGCGCGGCGCCCAGCGACCTGGTGGCCATACTCGAAGCCCTCAAGAGCGCCGGCGCCTTGCGCGCCGAACTCATCGTGATCTAGGAGAGCCGTCATGATCAAGGCTAGCGGCACCGCCGACGTCTACAGCGACTTTTCCGGGCTCGCCAAATTGCGCGGCCAAGCGAAGGAAAACTCGCCCCAGGCTTTGCGCGAAGCGGCGCGTCAATTCGAATCGGTCTTCGTTCAGATGGCGTTGAAGAGCATGCGACAGGCCACCCAGGAATCGACCTTGATGAATACGGAGCAAACCAAGGCCTACCGCGATATGTACGACCAGCAACTGGGGCTGGAATTGAGCAAGCACTCCAAGCTGGGCTTTTCCGACATGCTGGTACGCCAACTCGGTGGCCAGCCGGGCAAGGATGGAACGGCATTGACCGGCAAGACCGTGGTCGATTACCGCCGCGAGGCCTTGCCTGCGATCCGAAGTGGCGCTTCCCACCTGAACGAGGAACACGCGCAGGCGGTGAAGCTGATCGACAGGCTCACGTCGGCGTCGCCGGCCAGCCCTGTGCGGGTCGCGTCGGTGGCGAACGACGGCAAGGCCGGCTTCGACGGACCGGAAGATTTCGTCGCCACCTTGTGGCCGGAGGCACAACGGGCGGCGGCCGAATTGGGCGTCGACCCCAAGATGCTGCTGGCCCAGGCGGCATTGGAATCCGGCTGGGGCAAATCCCTGCCGCGTACCGCCGATGGGCAGAGCAGCCACAATCTGTTCGGCATCAAGGCCGATCGCAGCTGGGTAGGGCAGAGCATCGCCAACACCACCCTGGAATACGAAGGCGGAGCCGCGACGAAGACCCGTGCGGCCTTCCGCTCCTACGACAGTTATGCCGACAGTTTCCGCGACTACGTCCATTTCCTGCGCGCCAATCCGCGCTATGCCGACGCCTTGCAGAACACGGACAATCCCGAGCGCTTCATCGCGGGTTTGCAAAAAGCGGGCTACGCGACCGATCCGTCCTATGCCCGCAAGGTCTTGTCGATTTATCACGGCCACGAGGCCTTCGAGGGGCTCGATGTCACCTGAATCGCTACACCCGAACGCCATAGCGCCGATAAATTCGTAGCAGGGTCGAGAGGTTAATCATCATGTCCAGTGGACTATTAGGCATCGCGACCTCGGGGCTGTTGGCCATGCAAAGGGCCATGGCCACGACCAGCCACAATATCACCAACGTCAATACCGAAGGCTACAGCCGCCAGCGCGCCGAACTGGCGGCGTCGACCCCGCAATACGGCGGATCGATCGGTTATCTGGGCACGGGCGTCAACGTCCAGGCCATCACCCGCAGTTACGACCGCTTCGTCAACGAGCAGGTGCGGTCGAGCACCTCGGCCTGGGGCGAGTTGGATGCCTATCACAATCTGGTCAGCCAGATCGACAGCTTCATCGCCGACAGCGATGCCAGTCTCTCGCCGGCTTTGCAGGGTTTCTTCAGCGGGCTGAACGGCGTGGTCAACGAACCGACATCCACACCGGTGCGCCGGGTGCTGATGACCTCGGCGGAAACCCTGGTGAACCGTTTCAACACGATCAACCAGACCTTCGACGACCTGCGCAAGCAGGCGAGCCAGAATCTCAGCACCAGCATCGACCAGGTCAACTCGCTCGCTTCCAACATCGCGTCGCTGAACGAGAAGATCACCACCTCGCCCGGCCTCCTGAGCGGCGATCCGCCCAACGATTTGCTCGATCAACGCGACAAGCTGCTGAACGATCTGGCCAAGCAGGTCGATATCCAGGTGCTCGAACAGGACGACGGCTCGATCAACGTCTTCATCGGCTCCGGCCAGTCCCTGGTGATGGGCGTCCGCTCCGCCAGTCTGAAAGTGCTGGATTCGGCCTATGTGGGCGCCGATACGGACATCGCGCTCTACGCGCCCGGTGCCAGCCGTTATGCCGTCGTGACCGACCAGTTGACCGGCGGCCAACTCGGGGGTTATCGGAATTTCGTCGACCAGGTGCTCGACAAGGCCCAGAACGATTTCGGCCGGCTGGCGGCCAGCCTCGCGACTCAGTTCAACGACCAGCACAAACTGGGTTACGACCTCAACGGCAACACCGGCATCGCGTTTTTCAAGGAGCCCACGGTGACCGTCATGGGTAAGGCGACCAATACGCTGTCCCCCATCCCGGCTACGTTCGCCACCTACGGCAATTTCAACACGATGACCGGCGACGATTATCAGGTCGATATCACGGCGACCGGTACGCGCATCACCAACCTGCATACGCGGACCGCAACCGACTTTCCTGCGGCGACCACGGCGGGCTATCCGGTGATCACGCACGAAGGCGTTCAATTCGACGTGACCGGGGCCGCCGTGGGCGATACCTTCCTCGTGCTACCCACCCGCCATGCGGCGAGCGATATCGCCCTCGATCCCGGACTGAGCGATCCCAGCATGGTCGCCGCCGCCAGGAACTCGACGGCCACGCCGGCTACGCCGCCGCCGCACGGCCCGGCCTTGAGCGACAACGGCAATGCGCTGGCGCTGCTCGATCTGCAAAACGCCAAACTGCTGCTGAACGGGCGAGCTAGCTACCAGGAGGCTTATAACGGCATCGTCGGTGAAATCGGCACCCTGGCCAAGACGGCCGAAATCAATGTCACGGCGCAAAAGAATCTGCTCGACAACGCGCGGCAACGGCGGGAATCCCAGGCCGGCGTCAATCTGGACGAAGAGGCCGCCAACCTGATCCAGTTTCAGCAGGCCTACCAGGCGGCGGCGCAAACCGTCGCCACGGCCCGCACCACTTTCGACACGCTGCTCGGCGTATTGAGTTAGCCATGAGAATCTCGACACCGTTCACCCAGGAAATCAGTGTCAACGCGATGCTGGAACAACAGGCTAAGATGGCCAAGAGCCAGGCTCAAATGGCGTCGGGCCTGCGGGTGGAAACCCCGTCCGACGATCCGCCGGCCATGGTACGCGCACTGGTGCTGCAGGACTCCATCGCCCAGACCGAACAATATAAGACCAATGTGACCATGGCACGCTCCCGCTTGTCTCAGGAGGAGGGGGCTCTGGACGGGGTCGGCAACACCTTGCACAGGCTCAACGAGCTCGCCATCCGCGGCGCCAACGACAGCTTGAACGCCAGCGACCGGCGTTCCATCGAAGTGGAGGCCCGGCAATTGCTGGAACAGCTCAAGGATTTGATGAATGCCAAGAACGACAGCGGCGAGTTCATGTTCGGCGGATTCGTTTCCACCACCGAACCGTTTTCCCTGGACGCCACTGCCGGCAGCGCCACGCAAGGCAGCTACATCTATCGCGGCGACGGCAATCAGCACGCCACCCGGATAGGTCCCAATTTCACCATGAAGGATAGCGATCCCGGCGACGCCGCCTTCGAAATCAACACCGCCGCGACGCCCACGGTGCCGCCGGTGACGGTTTGGCCGCCCTCCGTTCCGGCCAGTATTACCCGCCCCTGGAACAATCCCGCCGCGACGCCGCCCACCGTGCCCGAGCCCAATATCCTCAATGTGGTGTTCAACTTTGCCGAGAACATGGCCAACAATACCCCCGACCCCATGGACATCGAGCGCATCCAGCGGGCGATCACCAAGGTGGAGGATGTACGGGTCACCATAGGCGCCCGGCTGAGCGCCCTGGACAGTCAGGAGGACCTGCAGGTCAAATTCGTCGCCGACGAGAAAGGCTATCTATCGACCGCGAGGGATCTGGACTATTCGGAAGCCATCAGCCGCTACAACCTGCAGAGCACGGCCTTGCAGGCGGCGCAACAGTCGTATGCCAAGGTGCAGAAGCTGTCCTTGTTCAACTATCTGTAGAAATTTCGATGCTGCGCTAAAAGGCCCGCATCAAGCGGGCTTTTTCGTCTGGGCGGAGCTTAGCCGGGCGGCCAGCTCAGGCGCCTGCCACCGAGCAGATGGATGTGCACGTGATAGACCTCCTGCCCGCCGTGCGCACGGCAATTGATCACGGTGCGATAACCCTCGGCCAGATTCTCCTGCCGCGCGATCAGCGGGACAGACAACAGCAGTTCGCCGGCCAGGGCCGCGTCTTCGGGCTTGAGCTCGTCCAGGGTCGCGATGTGTATCTTGGGAATGATGAGGACATGGGTCGGCGCTTGCGGGCGGATGTCGCGAAAGGCCAGCACATGGTCGTTCTCGTAGACGACGTCCGGCTTGATCTCGCCGGCGACCATCTTGCAGAACAGGCAGTCGGTCATGGGGTGTGTTCCTCGAAGTGGGGCGTGGTCGGGGCGGTTTCTGAAGCCACTGCTTCAGGCCAGGAAGATGGATTCGCTGGCCGGATCGATTTCGCCCGACGTGGCGCCGAATTTATGTTCGTCATTGGTATAAACGAGATAAACGAATAATCCGACGATAGCCAGCAACAGCCAGTATTTGATCCAGAACAGGGTATGCATGACGTGCAACAGATGCGGATGTTGCAGCAAGAAGAGGTTGATTGTGTCCAGCAGGCTTTCGATCATCGCCGATCTCCGGTATGGACGCGTCGAGCGCGGGATTTGGTCGGGCGTTTTAGTCCGGAACCGGGGCGGCAGTCAAGCATACGCATCGTTGCGGGCACTCGGGCGGAGCGCCGCTAAAAGTCCTGGCGACCGTTGAACGCGTGGGCCAGCGTCGTTCCGTCCACATATTCCAGTTCGCCGCCGAAGGGAACGCCGTGCGCGATGCGCGTGGCGCGCACACCATAGGCCCGCGCCATTTCGTGGAGATAGTGGGCGGTGGCCTCGCCTTCCACGGTGGTGTTGGTCGCGAGGATGAGCTCTTTAACGACCCCGGCACCCAGGCGTTTTTCCAAGACATCCAGCCCCAGCTCGGCGGGGCCTATGCCATCCAGTGGCGAGAGGCGGCCGTTGAGGACAAAATACCGGCCCTTGAAGCCGGTGGACTGGTCGATGGCGTAGACTTCGGCCGGCGACTCGACGACACAGAGCAGGGTGTCGTCCCGGCTGGGACTGGCGCAGACGGGACATATCTCGCCTTCGGTCAGGGTGCGGCAGTTACGGCAATGGCCGATGCTGTCCAGCGCCGCCAGCAAGGACTCGGCGAGGACGCGCGCGCCTTGGCGGTCGCGCTGCAAGAGGTGGAAGCTCATGCGCTGAGCCGATTTTGGGCCGACGCCCGGCAGGCAACGCAGCGCCTGCATCAACTGGGCGAGTTTCCCGGTTTGCCGCATGACGGATCAGAACGGCATCTTGAAGCCGGCCGGCAAGTCGATGCCTCCGGTGAGGCCGGACATCTTTTCCTGCTTGATCTTGGCAACCTTGCGCACGGCGTCGTTGATGGCGGCGGCAACCAGATCTTCCAGCATGTCGCGGTCTTCCTTCAGCAGGCTGTCGTCGATGCTGACCTTCAGTGCTTCGCGCTTGCCATTTAGTACGATCTTGACCAGCCCGCCGCCGGATTCCCCCTGGATTTCCAGGGCGGCCAGCTCTTCCTGGGCCTTTTTGAGGTTTTCCTGCATTTGCTGGGCTTGCTGCATCAGCGCGGCGATGGGGTTTTTCATGACGGTCTCCGTTAATCGATGGGTTTGATGGAGCCGGGCACGATGCGTGCCTCGAAGCGCTCCTTGATGGCGATGACATTGGGATCGTGTTCGATCTCCCGCTCGGCCGCACGCTGGCGTTCCTCCCGTTCGCGCTGGAGTTGCAAAGCCGGTGTTTCCTGGCGGGGTGTCTCCAGCTGGAATTGCAGCTTTAGCGGACGGCCGAAATGAGTCTGCAGGGAATTTTCCAGGCGCGCTTCGGTTTGTGAGGTGCGTATCTGCGCGTAGGCCGGGTCGAGCGCCAGCACCACACGGGACTCCTCGATGGCCAGCAGCACGCAATTGCGCGCCAGTTGCAGGGCTGGACCGGCCAGCCCCAAGGCACGGATCAGATCCGTCCAATCGGTCCCAGGCTTAGCCATTGCCGATTCGGGCGTGACGGCAGGGCAGGGCGGGGCGGATTCGCTGTCTGCCGCCTGATTCGCCGCTTCGATCGGTTGGGGCTGTGTCATCTCGGAACGATCGGCAGCTCCGCCAGATGGCGATACGCGTTCGGCCGCGACGATATCCAAGGTGCGTTCCGGCACTATCGACGGGGCTGCTTCGATTTTTTCTTTGCGGGCGACGGGCGCGTCGGTTTGCGGCGTCGATCCGCGCGGGGTATTGGAAAGACCCAAACTGGCTTTGACCGACTGTAGGCCGGCCACTGGACCGGACTGTGCGGGCGGCCGGGCTTCCGGGGTCGGGTGGGTGGCCTTGACCGGACTTGGCGGCGTAACCGGCCTGTCTTCCGAGCCCGGTCCGGTGGGACGGAAGGCCAGCATACGCAGCAATACCATTTCGAATCCGCCGCGCGGCTCCGGCGCCAGCGGGAGGTCACGCTGGCCGATCAGGCCGATCTGGTAGAAGAGCTGCACGTCTTCGGGATCCAACTGACTGGCCAGGGCCGACAGACGGTCCGCATCTTCGTCGTGGCGGAGGGTTTCGGGTACCTGCTGGGCCAGCGCGATGTGATGCAGCACGATCAGGAACTGCTGGAGCACGTCGGCGTAATTCGGCGCGTGTTCGGACAGTTCGGCTACCCGGGCCAACAGCGTCCCGCCGTCGCGCTCGGAAAGGGCGGTTAGAAGGTCGAAGACCGGCTTGCGCGAGACGGTGCCCAGCATGGAGCCAACCTGGGCATCGTCCAAGCGTCCGCCGCCGTGCACGATGGCCTGATCCAGCAGGCTCAGTCCGTCGCGCATGCTGCCGTCGGCCGCACGCGCGAGCGAACGGATGGCGTTTTGATCGTATTCGATCTGTTCCTGGCGCAGGATGGTTTCCATCTGCGCGCGGATCTGATCGGGCGTCAGCCGTTTCAGATTGAACTGCAAGCAGCGCGAGAGCACCGTGACGGGAATCTTCTGCGGGTCGGTGGTGGCCAGCAGGAACTTGACGTGCGGAGGCGGCTCTTCCAGGGTCTTCAATAAAGCGTTGAAGCTGTGCCCGGAGAGCATGTGGACTTCGTCGATGAGGTAGATCTTGAAGCGTCCCTGAGCCGGCGCGTATTGCACGTTTTCCAGCAGGTCGCGCGTGTCTTCCACCTTGGTGCGGGATGCTGCGTCCACCTCGATCAGGTCGACGAAGCGGCCTTCGTCCACTTCCCGGCAGATGAGACACTCACCGCAGGGATCGAAGCCTTGACGCGATTCGCAATTGATGGCCTTGGCCAGGATGCGGGCGAGAGTGGTCTTGCCCACGCCGCGCGTGCCGGTGAACAAATAGGCATGGTGCATGCGGTCGAATTCGAGCGCATGGGTTAGCGCCCTGACGACGTGCTCTTGACCGACGACTTCGCTGAACTTACGCGGCCGCCATTTGCGGGCCAGCGCCTGATAGGCCATGCTCAGCCTTGGGAGTGGAGTGCGAGGAGAGATAGGGTGGCAAGTCGGGAAAGCCGCACCCCGGCACACGAGTCCGCTGCTACCGTTGCTCCCTTCCGGGCCTGGCGGGGTTCACAGCGTATCATTGCGAGGGGACCAACTCGACTCGCCATAATAACCGTTATTGCGCCCGTGACACTTGGCTCAGGCAGCAAAGTCCGCTCACTATACGGGAGCTGCGTCGAACTTGCAAGTGTTGCCGGCTAAGTTTTGTAAGCCCCCGAGTTTTCGTGCACCCAGTCGGCGCTCGATTCGTAGTAAACTGTGCCGATGGTTCAATTCGTCTCCATACACCCCAAGACTCCCCAGCCCCGATTGATACAGCGCGCGGCGGACGTGGTCCGTGGCGGCGGTCTGATCGTTTATCCCACCGACACGTGTTACGCATTTGGTTGCCGCCTGGACAGCAAGGATGCATCGGATCGGATACGCCGCATACGGCAGTTGGAGGAGAGCCATAATTTCACGATCATTTGCCACGATCTTTCCCAGGCCGCGGCTTTCGCCAAGATCGGCAACGAGGCGTTCAGGCTGATCAAGTCGCTCACGCCGGGCCCCTACACCTTCATACTCAAGGCCACCCGCGAGACGCCCAAGCGCCTGCAGCATCCCAAGCGCAAGACGATAGGGATCAGGCTGCCCGATCACGCCATCACCCAGGCTTTGGTGGCCGAACTCGGCGAACCGCTGTTCAGCTCCACCTTGCTACTGCCCGGCGACGAAGACGCCTTGTCCGATCCTTACGACATACGGGAGCGATTGGATAATGAGGTCGACCTGATCGTGGATGCCGATGTCGTGCCCGCCGAGTACAGTACCGTGATCGGCCTCACCGAGGACGTGCCCGAACTGATACGGCAGGGCAAGGGCGAAGTTCATTTCTTACGCTAAAAACCACCGGTATTTTCTCAATGGAAAAATTGACTCTGGTTCAAGGTTTCACCGTCATGATCTTGCCGGTACTATTTGCCATAACCCTACACGAAGTGGCCCACGGCTGGGTGGCCAAGATGCTGGGCGATCGCACCGCGGAAAAAATGGGCAGGCTGTCGCTCAACCCGCTGCATCATATCGACCCTATCGGTACCCTGCTGGTCCCGGGCGTGTTGTATGCCGTGGGAGGAATCATCTTCGGCTGGGCCAAGCCCGTGCCGGTGGATTTCGGCCGCCTGCGCAAACCGCGCCGCGACATGGTCCTGGTGGCCGTGGCGGGCCCCGCCGCGAATCTGCTGATGGCCTTGGCATGGGCGCTTATCGTACGGCTCGCCCATGTAATCGGCATCGAATTCTTCGAACTCATGGGTTCGGGAGGCATTTCTATCAACCTGTTACTTATGCTGCTCAACCTGCTACCGATTCCTCCGCTGGACGGCGGGCGCATCGCGCTGGGCCTGCTGCCGCCGCGTCTGGGATACAAATTCGGCAAGTTGGAACCCTACGGATTTTTTATCCTGCTGGTGCTGATCGCCACCGGCTTGCTCTCCAACATCCTGGGCCTGCCCTTGATGTTGATGCAGAAGATCCTGTACGGCATCGCCGGGATTTGAATCGCGCGATGAACGAACAGGTCATCGACCTCCCGACCCCGGCCCCCATCGCGCTCGTACACGGCTCGCCTTACACCGCACTGCCGGAGGATTTGTACATCCCCCCCGATGCGCTCGAAGTTTTCCTGGAAACCTTCGAGGGACCGCTGGATCTGCTGCTCTATCTGATACGCCGGCAGAATTTCGATATCCTCGACATCCCCATCGCGGCCATCACCAAGCAGTACATCGGTTACATCGACATGATGAGCGAGCTGCGCATGGAACTGGCGGCGGAATACCTGCTGATGGCGGCCATCCTGGCCGAGATCAAGTCGCGCATGCTGTTGCCGCGCCCGGCCAGCGAGGAGGCCGTGGAAGAAGATCCCCGCGCGGAGCTGGTCCGGCGCCTGCAGGAATACGAGCGCTACAAGGCGGCGGCCGAGGGCTTGGACCGTCTGCCGCGCGCGGAGCGCGATTTCTACGAACTCGGCGGCGTGGACGTGAGTGCCATCGAGGTGCGCAAGATCTATCCAGAGGTCGACCTGAAGGAGCTGCTGCTGGCTTTCGAAGACGTCTTGCGGCGCGCCGAACGCAGCACCCATCACAAGATCGTGATGGAACCGCTGTCGGTGCGAGAACGCATGAGCCAGGTGCTGGAAAAGCTGCGCAGCCGGCCGTTCGCCGCCTTCCAGGATTTGTTCCTGCGCCGCGAAGGACGGCAGGGCGCCCTGGTCTCGCTGCTGGCCATATTGGAATTGAGCAAGGAGAGGCTGATCGAGATCGTCCAGGACGAACCGTTGGGTGATCTGCACATCAAACCCTTGCGCGTGGCGGGCGACTGAGATGGTTCTGAAAAACATCCTCGAAGCCGCGCTGTTCGCCGCCGCCCGGCCGTTGAGCCTGGCCCAGTTGCAAGCCCTGTTCGACGAAGCCGAGCGGCCGGAAACGGCGGAATTGCGCCGGGCGCTGTCGGAACTCGGCGGCGATTATGCCCAACGTCCGCTGGAGCTCAGGGAAGTCGCCTCGGGCTACCGTTTCCAGGTGCGTACGGCCTATTCACCCTGGATTTCCCGATTGTTCGAGGAGCGGCCGGGCCGTTATTCCAAGGCCTTCCTGGAGACCCTGGCCATCATCGCCTACCGGCAGCCCGTCACGCGCGGCGAGATCGAGGACATCCGCGGCGTCGCGGTGTCTACCCAGATCATCAAGACCTTGCAGGAACGCGACTGGATCCAGGTGGTCGGCCACAAGGAGGTGCCCGGCCGGCCCGGTCTGTACGCCACCAACCGCAACTTCCTCGATTACTTCAACCTCAGGAGCCTGGACGATCTGCCTCCTCTGCAGACCTTCATCGACCGCCTGGCGCAGGCCGCCGAACCTGAGCTACCCGAACCCGTTCCCACTTTGGAAATCCATGAGCCATCCGAAACACCCGCGCCCGAGTTCGGCGCGCCCGAAGAATCCTCCGAACCGGCCGAGTCGGCCGACACCTGACTCGCGCCCGCAAACCGAGGCGGCGGCCGAATTCAGCGAGGTCGGCGAGCGCATCCAGAAGGTGCTAGCCCGCGCGGCCCTGGGTTCGCGGCGCGAGATCGAAGCATGGATCGCCGGCGGCGAGGTTCAGCTCAACGGTCAGCCGGCCAAGCTGGGCGATCGCTGGAAACCGGGCGACCGTCTGGTCGTGCGCGGACGCCCCATCAACCTGGACAAGCGGATCAACGCTCCGACCCGTGTGCTCCTTTACCACAAGCCGATAGGCGAGTTGGTCAGCCGCCGCGATCCGGAAGGGCGACCGGTCGTCTTCACCCAGTTGCCGCGATTGGAATTCGGCCGCTGGATCGCCGTCGGACGGCTGGATATCAACACCCAAGGCCTGCTGCTCGTCACCAACAACGGTGAACTGGCCAACCGGCTCATGCATCCTTCGCGGGAGATCGAGCGTGAATACGCCGTGCGCGTGCTGGGACGGATCAGCGAAGAAACGCTGGAGCGCTTGCGCCAGGGAGTCGAACTGGAGGACGGCCGCGCGCGTTTCGAGACGCTGGTCGAAGCAGGCGGCGAGGGCGCCAACCGCTGGTATCACGTGACCATGAAGGAAGGCCGCAATCGCATCGTCCGGCGCTTGTGGGAGTCCCAGGGCGTCGTTGTCAGCCGCTTGATCCGTGTACGCTTCGGCTCCATCGCCCTGCCGCCCCGGCTCAAGGCCGGCGTATGGGCGGAACTGCCGGCCGACGAACTGGAGGCCTTGATGGCACAGGTCGACCTGAAGGCGCCGAGGCGCGAACCTGCCGCCGGTCGGCCGCGTCCGCCCCGCCACGGGAAGCCGCGATGAGCCGCCTGGGCAAGCTGTTCGAACCGGGCCGGCCGCTCATCATGGGCATACTCAACGCGACCCCGGACAGCTTTTCCGACGGCGGCCTGTTCGTCGATCCCGCGGCGGCCTTGGAGCATGCCCGGCACATGGTCGAGGAAGGGGCCGATATCATCGATGTGGGCGGCGAGTCCACCCGGCCGGGATCCGATCCGGTCGCCGCCGAAGATCAGATATTGCGCGTCGTTCCGGTGATCGCCGCCTTGCGGGCCAGCTTGCCGAAAGGCCTGCTTATCAGTATCGACACCACCCGGGCCGGCGTCGCCGAGGCGGCTTTGGAGGCCGGGGCCGACTTCATCAACGACATCAGCGCGGGGCGCGACGACCCCGCCATCCTGGCCCTGGCCGCCCGGCGCGGCGCGCCCATCGTCCTGATGCACATGCAGGGCAGTCCGAAAACCATGCAGGACGCCCCGGTGTACGGGAGCGTCGTCGACGAGGTGCTGGCTTTCCTGCTGGAGCGGGCTGCAGCCGCCCGCGCCGCTGGCGTGCCGTCCGAGCACATCCTCCTCGACCCCGGCATCGGTTTCGGCAAACGGCGCGAAGACAATCTGACGCTGTTGGCCCATCTGTCCCGCTTCGTTGCGACCGGGTATTCCGTCCTGCTGGGGACCAGCCGCAAACGTTTCATGGGCGCGGTTTGCCACGAGACCGACCCGCAACGCCTGGTCGGCGCCACCGTCGCCACCACGGCCCTGGGCGCTGCGGCCGGCGTGAGACTGTTCCGCGTCCACGATGTGCGCGAAAATCGCCAGGCCGCGGAGGTCGTTCACGCCATACGGCAAATCGGCGTCTGAGCCTGAAACCGAGAGCTTGCCATGTATAGAGCCCTATTCGTCGTCCTGTTGTCGATTTTCCTGGTCGCCTGCGCGCCGACGCCCAAGCGCGCCCATCCGGATCGTCCTCTCGGCGCCGCCGGCGCGCAGCCGGATCAATCCGGGGCTTATCCGGTGCCGCCGGGGGCCTTGCCGGGCCGCTATTCGGCGGCGAAAGTGAGCGGCGACTATGCCGGCTATCCCGCGGTCGACGCATTCGTGCAGAAAATGGCCAGCAAACACGGCTTTCCCCGCGAATATCTCCAGGGCGTGTTGTCCCAGGCCAAGCGCAAGCAGTGGACGATCAACTACATGAACGCGCAGTCCGCGCCCAGCGGAACCCAGCCGAAACCGGGAGCCTGGTCGCGCTACCGCGCCAAGTTTCTCACCGAGCAACATATCGCCGGCGGCGCGGCGTTCTGGCGCGGGCATTCCGCCGCGCTGCAACAGGCCGCCTCGGCCTATGGCGTGCCGCCGGAATACATCGTCGCCATCATAGGCGTGGAAACCCAGTACGGCCGCAACGTCGGTAATCACCGCATCCTCGATGCGCTCACCACGCTGGCGTTCGACTATCCGCGCCGGGCGGATTATTTCGCCGAGGAGCTGGAGAACTTCCTGCTCATGAGCCGCGACGAGCGCATCGATCCGGCCCAGCCGGTCGGTTCCTTCGCCGGCGCCATGGGCTTGGGCCAGTTCATGCCCGGCAGTTTCCTCCAGTGGGCGGTGGATTTCGACGGCGACGGCCGGCGCAATTTGTGGGATCCCGAAGATGCCATCGGCTGCGTGGCGCATTATTTCGCCGAGCACGGCTGGCGACGCGGCGAGGCTGTTGTCGCCAAGACGCAGGCCCGGCCGGCGGGCCAGCTGGAGACCGGGTTCGACGCTCAGTATTCCGCCGATCAGTTGGCGTCTTACGGCATACGGCCCAGCGAACCCACCGTGCCCGGAGAGCCGCTGAGATTGCTGCTGCTGCGAGCGGACGGCGGTGACGAATACTGGTTGGGCCAACAAAACTTTTACGTCATCACCCGCTACAACCATTCCACCCATTACGCGATGGCCGTGCACCACTTGGCTCAGGCCGTGAAGCAGCGCTATCAGGGAACCCTGGCCGCCCGTTGAGCGCAGCCGCAACGAAATAACGCTTATAAATCGGTGCGCCGTCCGGGACAGGCGGTCTATTTCACGCATGAATCCGCTTAAGAAACTCGCCGGCCAGACCGCCCTCTATGGCCTCAGCACCATCGTCGGGCGGCTGTTGAATTATCTGCTGGTACCGCTTTACACCTACCAGTTCGCCGACCCCCGCGATTTCGGGGTGCTCACCGAGTTCTACGCCTACGCCTCCTTCCTCAACGTGGTGCTGACCTACGGCATGGAAACGGCGTTGTTCAATTTTTCGGCCAAACGGCCGGACAAGGCCCGGGTTTACAGCACGGCGCTCATATCATTGGCGGGGACCGGATTCCTGTTTCTCGCCGCGGTGCTTGCACAGGCGGATGAACTGGCGGAACTCCTGCGTTATCCCGGCCGGGCCGACTGGGTAATCTGGCTGGGCTGGATCCTGGTGCTGGACGCCTTTTGCGCGATTCCTTTCGCGAAGCTGCGCGAACAGCAGCGCGGCGCGCGCTTCGCTCTCCTCAAGACCTTCAACATCCTGGTCAACATCGCCGGCAATCTGTTTTTCATCGGCCTGGCCAAATGGGCGCACGACAGCGGCCAGGCCGGCTGGCTGGCGCGGGTAGGGGACTGGTACGACCCGGCGATAGGCATAGGCTATGTGTTCGTCGCCAATCTGATCGCCAGCGTGGCGACAGGCTTATGCCTGTTGCCGGAATACCTGGCCGCGCGCGCCTGGCCCAGCCTGAGCCTCTGGCGGGCCATGCTGCGGTATGCCTTGCCCCTGTTGCTGACGGGGCTCGCCGGCATGGTCAACGAAACCCTGGATCGCGTGCTGATCAAATATCTGCTGCCGGCCGACAGTGCCATGGAGCAGTTGGGCATCTATGGCGCCTGCTACAAGGTGGCCATCCTCATGACTATTTTCATCCAGGCTTTCCGCTACGCCGCCGAGCCGTTCTTCTTCGCCCATTACCGCCAACAAGACGCCCGACAGCTTTACGCCCTGGTCATGCGCTGGTTCGTCATCGCCTGCGCCTTTCTGTTTCTCGCGGTGATGATGAACATGGCCTGGATACAATACTTCATCGGCGCGCGCTACCGCGTCGGCCTGGACATCGCGCCCATCCTGCTGATGGCCAACCTGTGTCTGGGCGTCTATTTCAACCTGTCGATCTGGTACAAGCTCACCGAACAGACCCGCTTCGGCGCCTGGCTGACGTTTTGGGGCGCGGCCGCGACGCTGGCCTTGAACCTCTGGTGGATACCCGCGTACGGCTACCGCGGCGCGGCCTGGGCGACGCTGGCTTGCTATGCGAGCATGGCGGCGCTGTCCTGGCTGCTGGGGCGGAAATACTATCCCGTGCCTTACGATCTCAAGCGCCTGCTGGGCTATCCCCTGCTGGTTCTGGCCATCTGGTTCGCGGCCACCCATTTACCAGATCTTGGCCGCGTGGGCGATCTGCTGGCGCGTAACGCACTGCTGCTGAGCTTCGTTTTACTGACCTGGGCCCTGGAACGACGGCCGGCACTGTAAGCCTAGAACCGGAACGCCGGGCCAAGCCTTACCAAGGAGAGCCGGTACGCATTCCCGATGTGCACCGTACAGCGAGTCTTAATACAATCGCCCGCGGAATACCAAGCCGTCTCGGCGAACCGGTGGCGATCACGCTTTGCGCGGTGCGGTTCACCCCAAGGCCTGCTTGGTCGGGAGCCGGGCATGGGCTGTCGAATTCACGCGTGGGCTCCGTACCCTAATCGATAGATAACCGGATGTGACCAAGGAAAATGACAAAAAAAATCCTACTCTGTTTCTGCTTCGTGCAATGGATCACTCAAGCCCATGCGGACGATTTACTGCAGATTTACGACCTTGCTCTGCAAGAGGATCCCCAGATACATGAGGCGGAGGCGTCACGTAATGCCATCCAGGAAGCGAGGCCCCAGAGTCTCGCCCGCCTGCTTCCGACTTTGGCCATCGTCGGCACACTGAATCAAAACCGCTTCGATACCACGAACACCTTCACCAACGCCCAGGTCGGTGTGCAGAACTTCTGGGACTCCAGCGTCTACCTGAAACTCTCTCAACCCATCTACCATCACGAATATTGGGTACAACTCAGTCAAGCGGACAACCAGCTTGCTCAGGCCGAAGCCGAATACGCCGCGGAACAACAAGATCTGTTCGTGCGAACCAGCAAGGCTTATTTCGGAGTCTTGTCGGCAAGAGACAATCTCGAGTTCGCCAATTCAGAGAGGCAGGCGCTCGAACGGCAATTGCAGCAGATCAAGAAGCGCTTCGAAGTCGGCACGGCGGCGATAACGGATTTGCGCGAAGCGCAAGCGGGCTACGACCTATCCCTGGCCGGGGAGATCGCCGCCAAGCGTACCCTCAATGTCGCCAAAGCGGCACTTCGTGAAATCATCGGCAAGAGCGACATCGAACTCAATCCCTTGCGCGAGGAACTACCGCTGCACGAGCCGACGCCCGCAGGCCAGAAGGAATGGAGCGAACTGGCCCAGCAACACAATCTGGCCATCATCGCGGCGGAAAATCGCGCTGAAATCGCCCGTAAAACCATTGATCTCCAATTCTCAGGGCATTTGCCGACCCTGGATCTGGTTGGCAATGTCGGCATCGCCGATACCGATCGTCCAGCGGGTCTGGTGGCCAATTCTCAAACCATCGGGGTGCAACTGAATGTGCCGATTTTCCAGGGGGGCGGGACGAGTTCGCGGGTACGGCAGGCGCGCGACCAGTTCGCGGCGGCGAAAGAGAACGTCGACAAGCAGCGACGCGGGGTCGACCGGCAGGTCCAGGATGCCTACGACGGAATCGGTTTCTCCATCAGTCAGGTCCACGCATTGGGCGCAGCCGTATCGTCCTCGAAAGCCGCGCTCGATGCGGCCGAAGCCGGTTTGCGGGTAGGGACCCGGACCATGGTGGACGTGCTCACTACCCAGCGCAACCTCTACCGCGCCAAGCGGGATTTCGCCCAGGCCCGTTACGACTACATCAACAACAGCTTTCTGCTTAAGCAAGCCACGGGATCGCTATCCAGAACCGACCTGGAGGCGGTGAATGCCTGGCTGCACTGAAAGCTGCCTGTTGAATAGGCAGGGAAGCAAAGTACACGCCGTCTGTGTTTATTGCTCGCCGCCCCACCGGCGAGTCGGCTCCGTCTTGATTATCCTGTCAGATGCATGGATATTGGCTGGGTCTTGCTTTTCAATTTGCGGGGGCTACATGACTACCGAGCGTTTAGTACGCATAGTCGCTGGTTTTTTCGTTTTGTTTTCCTTGGCTCTCGGCGTGTCTGCCAGCCCACTTTTCGTCAACGAAAATTGGCTTTGGTTCACCGCTTTCGTGGGCGCGAATCTTTTTCAAAGCGGCTTTTCCCGTTTCTGCCCCCTGGAGTTTTTCCTCAAGAGGCTGGGCGTTCCGTCGAACTGTGCCGGGGAATGAGCGCCATGCCTAAAATCAAGATGTACAGTACGGCGGTTTGTCCGTTTTGCGTCGCGGCGGAAAAGCTGTTGCGCACCAAGGGCATCGAGCAGATCGACAAGATACGCGTAGATCTGGAGCCTCAAAAGCGGCAGGAGATGATGGAAAAGACCCGTCGCCGGACGGTGCCGCAAATCTATATCGACGATTACCATGTGGGCGGCTTCGACGATCTGGTCGCATTGGAGCGCGCCGGCCGACTCGATGATTTGCTCCAGGGTGCGTCTTGACCCCGCGAATCTTGTTCGCTTTGCTCGCCGCGGGGTATGGGTGGGGACAATTGTAAGATTCGTCGGTTAACATGGCCGGATCGCTCGGCGGGGTTCGTCGCCGAATCGACAGAACTAAATGTTCATTAACTATTCGACATGGAGTTAATTAAATGCTGAACCGTATCTTGACGGCGTTGCTGGCATCCGCGCTGCTCGGCGGGGCGTTGACTGCCTGCGGCGGCGCGGAAGAGCGCAAGGCCAGCTATCTCGCTCGGGGCAAGCAATATTTCGAGGAAAAGAATTTCGACAAAGCCAAGGTCGAATTCAAAAATGTGCTGCAGATCGACCCCAAAACCGCCAAACCGTATTTCTATCTTGGTCAGATAGAGGAGTCCAAGCAAAATTGGCGCGAGGCCTTCGGTAATTACAGCAAAGCCGTCGAACTCGATCCCAGTGATGTGGATGCCAAGATCAAGCTGGCCAAGTTCTATCTTCTGGCCAAGGATCAAGCCAAGGCCGAGGAGTTGGTCGCGGCGATACTACAAGTACGGCCAGCCGACATCGAGGCTCGTCTGCTCAGGGCTGCACTGGCCAATGCCAAGGGTGATGCATCTGCGGCCATCGCCGAATTGAATTCCGTCATCACCGATCAGCCGACGCGCGCCGATGCCTACCTGGTGTTGGCCATGTTGTACGGCCAAAAGAACGATGTGGCCACGGTCGAACGTACGCTGCAACAGGGCTTGGCGAGCAATCCGGGAAATCCGCCGCTGATGCTGGCGCTCGCCAAACTCAGCTTACAGCTCAACAAACCGAAAGAGTCGGAAGACATACTCAAGCGACTCGTCGCCGCGGAGCCGGGAAGTCTCGAACACCGCGCTACGCTGGCGCAGCTTTACGTCCAGCTCAAGCGCTTCGATGAAGCCGAGCAAGTTCTGCACGAAGCGATCGCGGCCGATCCCAAGGACAGCCGCCGTTATGGCGTATTGGTGGAATTTTTGCTCAAGAATCGTAAGCCCGATCAAGCAATCGCGGAGTTGAGCAAAGCGGTCGCAGACTACCCCGACAACGTCATCTTGCGTTTGGGTTTGGCTCAGTTGCATGAAAAGCTGAATCAGGCCGATAAGGCCGAGGCGATTTATCGCGGCATGGTGGAAAAGGACGAAAATCCCGCCGATGTGCTCAAGGCTAAGAACCGCTTGGCGTCGCTGTTGGCGGGGAAAAACCGGCAGGGGGAGGCGAGCACGCTCGTCGAAGAAATCCTGAAGGACAATCCCAAGGATATCGATGCGCTATTGCTGCAAGGCAAGCTCGCGTTGGCGGCCAAGGATGCGCAAAAGGCCATCGCTTCGTTTCGCTCGATCTTGAAAGATCAACCCGAAAATACTGAGGTCATGACCCTGCTCGCCGCCGCCAACCTATTGGACGGAAAGCCGGCGCTGGCGCAGGAAAGCCTGGAAAAGGCCGTGCTGAGCAAACCGGACGATTTCGCTGTGCGCAAGCGTTTGGTCGAATTTCTGGTACAGCAGAAGAACCTCCCGTTGGCCCTGGATAAGGCCGAAGACTATTTGAAGCTGAAACCCAAGGACCTGGAAGCGCTGAATCTCAAGGCCGATTTGCTGGCCCTTCTGAACAGACCCGACGAATTGGAAACGGTGCTTCGCCAGATCAAGACCGATTTTCCCAATTCGCTGGTCGGTCCTTTCCGGCTCGGCAACCTTTATCAAACGCAGAAGAAATACGACGCCGCGTTGGCGGAGTTCGAGGCGAGTTTGGCCAAGTCGGAGAACGATTATGAGGCACTCAAGGCGATCATCGGCATCTATCTGCAAACCGATCAGGCCGACAAGGCGCTAGCCCGTCTGAAGAAGGTGCTTGCCGATCGCCCCAAACATCCGACGGCTCATCAGTTGCTCGCTCTTTATTATGTCAACCGCAAGCAAGCGGACGAGGCGATCAAGGAACTCCGACAGGCGATCGAGGTCAGTCCGCGCTGGCCCTTGCCGTATGCCAACCTGGCCGCCGTTTATGAGCAGAAAGGCAAGCTGGGGGATGCCATCGCGGTATATGAAGAGGCGTTGAAAGTATTCCCAGACGACGGCAATTTGCTGATGAGCATCGCCCGTCTGCAGGAGGCCAACAAGGATCAGGCCGGTGCGGTCAAACGCTACGAAACTCTCCTGGCCAAGGCTCCCGACAATCTGCTGGTCATCAACAATCTCGCCAGCTTGCTCAGTCTGGACGCATCCAATGCGGCGAATCTGAAGCGGGCTCAGGAATTGGGGCAGCGCTTGCAGGGATCGGAGGAGCCCGCCTTTCTCGATACCTTGGGCTGGATCGGATATCAGACCGGTGATTTCGCCAAGGCGGTGGAGCTCTTGGGCAAAGCCGTGGCCAAAAACGACAAGGAACCCATTTTCCGGTATCACCTGGGCATGGCGTATTACAAGAAGGGCGATCCGGTTCAGGCCAAGGAGCATCTGAGCAAGGCCCTCGAGCCAGGCAAACCGTTTAGCGGGATAGAGGAAGCGAAGGCGGTCCTTAAGTCGCTTTAATGGCGGCTGTCTCTCGATGTAGGGACCGGGGGCGGCGCGCTGGCCGCCCCCGGGTTCGTTACGGAGGGCTCAGTACGGTGTTTTCCGGGAGGCGAGTCTCGTCCGCATGGGGGTAGTCGAGGGTAAAATGCAAGCCTCGACTTTCCTTACGAGCTTGGGCTGAACGGATGATCAGCTCGGCTACGATCACCAGGTTGCGCAATTCCAAAAGATCGCTGGTGACACGGAAATTACCGTAATATTCGGCGATTTCCTGTTTCAACAAATCCACCCGGTGGCGAGCGCGTTCCAGTCGTTTGTCGCTGCGCACGATCCCGACGTAGTCCCACATGAAGCGGCGGATCTCGTCCCAATTGTGAGAGACCACGACTTCCTCGTCCGAGTCGCTGACCTTGGATTCGTCCCATTCGGGCAGTTCCGGCGGTTTGGGCGTTTCGGGCAATATCCGCAGTATGTCTTCAGCGGCCTGCCTGGCAAAAACCAGGCATTCGAGCAGAGAGTTGCTGGCCATGCGGTTGGCGCCATGCAGCCCCGTACACGACACTTCGCCGATGGCGTAAAGACCGGACATGTCGGTGCGCGCCGCGCGATCGGTCACTACCCCGCCGCAGGTGTAATGCGCAGCGGGTACCACGGGTATGGGCTGGCGGGTGATGTCTATGCCGAATTCCAGGCAGCGCGCGTGTATGGTCGGGAAATGGCCGGTAATGAAGTCCGCAGGCTTGTGGCTGATGTCGAGATAGACGCAATCGATGCCCAGGCGCTTGATTTCGTGGTCTATGGCTCGCGCAACAATATCGCGTGGAGCCAACTCTAGGCGCGGATCGAATTTGTGCATGAAGGGCTGGCCGTCCGGCAGGAGCAATCGCCCGCCTTCCCCTCGAACCGCTTCGGAAATAAGATAGGAGCGCGCGTGAGGGTGGTATAAGCAGGTAGGGTGAAACTGGATGAATTCCAGGTTGGCAACCCGGGCCCCTGCCCGCCACGCGATAGCAATACCGTCCCCGGTCGATACGTCGGGATTGCTGGTGTAGAGATAGGCTTTGCTGGCGCCGCCGGTGGCGAGCACGACGACCCGAGCGCGAAACACCTTGACGCGATGTTCGCTGGTATCGAGCACATAGGCACCGAGGACGCGCGGGTCATCGCGGCCGAGTTTTTTGCCGGTGATCAGGTCGATGACGTTGTGATGCTCGAATAGGTGGATATTCGGGTGCCGCCGCGCATGTTTTTCCAGCGAGTTCTCGATGGCACGTCCCGTCGCATCGGCGGCATGCACGACCCGGCGATGCGTGTGGCCGCCTTCGCGTGTCAAGTGCAGGTGGACGGTTCCGTCCTCGGAAATTTCCTCCGTGAAAGGAACCCCGCGATCCAGTAGCCAGTCTATGCACTCCTTGCCTTGGGAAACGACCAGACGGACGATATCCGGGTCGCACAGGCCGGCGCCCGAGATCAGGGTGTCCTGGATATGCGACTCCAAGGTATCGTTGGCATCCAGGACTGCCGATATGCCTCCCTGGGCATAAAGCGTATTGCCTTCGGCAAGCGTAACTTTGGAGAGTACAGCGACGCTGGCTTTATCCGCGAGTCGTAGCGCGAGACTCAGGCCGGCTGCGCCGCTACCGATTACTAATACATCGAATACAGGTGTCGTGTTCAAGGCGGGGGACGTTTGTGCTTAGATTTTCCATGCTACAAGAAAACCGCACGACATTGAACGACACTGGTAAAAATACGATAATGCGTAACGCGGCAAAACCTCCTTTTCGCCGACCCCACACCCGCCATTTCCCAACTTCTATATGCAGGTAAAGACCCGCCCCTATGATTGCGCTAGGTCGCTGGTATCAGTGAGCCTGTCGGAGCAAATCCGGGTTTCATGAGCACGATGACGGAACCGGTCGATGAAGAACTGGTCAGACGGGTTCAGGCGGGGGACAGGAAGGCTTTCGATCTGTTGGTGCTCAAGTACCAGCATAGGATCGTGCAACTCATCAACCGCTATATTCGCGACCCCCACGAGTCGCAGGATGTCGCCCAAGAGACCTTCATCAAGGTGTATCGCGCCCTGCCGGGATTCCGTGGGGACAGTGCCTTTTATACCTGGATATATCGGATAGCCATCAACACGGCTAAAAACCACCTCGCTTCCCGTGCCCGTCGCCCTACGGATGACGATATTGAATTGGACGCTGCGGAACAATTCGAAAGTGCCACGGGTCTCAGGGATCAGGAGACACCGGAAGGTGTGCTGCTGAGCGAAGAGTTGGCGGGGGTCATACAACTGGCAGTGGATGAGTTGCCCGATGAACTGAGAACGGCGATCACCTTGCGCGAGTTGGATGGGCTCAGCTACGAAGAAATCGCTCAAGTGATGAATTGTCCGGTGGGCACGGTGCGTTCCCGCATTTTCCGGGCGCGCGAGGCGATTGATAAGAAAATGAACACGGTTTTGGGGTAGGCGGGGAGCTGCGATGTCATACGATGAGATGGAATTGAAACAACGTATTTCCATGCTGATGGATTCCGAGTTGAGTGCGCAGAACAACCCCGAGTTGATCCGGCGCATCGAAAACGATGAGGGACTTACAGCGGCATGGGCGCGCTACCATTTGATAGCCGAGGTCATGCGCAATCGCGAAAGCCTCGTCTTGGCGGACGACGATTTCGCAAAGCGTGTCCGCGATGCCGTTTCGGTCGAACCACTGGTGGCGGCATTTCCACGCAAGAGATCCGCGGATCACGCTTGGAAGCATCGAATAGTGACCTTGGCCTTGGCGGCTTCACTCGCGTCGGTGGCCGTGCTGGTCGGTTACTCTATACATGAAAATGCACAAGGCCTGACGCCCCTGGAAGCCAGGAACGCCCCATACGACGATGCGGCCCATACTCCGGATGCCCGTTCTCCGGAAAGCCTTGCCGATGCCCAATTCAACGATTATCTCCGTGCGCACAACGAAACCGCCGCGATGTCCGGTGCGGCGGGCATGTTGCCGCACGTCCGCTTGGTAAGCGTGCGCGCCGAACGTTAGCATGAGAGGAATAGTGTTCGATTGGCAAAATACGATGGGGCGTCGGATTTTCCTTGCATTCCTCATGGTTTTGACGATTTCCAGCGCGGCGGCAGAGGAAAAACAGGGGGATGCGAATAGCTGGCTGATGGCGGCCCAGCGCGCCAAGGCGCAGCTGAATTATCGCGGGATGGTGTCCTACATCAAGGATAACCACCTGGAAAATCTACAGGTGGTACATAGCGTCATCGACGGAGAGGAATACGAGCGGCTGCTGTCGGTTAATTCCCCGCTGCGTGAAATCGTGCGCGAACCGGAAAAAGTCACCTGTTATTTTCCCGACTCCCATTCTTTGTCGGTTGACCATAAACCGGCCCAGCGATCTTTCCTTTTGGAGCTTCCCGAAGATCTCAGGGGTTTGTCCGTAAGCTATGCGCTTGAGCTTGGAGAGTCCGAGACTATTGCGCAGCGCCGAGCCCGCAAGATCAAGATACGTCCCCTGGACGATTTTCGCTATGGGCGGAATATATGGGTCGATGAGGAGTCCAAGCTGCCGCTCAAGTTCGAGCTTCGGGACGAAAATGGCCAGATACTCGAAGAAATGCAGTTCAATACCTTGTCCATCGAAGCCTCGATACCTAAAGCCGATTTGGCGCCGACGACGCGTTATGATGAGAGTTGGCTGGTCAAACGGCATGAGAGCCTCTCTGCTGACACACTGAAGTGGACGTTCGATGGTGTGCCGGAGGGTTTTAGGCTGATCGCGTATACCCGCCTCAAGCGTGGTTCAGACAATCGCGCCATCGATCATATCTTGCTCGGCGACGGATTATCTTCGGTTTCGATCTATATCGACCAGTTGATGCAGGATATATTTATCTCCCAACCGCGCAAGGTTGGGGCAATCAACGCCTATACGCGCAAACTGGACGGAAACCTGATCACCGTGATGGGTGAAGTGCCGTCCAAAACCGTCCAGGCAATCGCCAACGGCATCCGGCAACAAGACGCAGCAAATCGATGATCGAAGAAGAAGCCTGGGTGGCGTCCGTGGAAAACGGTCGCGTCTGGATCGAAAAGCAGCGTAAATCCGCCTGCTCGGGTTGCCAGCAAACCTGCGCAAGCTCGGTAACGGCGGGTTTGTTTGCCGCAAAAACCGTCCGCATCCCCGTGTTCACCGGGCAACCGCTTCAGGTTGGAGACAAGGTGGTCGTCGGCATCCGCGAAAGCGCTTTGGTGCTCGCCTCCGCCAGAATTTATCTGTTACCGCTGCTGGCCTTAATCGCCGGCGCGCTTATGGGGAAAATCGCCGGAGCCACCGACCCGTTCGTGGCTTTGGCCGGCCTGGCAGGCCTGGTTCTTTACCTATTGGTCTTCAGGACTTTCTCCCACACCGATAGCGTTGACCTGCGCCCCGTAATACTGCGCAAAATTAATTAATCCCCCTCGTAATTTTTCCTCTGGATCTCACATGACCATGGAGTTCGTCATGCAACATAGATTTCGCTTCGCCGTTTGCTTGTACCTGGGCCTAAGCGCGCTGCTAACCCGCGCCTATGCCGCCGAATTGCCGGATTTCACCGCGCTGGTCGAGAAGAACAACACCGCGGTCGTCAACATCAGCACCTCGCAGAAAGTGGCTGCCAGCGAGCGGCCGCAGCTTCCCGAAGGCATCGAGATACCGGAAGGTACGCCATTCGACGACTTCTTCCGCCACTATTTCGGCGAGCAGGGACCGGGAGGGCAGGGCGGCCCTGGCGACGGCAATGGACAGCCCAGTGAAGTCCAATCCCTAGGATCCGGATTCATCATTTCGGCCGACGGCTACGTCATTACCAACCACCATGTGGTGAAAGATGCCGACGAAATCGTCGTTCGTTTGCAGGATCGTCGCGAACTGGTCGCCAAGGTCGTCGGTTCGGACAAGCGCAGCGACATCGCCTTGCTCAAGATCGACGCCAGCAATCTTCCGGTGGTCAAGCTCGGCTCTCCGGAGAATCTCAAGGTCGGATCCTGGGTATTGGCTATAGGCTCGCCGTTCGGTTTCGATCATTCGGTAACCGCCGGTATCGTGAGCGCCAAGGGGCGCAGCCTGCCCAGCGATAATTACGTGCCGTTCATACAGACCGACGTAGCGATCAATCCGGGTAATTCGGGCGGCCCGCTATTCAACCTGGACGGCGAAGTGGTCGGCGTCAATTCTCAAATTTACAGCCGTACCGGCGGTTTCATGGGACTTTCGTTTGCGATCCCCATCGACGTCGCGATCAAGGTGGCCGATCAGCTCAAGACTCAAGGTCGGGTTTCGCGCGGTTGGTTGGGCGTGCAGATTCAGGACGTGACCCGGGAACTCGCCGAGTCGTTCGGCATGAAAAAGCCGCAGGGCGCGCTGGTTTCGAAAATATTGCCCAAGAGTCCGGCCGAAGCCGCCGGCATCCAGGTGGGTGACATCATCATCGAATTCAACAAGCGCGAAGTGGACACTTCCGCTTCCCTCCCGCCCATCGTAGGCGCCACCAAGATAGGTGAATCGGCGAGCGTCAAGTTGCTACGCCAGGGCAACGTCAAGGAAGTCGAGATCAAGATCGGAGCATTGCCGGACGAAGAGCCTGTAGCCAGTGCGGCGGAACCGGGTACGCATGATGTGGATAGGCTGGGATTGAGCATCGCCAACCTGACGGCCGAGCAAAAAGAACAGTTGGAGCTCGAGCAAAACGGCGTGCTGGTGCACGACGTCAAGCCCGGTCCGGCTTACGATGCCGGCATACGGCGCGGCGATGTGATCCTGCGTTTGCAGGACCAGGCCATCAAGGATGCCGCCCAGTTCGAATCCGTTGTTAAATCCCTACCCAAAGGAAAATCCACGGCGGTGCTGGTTCAGCGCCGAGGTGGTACGCTGTTCCTCGCCTTGAAACCCAAAGACTGAGACTGTGACCGAGCTTAATCACATACGCAATTTTTCCATCATTGCACACATCGACCATGGCAAATCGACGCTCGCGGATCGCTTCATCCAAATTTGCGGAGGCTTGAGCGATCGCGAGATGGCCAATCAGGTGCTCGATTCCATGGATATCGAGCGCGAGCGCGGCATCACCATCAAGGCGCAAAGCGTCACCCTGGACTACAAGGCCAAGAACGGCGAAATCTATCACCTGAACTTCATCGACACGCCGGGGCACGTGGACTTCTCTTACGAAGTCTCGCGCTCCCTGGCGGCCTGTGAAGGCGCCCTGTTGGTGGTCGATGCCGCCCAGGGCGTGGAGGCACAAAGCGTGGCGAATTGCTACACGGCCATCGAGCAGGGCCTGGAGGTCCTGCCGGTTCTGAACAAGATCGACCTGCCGTCGGCGGATTCCGACAAAGTCATCAAGGAGATCGAAGACATCATCGGCGTACCGGCGCACGATGCCGTGAGGATCAGCGCCAAAACCGGGCTGAACGTCGCCGATGTGCTGGAGCAGCTGGTGGAACGCATCCCCGCGCCCCAAGGCGATGCCGATGCGCCGTTGCAAGCCCTGATCATCGACTCCTGGTTCGACAATTATCTGGGCGTCGTGTCCTTGGTTCGGGTGGTCAACGGCAGGATCGGACGCAAGCAGAAGATCACCATCATGTCGACGGGCAAGAGCCATCTGGTCGACAAGGTCGGTGTATTCACGCCCAAACGGGTGGACCGCGAGGAACTGGGCCCCGGCGAAGTCGGCTTCGTGGTGGCATCCATCAAGGACATATTCGGGGCGCCTGTGGGCGATACCATCACCGGCACCGACAAGCCGGCCGCCGCATCCTTGCCCGGTTTTCAGCAGGTACAGCCGCGGGTCTTCGCCGGCATCTTTCCGGTCGAGGCAGACGATTACGAAAACCTGCGCGAAGCCCTGAGCAAGCTGCGTCTGAACGACGCGGCCCTGCAATACGAACCGGAAACCTCACAGGCTTTGGGCTTCGGTTTCCGTATCGGCTTTCTCGGCATGCTGCACATGGAGATCATCCAGGAGCGGCTGGAGCGCGAATACGACCTCGATCTGATCACCTCGGCCCCGACGGTGATTTACGAATTGATCAACACCAGCGGAGAGACGGTCATGATAGACAATCCGTCCAAGCTGCCGCCGGTGACGGAGATCGAGGAGATACGCGAGCCCATCATCCAGGCCAATATCCTGGTGCCGCAGGATTATCTGGGTTCGGTGATCACCTTGTGCATCGAAAAACGCGGCGTACAGAAGAAGATGAATTATCTGGGCAGTCAGGTCGCGATCAGTTTCGAACTGCCTTTGAGCGAGGTAGTGCTGGACTTCTTCGACCGGCTAAAATCGGTCAGCCGCGGTTTCGCGTCGTTCGACTACGAGTTCCTGCGTTTCCAGGCGGCACCGCTGGTCAAGGTGGACATCCTGATCAACGGGGAAAAGGTCGATGCCTTGTCCTTGATCGTGCACCGCGACATCAGCCAGTCGCGCGGGCGCGATCTGGTCGAGAAGATGAAGGATCTGATTCCCCGGCAGATGTTCGAGGTGGCCATACAGGCCGCCATCGGCGGCAAGATTATCGCCCGTTCCACCGTCAAAGCCATGAGCAAGAACGTGCTGGCCAAGTGCTACGGCGGCGACATCACCCGTAAAAAGAAACTCCTAGAAAAGCAGAAAGCCGGTAAGAAGCGCATGAAGTCGGTCGGCAAGATCGACATTCCGCAAGAGGCATTCCTCGCCGTCTTGCGCGTCAACAAGGACTCTTAATGGACATCGATTTTTCCTTTTTTCTGGTCGCCGCCACCTTCATAACCGGCCTGATCTGGGGCGCCTGGGCGCTCTGGCTAAGATTTCAACCCGATATCGGCGAAGACCGGCAAGAACCGGTCGTGGTGGAATACGCCCGCTCGTTTTTCCCCATCATCCTGATCGTGATGCTGTTGCGCTCATTCCTGGTGGAGCCCTTCCGCATCCCATCCGGTTCCATGATGCCCACCCTGCTGATCGGCGATTTCATTCTGGTCAACAAGTTCACCTACGGCATCCGCCTGCCCGTGCTCAATAACAAGGTCGTGGAACTCGGTCAGCCGGCGCGGGGCGACATCGTGGTGTTCCGTTTCCCCAAGGACCCCAAGGTCGACTACATCAAGCGCGTCATCGGCTTGCCGGGAGACCGCATCGGCTATTATCACAAGCAGATCTTCGTCAACGGCAAACCCGTCAATCAAACGGTACTCGGCGAATATCGCGGCACCGGAGAAGGCGAAGACATGACGGGTGCGGTGCTGTCGAGCGAAGAACTGGAAAACGTGACCCACGACATACTCATACGCGAAAACCAGCCTTCGCCGCAGGGCGAATTCACGGTGCCGCCCGGCCAATACTTCGTCATGGGTGACAACCGGGACAACAGCAACGACAGCCGTTACTGGGGTACCGTGCCCGAGGGCAATCTGGTCGGCAAGGCGTTCTTCGTCTGGATGAGTTTCGACTGGAGCAACGGCGGTATCGCCTTCAGCCGACTGGGAACCTTACTGAAATAAACCAAGGGGGACGAGTGATGTATAGCCAGCCCGGCCGGCAATCCGGCATGACCCTGATCGGCTTTTTGCTGATGTTTTTGCTGATCGGCTTTTTCGCCCTGCTGACGCTCAAGCTGGTCCCCATTTACCTTGAGCATTTCAAGATCTCGTCGTCCCTGGAGTCGCTCAAGAAAGAGCCCGATATCGGCGCCAAAAGCAAGAACGATGTGCTGAGGTTGTTGGAGCGGCGCTGGGAAATCAATATGGTCAACGCGGTTACGGCCAAGGACGTGGTTTACACCCGCCAACCCGGCAAGGTCAAAATTCAGATCGCCTATGAAGTCACCACGCCCATCCTGGGCAACGTGGACGCGTTGGTCTATTTCGACGATGTCATCGAGGTACCGTCGAATTGATTAAGAGTCACGCCCTACTGGCCCGTAAGCTGGGTTTGTCGTTCAACAACCCCAAACTGCTGCAGCAAGCACTCACCCATCGTAGTGCCGAACACCAAAACAATGAGCGATTGGAGTTCCTCGGCGACTCGGTGCTCGGCTTCGTCATCGCCGAGCGTCTGTTCGAAAAATTCCCCGACGCCGACGAAGGCGTGCTGAGTCGTCTGCGGGCGACCCTGGTGAATCAGAGCGCCCTGGCCGGTTTGGCCCGCCAGCTCGAACTCGGCGACTACCTGATTCTGGGACCCGGCGAACTCAAGAGCGGAGGCTACCGGCGCGACTCCATACTCTCCGACGCGCTGGAGGCCATCATGGGGGCGCTCCTGAAAGATCAAGGCATCGACGCCTGCAAGGCATGGATATTGGAGCTGTTTTCCGCTCCTGTGAGTCAGTTGTCGCTCAGCGACTGGAAAAAAGACCCCAAGACCCGCCTGCAGGAACTCATGCAATCGCGGGGCTTGGAACTTCCGCTATACACCCTGCTGACCCAATCCGGTTTGCCGCACGATCAACATTTCCAGGTGGAATGCCGCGTTGTGCTGATACCGGATGCGGCCCGGGGCGAAGGCGGCTCGCGCAAGAAAGCCGAACAGCATGCCGCGGAGCGCATGCTGGTCAGGCTCTCCGAATCCCAGGGCATAAAACCATGAAAATCGGCCATGTGGCCCTCGTCGGGCGTCCCAATGCGGGCAAGTCGACCCTGCTCAATCACCTGATCGGCCAGAAGATCAGCATTACATCAAGACGTCCGCAGACCACGCGGCACAGCATACTCGGTATCAAGACCGACGAGCGGGCGCAGATCATCTATGTCGACACGCCAGGACTGCACGCCAGTGAGAAGCGGGCGATGAACCGCTACATGAACCGCACCGCCAGCAGCGTGCTGCTGGGTGTGGACGTTGTGGTCTGGGTGCTGGATCAATGGAGCTGGCAGGAAGAAAACGACCTGGTCCTGGACAAGCTCAAGTCCGCGCAATGCCCGGTGATCCTGGCGATCAATAAGATCGACCAATGCGAGGACAAGGCGAAGCTGCTGCCTTTTCTGGAGGAAATGGCCGGACGCTTTTCATTCGCCGAGATCGTTCCGGTCTCGGCCTTGCGCGGTGTCAATCTCGACCGACTCGAAGAACGGATCGTGGAACTCCTGCCCGAGGGCGAGGCCTTTTATCCCGACGACCAGATAACCGACCGTTCCGAACGTTTCCTGGCCGCCGAGATCATCCGCGAGAAACTGATACGCAGCCTGGGTCAGGAAGTGCCCCATGCCTTGGCGGTGGAAATCGAGCAGTACAAGCTGGAAGGCGGCCTGGTGCGCATCCATGCCGTCATTTGGGTTGAGCGGGAAGGGCAGAAAGTGATCGTGATCGGCCGCCAGGGCGAGGGACTCAAGAAGGTCGGCCAGCGGGCGCGATCCGACCTGGAAAAAATGCTGGAGAAGAAGGTCTATCTGAACCTCTGGGTCAAGGTCAAGGACAGCTGGTCGGACAACGAGAAGGCCCTGCAAAGTCTGGGCTACAGGGACTAAGCGCGCGTACATGACATGACGCAGGCGGCGCGCGTGTCACTGCAGGATGCGTTTTTGTTGCATCGCAGGCCCTACCGAGAAACCAGCCTGCTGCTAGACCTCCTGACGCGCGACCATGGCCTGATCAGCCTGGTCGGCAAGGGCGTGCTGCGCGGGCGCGGTCTGCAGGGCGCGTTGCTGCGGCCCTTTCATCCGCTGTCGGTATCCTGGGCGGGCCGCTCCAGCCTGCCGGCCCTGACCAACGTCGAGAGTCGGGGAGCGGTGTACTCCGTGAGCGGCAAGGCGCTCTTCTGCGGTTTTTACGTTAACGAACTGGTGTTGCGACTACTGCCCAGCCACGATGCCCATCCCGGCATCTTCCACCTCTACGAGCAGATCATGGAGCGCTTGCAGAACCCGCAGGGTTTGGAGCCCTCGTTGCGGAGCTTCGAACTGGCCTTGCTGGATGAGCTCGGCTACGGCCCCGATTTGTTGCACGATGCCTATGACGGACAGCCTGTCGATCCGGGCGCCCGCTATGCTTATCAGGCGGAAGTCGGCGTCAGACGGACCGTCCACGAGTCGGGGAGCGTCAGCGGGGGTACCTTGATAGCCCTGCGGATGGGCGGCCTGAGCGGCGCGGACAGGCTTGGCGAGGCCAAGCGGCTGATGCGGAGCATCATCAATCACCACCTCGGCGGACGTCCTCTGAAGAGCCGCGAGTTGTTCAAATTCACTCCCACGACCTGAAACCGAATGAAAGCGTCACACCCCATCATGCTGGGCGTCAATATCGATCACATCGCCACCATCCGGCAGGCGCGCGGCACCCGCTATCCCGAAGTCATACAGGCCGCCTTGTTGGCGGAACAAGGCGGGGCGGACGGCATCACCGCGCATTTGCGCGAGGACCGGCGGCATATCCAGGACCGCGACATCGAACTGCTCAAGACGATGATCAACACCCGTTTGAACCTGGAAATGGCCGTGACCGATGAAATGGTGGGCATCGCCTGCCGGGTGCACCCGCATGCCTGCTGCCTGGTGCCCGAGCGGCGCGAGGAATTGACCACGGAAGGCGGTCTGGACGTGGTAGGCAATTTCGAGCGCATACGGGCGGCCAGCCAGCGGCTGGGCGAGGCCGGTGTGGAAGTGTCCCTGTTCATCGACGCCGAGCCGGCCCAGATCGAAGCCGCCGGCAGAACCGGTGCGCCGGTGATCGAACTGCATACCGGCCATTACTCCGATGCGGCCACTCCCGACGCCATCGCCGGCGAACTGGCGCGCCTGCAGGCGGCCGCCGAGCAGGCGGAAACGCTCGGCTTGACCGTCAACGCCGGCCACGGCCTGCACTACCACAACGTCGAAGCCATCGCCCTCATCCCGCAGGTGTGTGAACTCAACATCGGCCATGCCATCGTCGGGCGGGCTCTGTTCACCGGGCTCGAACGCGCGGTTGCCGACCTGAAGGCCATCATGTTGCGCGCCAGGAACCTGGTTTGACCCTCCGGCGGGCTTCTGTCATAGTCGGCCGGTCTCAGCGAGCGGCCGTCGCTCTTAGGTCCGATTAACCCAAGCATGCAGCATAAACACGACGATATTCCGGCCGCGCTGGAACTGGCACGGCGCGGCGCGATACTCGGCGACCCTTACGTCGCCGCACCGCGTCGTCGTGGCCGCGCGCTTGCATTGTTTTTTTTCGTCGCACTGCTCGTTTTATCCGTCTACCTCTTTCTGCATACTCACCAGTTTTTCGATCGGACGACCGCGAAACTGGAGCAGGGTGACGGCGCCAGAATCGGCCAATACAGCCGGCAAATTGCCGCGCTGGAGGAAAAAATGTCGGTTTTCATCGCCGATTCGGTGGAAGATCGTCTGCGTACGCTGGAAAGAAACGTGGCCGAAGGCAAGGTGGGCGAGCAGGAAATACGCGGCATCGAAGCCCTGAAAAGCGAAGTGAAGCTGCTGGAGACCTATGCGGCGGGTAAGGGCGGGAATATCATCGATCCGGCACGGCTCGACCACCCCCGGCTGCAACCCGTGCCCGGCTCGCCGCCCACGGCCCGTTACGATCAGATGCTGGACGAGCTGATGCGGCTCAAGCAGTTGCTCTATCTCAGCATCGCCTCCAGCGGGACGGTAGGCCTGTTCCTCGGCGGCTACTGGTGGAGAAACACCCTGCGCGTCAGGAGTCTGCAAGCGGCCCCCGATACCAAACTGCTCAGAGGCCCGGATTCGGCTTCCTGATCCGGGGACTGCCACAGCGGTCCTAAGCGCGATCTTACTTCAAACAAGGCGGACACTCTCCCGTCCGGACTATTACTCCCAACGCGTGTCCAGTTCCCTACCCGTCATCGTCCAGGCCGAACATCTGCGCAAACAATACGGCCGGCAGCGCGTGGTCGACGATATTAGTTTTGCCATCCAGAGTGGCGAGTTCTGCGGCATATTGGGGCCCAACGGCGCCGGCAAGACCACGACCCTGCGCATGCTCGTCGGCAGCACGCCGGCCAGTTCGGGCAAGCTCGAAGTGCTGGGCTACGACGTACCCCGTCAGGCGCGCGCCATGCGTGCGCGCATCGGCGTCGTTCCGCAGGCCGACAACCTTGATCCGGACTTCACCGTCGTCGAAAACCTCAGGGTTTATGGCCGCTATTTCGGTCTGAGGTCCGCCGAGATCGAACGCCGCATCCCCGAGCTGCTGAGCTTCGCCGCGCTGGAGGAGAAGGGCGATGCCCTGATCAACCAACTTTCCGGCGGGATGCGCCGACGTTTGTCCATCGCCCGCGCGCTGATCAACCGCCCCGAACTGCTCATCCTGGACGAACCGACCACCGGGCTGGATCCGCAAATCCGCCAGAACATCTGGCAGTTGCTGCGCCAGTTGCAGAAGGACGGACTGACCCTGATCCTGACCACCCATTACATGGACGAGGCCGAGCGCCTGTGCGGCCGCATCATTCTGATGGATAGAGGCCGTATCCTCGCCGACCGGACGCCTCAGGAGCTGATCCGCGCCAACATCGAGCCCCATGTGCTGGAAATGCACGGCCCCGGCGTGGGCGCTTGGCAGGCCGCCAATCCGTTGGACCGGCCGATACGCTACGAGCAGGTCGGCGAGAGCTGGTTTTACTACGGAGCCGACCTTTCGACCCTGGTCAACTCCCTCGACGGCTGGCCGGATCTGCGCTACGCCTATCGGCCCGCCAACCTGGAAGACGTGTTCCTGAAACTGACCGGCCGGGAATTGCGCGATGGCTGATTCCCGCTTCTTCCGCTGGTCCGCCGTGTGGCGGCGCAATGCCCTGGTCTGGCGTAAATCCGCCAAGACCGCCCTGCTGGGAGGATTCGCCGAACCGCTGTTCTATCTGCTGGCACTGGGCTACGGCCTGGGCCACTTCATCGGCGAGATCGAGGGCGTGTCCTACATCGGCTTCCTCACCGCCGGCATCCTGTCGACCAGTTCCATGAACGCCGCCACCTTCGAAGGCCTGTACATGGCCTATACACGGATGACCGTCCTGCGCACCTGGGACGGCATGCTGGCCGCGCCCCTGAGCATCGTCGACGTGGTTCTGGGTGAAGTGGTCTGGCTGGGTACCAAGAGTGTCATCAGCGCCAGTTTGATCCTGCTGGTGGCGACCGCATTCGGCCTCACCGCCAGTTGGACCGCCCTCTGGGTGATACCCGTGGCTTTCCTCACCGGCCTGTGTTTCGGCAGCATGGCCCTGCTGGTGACGTCGTACGCCCGTAGCTACGACTTCTTCGTCTATTACATCACCCTGCTGATCACGCCCATGGTGCTGCTGAGTGGCGTGTTTTTCCCCCTGGAAGCTTTGCCCGAACCGGTCCGTATCGGCGTCGGCCTGCTCCCCCTGCACCATGTGGTGGAAATCATCCGCCCGCTGGTCGCCGGTCTCTGGGACTGGGATTTGCTGCCGCATCTACTGGTGCCGGCGGGGTTCGCCGTCGTTTCCGCCTGCTTGGCCATCTGGCGATTAAAGTGCCGTTTATTGGAATAACCCCCGGGAACTCCTCCGTGACATCGATGAAAGTTGCCGATCTGACGGCGTTCGAAGAACAACTTGGGGCCTGCCTGCGCAAAGACCAGCACCGCTGCCGGCGCACGATCGACCGCCTGCGCAACGATCTCAAGTCCGGCAAGGACATCGCGGCGCAACTGGCCGAACTGCAAAGCCGCCTCGCCGAATCCGCCGCCGCCCGCAAGGCCCGCGCGGCCAGCGTGCCGGCGCTGGATTACCCGCCGGACTTGCCGGTCTCCGGCAAGAAAGACGAGATCCTCGAAGCCATCCTGAACAATCAGGTGGTCATCGTCTGCGGCGAGACCGGCTCGGGCAAGACCACCCAGCTGCCGAAGATCTGCCTGGAAGCGGGTCGTGGCGTGACGGGCTACATCGGCCACACCCAGCCGCGCCGCATCGCCGCGCGCAGCGTGGCGGCACGCATCGCCGAGGAATTGCGCCAGGAGATCGGCAAGGCGGTGGGCTACAAGGTCCGTTTCCACGACCACACCAGCCCGGACAGCCTGATCAAGCTGATGACCGACGGCATCCTGCTGGCGGAGACGCAAAACGACCGCTTTCTGGACCAGTACGACACGCTGATCATCGACGAGGCGCACGAGCGCAGCCTCAACATCGATTTCCTGCTGGGCTACATGAAATGGCTGCTGCCGCGCCGGCCGGACTTCAAGCTCATCGTCACCTCGGCCACCATAGACCCCGAGCGCTTCTCGCGCCATTTCGGCGACGCGCCCATCATCAACGTCTCGGGCCGCACCTATCCGGTGGAAATCCGCTACCGGCCGATGTTGGTCGAGGCCGACGCCGAAGACGAGACCGGCGACGAGTTGCAGCGCGGCATCCTCTCGGCGGTCGATGAACTCTACCGCGATACCAAGGGCGACATCCTGATCTTCCTGATAGGCGAGCGTGACATCCGCGAGACGGCCGAATCCCTGCGCAAGCATCATCCCGGGGATTGCGAGATCCTGCCCTTGTATTCGCGATTGTCCGTGGCCGAGCAGGACCGGGTGTTCCGGCCGCACGGTAAGCGCCGCGTCGTGCTGGCCACCAACGTCGCGGAAACTTCGCTCACCGTGCCGGGCATACGCGCGGTGATCGACGCCGGCCATGCCCGCATCAGCCGCTACAGCCACCGCAGCAAGCTGCAGCGCCTGCCCATCGAGAACATCTCGCAGGCCTCCGCCAACCAGCGCGCCGGGCGTTGCGGCCGCATAGGGCCGGGCATCTGCATCCGGCTTTATTCGGAAGCCGATTTCTACCGCCGGCCGGAATTCACGGATCCTGAAATCCTGCGCACCAACCTGGCCGCCGTCATCCTGCAGATGAAGGCCCTGGGCCTGGGCGATCTGGCCGACTTCCCCTTCCTCGAATCACCCGACGAGCGCATGGTGCGCGACGGCCTGCGCACCCTGCAAGAGCTCAACGCCATGGACGACAAGCGCCGGCTCACCGAGATCGGCAAGCGATTGGCCAAGCTGCCGGTCGACCCTCGGCTGGGCCGCATCCTGCTGGCCGCATCGGACGAGAACAGCCTGACCGAGGTGGCCATCATCGTTTCCGCCCTGAGCTTGCAGGACCCGCGCGAGCGCCCGTCGGACAAGGCCCAGGCAGCGGATCAGAAACATGCGCCGTTCAAGGACGAGAATTCCGATTTCCTGAGTTATCTCAAGTTGTGGAAGGCCTACCAGGAACAGAAGAAACATCTTTCCAACAGCAAGCTGCGGCAATGGTGCCAGGGCAACTTTCTGTCCTATCTGCGCATGCGGGAATGGGAGGACATCCACCAGCAGATCCTGCTCACCGCCAAGGGCGAGCTCACCCTGCGCTTCAACCAGGCCGACTCGGAATACGGCGAGATCCACCGTCCGTTGCTGACCGGTTTGCTGACCAACGTCAGCCTGAAGCAGGAAGGCTCGGAATATCTCGGCGCGCGCGGGGTGAAGTGCCAGATCTGGCCGGGCTCGGCGCTGTTCAAACCGCGTCCCAAATGGATACTGTCGGCCGAGCAGGTGGAAACCACCAAGGTCTATGCCCGCACCGTCGCCAAGATCGAGCCGGAATGGATAGAGCGCTGCTGCGCCCACATCGTCAAGCGCCACCATTACGAGCCTCACTGGGAGAAGAAAGCCGGCCGTGCGGCGATCCTCGAGCGCCTGACCCTGTTCAACCTCACCGTGCTGGCCGGCCGGCGCGTGCCGCTGGAAAACATCGATCCCGTCATGGCACACGATCTGTTCATCCGCCATGCCCTGGTTCTGATGGAATACGACAGCAAGGCGCCGTTTTTCGTGCACAACCGCACCCTGCTGGAAGAAGCCGAGTATCTCCAGCAGAAGGGTCGGCGCGTGGATCTGGTCGCCGACGAGGAATGGATTTATCGATTTTATGACGAGCGCATCCCGCAGGAGGTCGTGAGCGGGGTGAGCTTCGAGGTCTGGCGCAAGCAGGCGGAGAAGAAAAATCCCCAGCTGCTGTTCATGACCCGCGAGGACGTCACCCGCAAGGAAGACGAGGCCTTGCATGACCAGAATTTCCCCGACGTCTGGGACATGGGCGGGACCAAGCTGCGGCTGGAATACCGCTTCGAACCGGGCCATGAGGACGACGGCGTCACCGTGATCGTGCCCTTGCACGTGCTCAACCAGCTTAAGCCCGAACCTTTCCAATGGCTGGTGCCGGGCCTGCTACGGGAGAAGCTGGTGGCGCTCATCAAGAACCTGCCCAAGCAGACCCGCAAGCATTTCGTGCCGGCCCCGGATTTCGCCGACAAGGTACTGCCGCAACTGGATTACCGGCAGGGCAAGCTGACCGAGCAGATGAGCGCCAGCCTGCGCCGCATGGTCGGTTTCGCCGTGCCGCAGGCCGAATGGAGCGAGGAGGGCATACCCCTGCATCTGCGCATGAATTTCGCCCTGGTGGATGACAGCGGCGTGGTGCTGGCGCGCTCCCGCACCTTGTCCGAGCTCAAGCAGGTCCATGCCCAGGCGGCGGTGAGCAATTTCGCCGAGCTGGCCAAGGAGGAACTGTCCATGAGCGGCTGCCGCGACTGGCAATTCGGCGAGCTGCCAGAGCGCTACCAGTCCGCCGACATCCAGGGCTTTCCGGCCCTGTTCGACGAAGGCGAAACGGTGGGCCTGCGGGTCTTCGACACGCCGGAAGCGGCCGCCGCCAGCCAGGAGCAAGGCCTGGTGCGATTGTTCCGCCTGGCCATGGCCAAGGAGCTGAAATACCTGCGCAAGAACCTGCCGCTCGGCGCTCCGGCCGAACTGGCTTACCGGCAATTGGCGGCCCATTCTTTTCTCTACCCCGAGCTCAAGCCGGGACGCGATCTGCGCGAGGACTTGCTCGACCGGCTCATGGCAGCGCTCTATCTCGACAACCAGCCGGACATCCGAACGCGTGAGGCGTTCGAACGGCGTTTGAGCGAGGGCAGGGGAGATATCGTCGGGCTGGGCAATACCGCGGCCAGGCTGATGGACGACATACTGATACTGCATGCCGATCTGAACCGCAAGCTCAAGGGCCTCAACAGCCCGGCCGGCGAAGACATGCGCAGCCAACTCGGCCATTTGATCTACGCCGGATTCGTCGCAATCACGCCCTATCCGAGATTGAAGGAAATTCCCCGCTATCTCAAGGCGCTGCAATTCCGGCTGGACAAAGCCCTTCAGGACGCCAACCGCGATGCCCGTCTGTACGCCGAATTGGCCCCGCATAATACGAATTACTGGACCTCGGTCAAACAAGGCAAATCCGTAAGTACGCCCGAACGCGACGATTTCCGCTGGATGTTGGAAGAATTCCGCGTTTCCCTGTTCGCCCAATCATTGAAAACACCTTATCCGGTTTCGGCGAAGCGACTGGACGAGGCCTGGCGGAAACGGCCGAAAATCGTCTAGAACTCGGCGCTGAACGCCCGCACTTGCCCGAATCGGACGACCGCTGAGCCTGCGCCGGGCGACAGAGCCGGGGCGGCCATCGCTTGTGATACCCTAGCGCCTTTGCCCGCGCCCTGCTTCATGAAGACTCTCTATCCCGCCATCGAACCCTACGCCGTCCATCATCTGGACACGGAGGACGGCCATCGCGTTTATTTCGAAGAGGCCGGCAACCCCAAGGGTCTGCCGGTCGTGTATCTGCATGGCGGCCCCGGCTCGGGCTGCAAGTCGTTTCACCGCAGTTTTTTCGATCCTGCACGATACCGCGTGATCCTGTTGGATCAGCGCGGCGCGGGCCGTTCGGCGCCGGCCGGCGGTCTGGAAAACAACACCACGGCGCATTTGCTGGCCGATCTGGAAGCCATCCGTAGCCGGCTGGGCCTGGACCGCTGGCTGGTGTTCGGCGGTTCATGGGGCGCGGCCCTGGGTCTGCTCTACGCTCAAGCCCATCCGGACGCCGTCAGCGGCTTGATACTGCGCGGCACCTTCCTGGCTAGGCAAAGGGATCTGGAGTGGTTCGTCAAAGACGGGGTCAGCCGCATTTATCCCGATTACTGGGACGAGTTCCTGAGCCAGTTTCCTCCTGCGCTCAGGGATGATCCCTTGACCGCGCTGCACCGGACGCTCATCGGCGAGGACGAACTGGCCCGCTTGCGCGCAGCTAAGGCCTGGATCCTATGGAGCGCGCGCGTCTCGCATCTGGAAGTGTTCAATCCGTCCGATCTGGATCGTCAGGCTCCCACCGCCCTGGCCCAGCAGGCCCGCATCGAGGCGCATTATGCGGCCCACAGCTATTTCATAGACGAGAATCAAATCCTCGATAACCTGCGCAAGCTGCCACAAGTGCCGACCGTCATCCTACACGGGAGGCGCGACCTGGTGTGTCCGATCGAGTCCGCGTATTTGTTGCACCGTAATCTATCGGGATCGGAACTGCGCCTGCTGCCCGACGCCGGGCATCTGCCGGTGGGCGACGCGATGATAGACGCCCTGGTCGGTGCCACCGACGAAATGGCGGACCGTCTGGCATGAGCGGGAAGAAACGGCGCTTGATACTCGGGATGACGGGGGCGACCGGCGCCATCTATGGGGTGCGTTTGCTGGAAATCTTGCGCGAGCTGGGCGGATTCGAGACCCATCTGATCGTTTCGACGGCCGGCTTCATCAACCTGCAGCACGAGTTGCAGATGAAGCGTAAGGACGTATATGCCTTGGCCGACGCAAGCTACGACGTGAACGACGTGGCGGCCGGCATCGCCAGCGGGGCGTTCAAGACCGACGGTATGATCGTCGCGCCCTGTTCGATGAAGACTCTGGCATCCATTGCCCACGGGCTTTCGGACAACCTGATCGCCCGTGCCGCCGACGTCACACTCAAGGAGCGCCGGCGCCTGCTCATCATGCCGCGGGAAACGCCGCTGAACCTCGCCCATATCCGCAACATGGCGGCGGTGACCGAGATGGGCGGCATCGTCTACCCGCCCATGCCGGCCTTTTACGGTCGCGCCAAGACCCTGCCCGAGCTGATCGACGAAACCGTGGGCCGGATACTGGCGCTGTTCGGCATCGAGGACGAGCGCCTGTTCGAACCCTGGGAAGGGCTGGGCAAGTCGGACCGCTCGCGCTAGCCGTTCCGCATCCGCAGCCTGGAGGGCCGTGGCACCCGATCCGCTGTCAACGCCCGCCGCCGTCTGTGGTCCTCGCCTTCCGAATCCCGCCTGCCGCATTGCAATCGCGGCTCCCCGCACGAACCGACCCATCGGCGCCACGTCGGGCACCCTATAACGGTTCACCCGCCTGTCGTCCGCAGACGCGTGCATCCGTACTCTTGGTTGTCGGTGCGCTCGCGAACGTCGGGGGAGAACCTTACTGATTTCTCCATAGCTCCATCTTCTCAAGTGTTGGAGCCTCCAGAAAACCCGCATATCTCGGCCGCCAAGTCCCTTAGCCCAATAGCGCATAAGTCATCGCGTCCGATACCACCAAATGCGTATTTTTCATTAACTCGATAACCACGGCCGGCGCGCTCAGTTCCATTGCCATACGTATCTGTTCCATGGTTTGCGGCGGAATCTCTTGCCCGGGACCGGGGACGGCCAGCGCCTTCATTTCCGGCGATAGATCGTTCATGTAATGACGGAAATCCCCCAAGCTCCCATCCTTCATGACATAGAAGCCGCCCCGCGCATACCATCCACTTACCCAATCAACGGCAAGGCTTCTCAAATCCCGGCGCAGATCATCCAGTTCTTCCTCGACATCGGCCTTTCGACGAGCATCGAAATCGGACGCCGGCTCCATTGTGACAAGCCGCTTTGTTTCCAATAGCCAAGTCGTGGTTGGCATACGGTCGACAATCTTTCGGAATAAGAGAATTGCGTCGTCGATCAAGAGCCCTTGCTCGGCGGCTGCCTTAAGTCGGCTTTCATTTTCCGCTGTCGTTTCTGCCGACAGTTCTGTGCTCGCAGTCATCGTATAGAATCTCCGGACAAAGGCGGCCAAGACTCATCAGTTGGCGGATGAGGAAGCATCAGCAGCGCGTCTGCTGATCCTACAATTCCTGGTCGCTCCGTATTCCTCAAGGGCCTTTTTCAACTGAACGATTCGTTCGGCGGCGCGCTCCAGACGAAGTAAGTATTGCCCCGGCTAGTTTCATACGGGACCGTCCAGGGATATAAACTCCCAGAAACGCTAGACGCGTCTCGCCTGTCTTCTTGCCGAACGCGCGTTCGATGAACGTCATGGCCTAATTAACAGGTTATGGCGCTCGCGCCATAACCTGTTCCCCTCTCACCCCGTCCCTCTCCCACAGGGAGAGGGAGAGCAAAGGATTCGCTTCGCGAACTTCATGGCAATTCACCTTGGTTGGTCGGAACGAGCCTTAAGACGCCTCCTTTACATCGGCGGCCCCATGTCGTCGGAAACTGATTCCGCCTTTTTCTTCTTATCCTTGTCTTTCCCTCCCGAAGAAACGTAGGAGCCCTGATTGGTCAAGGTAACGACCGGTGCCCCCTCCAATCGATGGGTCAGATGAAGCAAAGTCGTAGTCCAGGCCTTTTCAGTGGCCGTCGCATCGTAGGTATCACGCTCTTCGCAATTGAAATGGTGGCCCGCCGGATAATCCAAAATCCTCAGGTCCGGTCGCCTTGCGCGTAATATCGTAACCTGATTGAGTGGGATATACGGATCCAGGGACCCGAAATGCAACAATGTCGGAATCCTGCGCTTTTGCGAAAAATCGTCGGTGATCCCGCAACCGTAATACGCGACCGCCGTCGCCGGACCCCGGACCCGATTCGCGGCGTTGTAGGCCAAATAAGCTCCCCAGTCATAGCCTACGAGGGCAATTTTTCCCTCACCGCTGAAAGCATCGACCGTAGCCTGGATATCGGTCATCGCGTGCTCGAAGCCGACTTGTTTCACCAGATCTAGACCTTGGGCAACTGATGCTTCGTCATAGCCGAGCTCGATCCCTTTCTGAACACGGTCGAACAGGCCGGGCGCGACCGCGACGAAACCTTGTGCGGCAAAAGCGTCGGTCAGTTTCCGAATATGCGGATTTACCCCAAATACTTCCTGAAGGACCACGACCACACCTTTCGCGGTTCCAACTGGCTCGGCCCGATATGCTGAAAACACGTGGCCGTCAGATGCTGTAATTTCGATCATCGCACACTCCGCAGTCAGTTTATGGGCATGGTAAATAGCCCCCACTCGGGCTGTAAGCTGTAATAAGCAGACTTTGCGCCAATGTCTAGACCGGTCGGCACGGGTTGGCTACTCAGTCGGAAGACCCAGGCATCAACCGGGATGGAGAAAAGCTGCCTTGGATAGATCGATACTATCCGGCGAAATCCCACATTAAATACCTTGTATTTTTGTCAACATTCTGACGATTTATGGGTAGGATTGTTGAAGTCTGCACAAGGCAGGTTTTGCCTATGCCGTCGGCATGAACACTCATTGATGACTATCGACGTGTGCGTGATCGTTCAGCTCCAGGACGGCGGCGCCACGCTGTATCGGCGATAGTTCAGCGCGTTCAAGCGCGACCTGCGTATCGGGGCCGAACGGGGAGCGGCGTATTCCCCGAAAACGCGGCCAGAACATAAGGGGTGGAAAACGGGCTGGCTAGCGGGTGACCCCGTTTTACCTGCGACGAAGCCGTCTGCTCAGATAACGCCAGGAGAAACAGCGGCAAGCCAACGAGGAAACCTGCTGCACGTGCACGTAAACGTTACCCGCGTAAGACAGAAGAAGCACCGAACAGCACTTGAACAGGAGGGACTGTTTCGAGACCCAGTAATCGTACGGATTGATTTTTATGCGCCAATCGATGATGGTGCTTATTAGGTACTTGTAGTGCGCTGTCTGATGTTTGCTACGCAGGTTGGCTTCCTGGGTCCCGGCTACGCGAGCCTGTCAGAAATTTTGTGTGTGAGGCATAACATGTTGTTAAGGAGCATGTATGCCAAGCAAGACGAGCAAGAAGAAACCGGCAGCGGCGCTGCCCAGCATTCCGAAAGAACTCATAGACCAGATGGTCAGTGGCCCGATGGACGCCGAGGCGATCAATGCCGCCTCGATGGCGTTCAAGAAGGCGCTGATCGAACGTGCACTGGGCGCCGAACTCAGCCATCACCTGGGTTACCCACCCGGCGCCGACAAGCCCGGCGAGGTGGGCAATCACCGCAACGGGGTGACCGGCAAGACGGTGCTGACCGAAGACGGGCCGCTTCGGATCGACATCCCGCGCGACCGTCAGGGCAGCTTCGAACCCCTGCTTATCCCTAAGCACGAGCGGCGCTTCACCGGTTTCGATGACAAGATCGTGGCCATGTACGCCCGGGGCATGACGGTGCGCGAGATTCAGGGCTTCCTGGCCGAGCAGTACGGCACCGAGGTTTCACCGGAATTCATCAGTTCAGTCACCGATGCGGTGATGGCCGAGGTCACCGCCTGGCAGTCACGCCCGCTCGAAGCCATGTATCCGGTGGTGTTCTTCGATGCTCTGCGGGTCAAGATTCGCGAGGAGGCGGTGGTCCGCAACAAGGCGATCTACCTGGCCTTGGCTGTTCTGCCAGACGGCACGCGCGACATCCTCGGGTTGTGGATCGAGAACACCGAGGGCGCCAAGTTCTGGATGAAGGTCTTCAATGACCTCAAGACGCGCGGTGTGGTCGACATCCTGATCGCCGTCACCGACGGCCTGAAGGGCATGCCCGAGGCCTTGGCCGCCGTTTTCCCAGCGACCACGCTGCAGACCTGTATCGTGCATCTGATTCGCAACAGCCTCGACTACGCGAGTTGGAAGGACCGTAAGGCACTGGCGGCAGCGATCAAGCCGATCTACACCGCGCCCAGCGCCGAAGCCGCGCTGGCCGAACTCGACGCGTTCGAGCAAGGCCTCTGGGGTGAGAAATTCCCGACCGTGGTCGCCGCCTGGCGGCGGGCCTGGGACCGGGTGATTCCCTTCTTTGCCTTCCCGCCCGCCATCCGCCGGGTGATCTACACGACCAATGCCATCGAGAGCATCAACGCCCGACTGCGCAAGATCCTCAAGACGCGTGGCCATTTCCCGAGCGACGATGCTGCCAGCAAGCTGATCTGGCTGGCCTTGCGCAACATTACGGCCGACTGGGGACGGGCGGCCAAGGATTGGAAGGACGCCATGAACCAATTCGCCATCCTCTACGCTGAACGCTTTGAAGCGGCTCGCGGATAAAATGACCACCGACTTTGCCACCGCGCCCTCTGCCTACGGTCTGAACGGACCTTCGGCAGCCGTCACCGTGGAAAAGTCTACTCACGCCTCACACACAGAAATTCTGACGCCCCCGGCTACGCAAATTCACTCGATGCGACGCAATTATCCGCTCGCAACTCGCCTCCTTCGCTTCAAATGGATAAGGACCTGCCATGAGTTTCTTCAGCAATATCCTTTCTAAACTCGGTATCAACACCGCCGACGCACAGACCGCTCCCGCCGCGCAAGCAGTGCCCGAGACCTCCGCACCTCCCGCCGCAATCACGGCGGTCGATGTCCTGGGCAAGCTCGAAGGCCTCGCCGCCTCGAACGCCCAACAACTCAACTGGAAAGTTTCGATTGTGGATCTGCTGAAGCTCCTAGGCCTCGAGAGCAGCCTCGAAGCGCGCAAGGAACTTGCAACCGAGCTTGGGTGCCCCGTTGACAAGATGGGCGATTCCGCACAAATGAATACGTGGTTGCACAAGACCGTGTTACAGAAAATCACCGAGAACGGCGGCAATATTCCGAAGGAACTTCTGGACTAGTGGGGTGCAGCAAAACCTGGTTTTGATCGGCGGTACGCTCAATATCGCCGGGCGCAGAGCGCGGCTTTTCTACGCTAAGGTTTCATACAACTCAGGAGCAGACTATGGGTCTCATCGATTCAATCGTAGGACAGGTTGGCGACGCACTGTCCAATACCGATAACAGCAATCAGGGTGGCTTGCTGGAAGTGGTCGCGGGGCTGATCAATAACCCGGAAACGGGTGGCCTCCAAGGCTTGATCAACACCTTTAACGAGAAAGGACTGGGAGAAACCATTGCTTCATGGGTCGGCACAGGGCAGAACCTGCCGATATCCGGCGAACAGGTACAGGCGGCACTCGGTAGCGAACGAGTGCAAGCCATTGCGGAAAAATTAGGTCTTTCTTCTGCAGACGCATCCGGTGGCTTGGCCAGTCTGTTGCCTCAACTGATCGACAAACTGACGCCTAATGGTCAGTTACCCGAAGGCGGCTTGTTGGAGCAGGGGCTGGCCCTGTTGAAAGGCTTCGGCAATCAAGCCTGATCATTCAGGGACTATGGGGTCGGACGCGATTTAACTTCCGTGACGAGTCGCTCGACTCGATGGAGTAGCTATCAGGTCTTGGCCGATAGTGCTAGTTCAACGGTGTTCCTGAAAGCGTGGTAGGGTGGGCAATCAGAAAGACGCTTGCCCACCCTGACTAATGTGTAGAAGTTCAGACTAGATCTGACAGTACTCCTTGCCGAGAGGTGGGGTTACCCGTTTTGATAGAGGTGCGAATCTTCATCGAAACGGCGCGTAAGCGCAGGAGTAACCCCATGAGTAGTCTCAATCAGAATGTCATACGCCACAAGATCGGCTTGCTGAACCTGGCGACCGAGTTAGGCAATGTCGCCAAGGCCTGCAAGGTCATGGGTCTGTCGCGTGACACCTTCTATCGCTATCAGCATGCGATGGCGGAAGGGGGGCTTGAAGCATTGTTTGACGCCAACCGCCGCAAACCGAATCCGAAGAACCGGGTTGAAGAAGCGACGGAAACGGCGGTGATTGCCTATGCCACCGAGCAACCGGCCCATGGGCAAGTCAGGACCAGCAACGAGTTGCGCCAACGCGGCATCTTCGTTTCGCCCTCGGGCGTCCGCTCCATCTGGCTACGCAACGACCTGGCCTCGTTCAAGCGACGCCTGACCGCCTTGGAGAAACAGGTGGCAGAGCAAGGTATCGTGCTCACCGAAGCCCAGGTGGTGGCGCTGGAGAAGAAGCAGGACGACGATCTGGCGCAGGGCGAGATCGACACGGCGCATCCGGGCTACCTGGGTTCCCAGGACACCTTCTATGTCGGCACGCTCAAAGGCGTGGGCCGTATCTACCAGCAGACCTTCGTGGATACCTACAGCAAGGTGGCGATGGCCAAGCTCTATACGACCAAGACGCCGATCACCGCCGCCGACCTGCTCAATGACCGGGTACTGCCCTTCTTCGCCGAACACGGGATGGGCGTACTGCGCATCCTGACGGACCGGGGCACCGAATACTGCGGCAAGGCCGAAACGCACGACTATCAGCTCTATCTGGCGCTCAACGACATCGAGCACACCAAGACCCGGGCGCATCATCCACAGACCAATGGCATCTGCGAACGCTTCCACAAAACCCTGTTACAGGAGTTTTATCAGGTCGCTTTCCGCAAGAAGCTTTATCTATCCATGGACGAGCTGCAGGCCGACCTGGATGCCTGGATCGACCACTATAACCAGGAGAGAACCCATCAGGGTAAGATGTGCTGCGGACGCACACCCCTACAAACACTTCATGCTGGAAAGGAGGTGTGGGACCAAAAAGTCAGCCACTTGAATTTGATCTGACAACCAGGCGCACCCAAAACGGGTAACTGTCAGATCAAGTCTGAACTTCTACAACTAATGGGATCGGAACTGCGCCTGCTGCCCGACGCCGGGCACCTGCCGGTGGGCGAGGCGATGATAGCCCCCCTGGTCGGTGCCACCGGCGAACAAGCTACGACGTCACATTCAAGGAACGCCGGCGCCTGGTCATCAGGCTGCGGGAAACGCCGCTGAATCTGGCCCATATCCGCAACATGGCGGCCGTGACCGAGATGGGCGGCATTGTCTACCCGCCCATGCCGGCCTTCTACGGCCGCGCCAAGACCCTGCCCGAGCTGATCGACGAAACCGTGGGCCGGATACTGGCGCTGTTCGGCATCGAGGACGAGCGCCTGTTCGAACCCTGGGAAGGGTTGGGCAAGTCGGACCGCCCGCGCTAGCCGCTCCTCAGCCGGGTGGGCCGCGGCACCCGATCCGCTGTCAACGCCCGCTGACGTCTGTGGTCCTTGCCTCAGAATCCCGCCGGCCGCATTGCAAATCGCGGCTACCCGCACGACCCATCGGCGCCGCGAGGGACATCCCGATAACGGTTCACTAGCCTGTCGTCCCGCGGATGCGCGCATCCGTACTCGTGTACCGGTACGAAAGTTCTATGGAACTCGCGAACCGGACTATCGATAATCGAAACAAACCGGGTGGCGCGCCTTGTGTTCGTACCGACCGACACGAAAATATCGGTTACCACTGCATGAAAACCGGTGAGCGCGGCACGGTAACCGGTGATTTTCCCGTGATAACCAGTTACCACGAGACGGTAACCGGTGATCGTCTCGCGATCACCGGTTTTCGACTGACACTCACCGGTAAATTTGCCTCAATCACCGGTGATCAACGTAAAAATACCGGTGACCCTCCCGTGGTAACCGGTTACCGTCGCGCAAAAACCGGTGATTGCATCGTGGTAACCGCTTTTTGCCGAGTCGGCACCGGGATCCGGCTGGGAGTGCCTGCGAAAATGAAATTGCGCAGGTGTCCGTTCGAAAGCTTCCTTCCCGCGCAAGGCATGGTGCTGGAATAGGGGGGGATGCGTGACTCACACCGCCAGAAGCAACATGCTTACATATTCGCGAGTGAGCGCTTCAACCCGGCTGGTTATCGGTGTGGATTCAACCGGTGGATGCAACATACTAGATCTGCATAGGCAGAAGGAGTGTTGCAGATGAAACAGCGACCCCGAATCTATTACACGGACAGCCAGAAGGCGCTGATGTGGGAGCGCTGGAGAAAGGGCGACTCCCTCCAGCAGATTGCGCAACTATTCGATCGCAACCACTCGTCGGTTCAGAGAATTCTGGCGGAGACAGGTGGGATACCTCCTGCTCCGCGATGTCGCTCTAGGTTGGCGCTGACGCTGAGCAACCGGGAAGAAATTTCCCGAGGTTTGGTTGCGGGGCACTCCATTCGTACCCTTGCAAGCCAGCTCGGGCGAGCGCCTTCCACCATCAGCCGAGAAATCAATCGCAATGGAGGTCGGAGTTGCTATAGAGCCAGCCAAGCCGACCAGGCTACCTGGGATCGGGCGCGTCGTCCCAAGCGTTGTAAGCTGGTGGAGAGCCGAACGCTTGCCCACATCGTGGCGAACAAGCTCCAGTTGCTGTGGTCGCCGGAACAGATTGCCGGATGGCTCAAGCGCATCTATCCCGACCATGCAAGTCATCAGGTGTCACACGAGACGATCTATCGCACCTTGTTCATCCAAACCCGAGGGGCTTTGAAGAAGGAGTTGCTGGCGTATTTGCGTCGTACACGCGCCATGCGCCGTTCTCGTCATCACACTCAGAAGACGGACAATCACGGCCGAATCGTCGATACCGTGTCCATTAGCGAACGTCCTGCCGCGGCGGATGATCGGGCCATACCGGGGCATTGGGAAGGCGACCTGCTGTGCGGCAGCAAGAACAGTCAGATTGCGACGCTCGTGGAACGTCAGTCACGTTACGTGATGCTGCTCAAACTGTCCGGAAAGGACACCGAAACCGTCACCAATGCGTTGATCAAGAATGCTCATAAATTGCCGCAAGAATTATACAAATCGCTGACCTGGGACCGGGGCAAGGAAATGGCTGACCACAAGCGTTTTACTTTGGCTACCGACATCCAAGTCTATTTCTGTGATCCGCACCACCCTTGGCAACGGGGAACCAATGAGAATACCAACGGACTTCTGCGCCAGTATTTCCCGAAGGGAATTGACTTGTCTGCCTATTCACAAGCCAAGCTTAATGCCGTAGCGCGAGAATTGAATGGGCGCCCAAGGAAAACACTAAACTACGAAACGCCAGCACAACGATTTCACCAAACCGTTGCATCCACCGGTTGAATCCACACCAGAAAGCCGACATTCGAGCGAAATTGAGCGGCGGGCACGAATGACCGTTGAGGCCGAATGTCGGACATTTACCACGCACACCGGCAGGGAATATGTCGTACACAAAATAAAGCCCCGCTGCTTTCGATGATGGCAGCGGGGCCGGGCTTGAGGGCTCAATCTTCCTTCGAGATCCGGCTATGCGCGGAACGGCATTTCCGGCACGACGTTCCGGCGGCGGGACCGTCTATCAATGCAGCTTGATCTTGGGCCTCAGCCGGCTTCTGAAGAAGCTGGAAACCGCCAGCAGGGAAACCCGGAAAGGTCCGAACAAGGCCAATTGGTGCATCTTGTAGAGGGACAGGTAAACCAGCCGCGCCAGCACGCCTTCTATCATCACGCTGCCCAGCAGATTGCCCATCAAATTGCCCACCGTGCTGAACTTACCCAGCGACACCAGCGAGCCGTAATCCTGGTATTTGTAGTTCTTGAGCGGTTCGCCTTTCAAGCCGCGCAGGATGTTGCCATGGACCAGGCTGGCCATCTGGTGGGCGGATTGCGCGCGCGGCGGGACGGTGGCCTCCGGTCCTTTCTCGGGCCAGGGACAGGCAGCACAGTCGCCGATGGCATAGATCGTCTCGTCACGGGTGGTCTGCAGGGTGGGCCCGACGACCAGTTGGTTCAGCCGGTTGGTCTCCAGGCTATCGATTTCGCGCAAAAAGTCCGGCGCCTTGACGCCCGCCGCCCAAACTTTGATGGCCGCCGGTATCACCCGGCCGCTGTGGGTTTTCATCGCCTCGGCGGTCACTTCCACCACCCGTTCGCCCAGCAGGATGTCGACCCCGAGCGAGGCGAGTTGCTGGCGCGTGGCGTTGGACAGCCGGTCGGGCAGCTCCGGCAGCAGCCGGTTGGAAGCTTCGATCAGGTGCAGTTTGATGTCCTCGGGCTTGACGTTGTCCAGGCCGTAAGCATTGAGCAAGCGGCCGGCCTGGTAGAGCTGGGCAGACAGTTCGATACCGGTGGCGCCGCCGCCGACGATGGCGATGTCCAGCTCGCCCGCCGCAGTCACGCCACCATGGACATTGGCGCGCAGATAGGCTTCCAGCAGACGCCGCTGGAACTGTTCGGCCTGCTCGGTGGTGTCCAGGAACAAGCAGTGTTCGTCCGCGCCGGGGATGCCGAAGTCGTTGCAGATGCTGCCGACGGCGATGACCAGCGTGTCGTAATGCTGGGTGCGTGCCGGTACGATTTCCTCTCCGCCATCGCCGAAGATGGGTGCGATCTTGACCTGTTTCGCGGCGCGGTCCAGTCCGTCCATGCGGCCCAGCACGAAGCGGAAATGGTTTTGGTGGGCCTGAGCCAGGTAATCGAGCTCGTCGTCGTGCGAGTCCAGCGTGCCGGCCGCCACCTCGTGGAGCAGCGGTTTCCAGATATGAGTGCGGCTGCTGTCTATCAGGATGACATCGGCCAGGGACTTCTTGCCCAGCGCCTTGCCCAGACTGGTGGCAAGCTCGAGCCCGCCGGCGCCGCCGCCGACGATGATGATTTGAGGTTTGGATGAGGTTTGAGTGGCGCTCATGGCGATTCCCTGGTTGTTTTTGTCATGGGAGGGTCGGTATCCGACGCCGATGATTCTGGGGAATTGTCGGAAAAATACAAGCGTGTGGAGGAGTGGGCAGGGAGAGCGACACATTCCGCTCCGCCCCGTGCTACTGAAAATCCCTCGACTTGAAAGCCAGGCTGCCGATCAAGGCGCTCCAGTCTTCCAGCCTTCCGGCGACCAGGTGAAGCACGCCGTCTTCCTGTTGCACCTGGCCGGTGGCGGCCAATAAACGCGATTTCAGCAAGGCCTTGCGCTGCTTCTGGGCGAGGGAGGCCCAGACGACGAGATTGACCTGGCCGGTTTCGTCTTCCAGAGTCACGAAGGTAACGCCGGCCGCGGTCATGGGGCGCTGGCGGCCGATGACCAGGCCGGCGACTCGGGCGATGCTGCCGTCGCGCTTGTCCCGCAAGGCTTGGGCGGTGGTGACGCCCCGCTCCCGCAGCTTGTCGCGCAAGAGTTCCAGCGGATGGCGGCGCAGGCTCAGACCGGTCGCGGCATAATCCGCCAGGATGTCCTGGGCTTCGCTCGGCGATCTGAGCATCGGGCTGGCTTCGGCGATGTATGGTGTGCCGAACACCGGCGTGGGCGGCTCCAGGGCGGCGGCCTCCCAGTAAGCCCGATGGCGGTTGCCGGCCAGGCTCTTTAAGGCATCGGCCGCCGCCAGGCATTCCAGGTCCTTCCGCTCCAGCCCGGCCCGGGTCGCCAAGTCGGCCACGTCGCGGAATAAACCCTCTTCCCTGGCCCGGACGATGGCCGAGGCCGCCCGCTCCGAGCAGCCTTTCACCTGGTTGTATCCCAGGCGCAGGGCGGGCGGCGCCTCATCCGCACACTCCAGCGAACATTGGGCCGCGCTCGCCTGCACGTCCACCGGCCTGATTTCCACGCCGTGCCGTCGGGCGTCCTGTATCAGTTGCGAGGGCTGATAGAAACCCATGGGCTGGCTGTTGAGCAGGGCGCAGCAGAAGGCGGCGGGATGATGGCATTTGAGCCAGGCGGATACATAGGCCAGCAGGGCGAAGCTGGCGGAATGGGACTCGGGAAAACCGTAATCGCCGAAGCCCTTGATCTGCTGGAAGATGCGCTGGGCGAATTCCTCGCCATAGCCGCGTTCCCGCATGCCGGCCATGAGCTTGTGCTCGAAAGGTTCCAGCCCGCCCTTGCGCTTCCAGGCCGCCATGGCGCGGCGCAACTGGTCCGCCTCGCCGGCGGTGAAGCCGGCCGCGACCATGGCGATTTGCATCACCTGCTCCTGGAAGATCGGTATCCCTAAGGTACGCTCCAGCACTTTTTGCACCTCTGGGCTGGGATAGCTGACCGGCTCCAAGCCCTTGCGCCGGGCCAGGTAGGGATGAACCATCTCGCCCTGGATGGGGCCGGGGCGGACGATGGCGATCTGGACCACCAGGTCGTAGTAATTGGCCGGCTTGAGCCGGGGCAGCATGGTCATCTGCGCGCGCGACTCCACCTGGAAAACGCCTATGCTGTCGGCTTGCTGCAACATGGCGTAGACCGCCGAGTCTTCGGCCGGGATGTCGGCCAGGGTCCAGGCGCGGCCGGTGTATTCGCCGAGATGGACCAAGGCTTTGCGGATGGCACTGAGCATGCCCAGTGCCAGCACGTCCACCTTGAGCAGGCCCATGGCTTCCAGATCGTCCTTCTCCCACTGGATCACGGTGCGCTCGGCCATCGCGGCATTTTCCACCGGCACCAGGCGCGACAAGTCGTCGCGAGCGATGACGAAGCCGCCGACATGCTGCGAGAGATGGCGGGGAAAGCCCTGGATTTCTTCGACCAGAACCGCCAGCCGGCGTATGGCCGGGCTTGCCGGATCGAAGCCGCAGTCGCGCAAGGCTTCCGGCATCAGCCGGTAGCCGTCCCAGCGGTCCACCGTGTCGGCCAATCGCTCTACCTGGGCCAGGTTCAAGCCCAGCGCCTTGCCCACGTCGCGCACCGCGCTGCGCGCCCGGTAGGTGATGACGGTGGCGGCCAGGGCGGCGCGGTGGCGGCCGTATTTGCGGTAGATGTACTGGATGACTTCCTCGCGCCGCTCGTGTTCGAAATCCACGTCGATGTCGGGCGGTTCGTTGCGCTCGCGGGAAAGAAAGCGCTCGAACAAGAGATCCAGCCGCGCCGGATCGACCTCGGTGATCCCGAGACAAAAACACACCGTCGAATTGGCCGCCGAGCCGCGCCCCTGGCACAGGATGCCATGCTCCCGTGCGTAGCGGACGATGTCGTACACGGTGAGGAAATAAGGCTCATAGGTCAGCTCGGCGATCAGCTTCAACTCATGTTCGACTTGTCGTTGCACCTTGGCAGGGGCACCGTTCGGCCAGCGCTTCCGCATGCCCGTTTCGGCCAGATGGCGCAACCAGGAGGCGGGAGTGTGCCCCTCGGGCACCAGTTCGCGCGGATACTCATAGCGCAATTCATCCAGCGAAAAGTGGCAGCGTTCGGAGATGGCCAGCGACGCCTTGAGCCAGTCCGGTGGATAGAGTTCGGCCAGGTGGGGCAGGGGACGCAGATGCCGTTCGCCGTTAGGGAACAGTTGATAGCCCAGTTGCGACAGGGGGAGGTTTAAGCGGATGGCGGTGAGCGTGTCCTGCAGCGCCCGGCGCGAGCGGCGGTGCATGTGCACGTCGTTGCAGGCCACACGAGGGATACCGAGTCGCTGGCCCAAGCTTTCGGCCTGGCGCATGCGCTCGCGATCACGTCCAGAGAGAAAACGGCCGTAACCCAGACCAAGTTCGTTGCCGAACCGATCCTTGAGCCAAAGGCCGTCGGCTTCCTGAATTTGCTCGCCGGGCAGCCAGATCGCCAGGCAGTCTCGCGGAAAATGCGTTTCCAGATCCTCCCGGCTCAATCGGTAACTACCTTTCTCCGCCTGCCGGCGGGCCAGGGTGATGAGTGCGGAAAGATGGCCGTAGCTGCTGCGGTCGGTGGCCAGCAGGACCAGCTTGAGGCCGTCTTCCAGCCGGAACTCGCTGCCGACGATCAGCCGGATATCGTGTTTGCGCGCCTCCAGGTGCGCTCGCACCACGCCGGCCAGCGAGCATTCGTCGGTCAGTGCCAGCGCCCGGTAGCCCAGCCGCGCGGCCTCGGCCACCAGTTCCTCCGGGTGCGAGGCTCCGCGCAGAAAGCTGAAATTGGACAGGCAATGCAGCTCGGCAAAGGCCGTCTCAGCCGTAGAGACCATGGAGATACCAGCCTCCGTCGTGCAGGTCGCGGTAGACCCAGAGCCGGCGTCCCCGCCTATCCGTCGCGCGATGGTAGTCGCGGCGTATCGAGCCGCCGTCCCACCAGCCGGATTCGATGCGCTCGGCTTCGGACAGCAGTCGAATGTCCTTGGCAGCCAAGGGTTCGGGTTCGGTTAGCAGCCAGACTGGGCGCAAAGATAAAAGGGAGTTCGTGCCGTATGATGCTGCGGAAGCTTCGTTTTCCTCCGTAGGCTGGGATGACCGTAGGGAATCCCGGCTTTTTGGCCTGTCTGCTGGAATGCGCCGCCGCTTATTCCAGCCTACGTGTGTAGGCTCTGGAGTAGGCGTGTGAAAAACACGGCCAGGTGTTCGTGAGCTCTTTCCTCCATCCCTGTGCAGAGCGTGCTCCGGTCTATGGTCGGCCACGGCCGCCAGCCGTTGTACGGCGTGGGAGCCCAAGCGGGCCTGGAGTTGCTCCAACACCGCCTGCCAGTCCCTGCCATCGCCGGATTGCGCCGTCTCGTCGCCGAACAAATCGGTCCGTTCCGGCTCGAAAGGCACGATGCTCCCGCTTTCCAGTTCCACGGCGATGAGCGGTGCGGGCAGGGGAGAGCGCTCCAGTTTCTCGCGCAACAAGCGGCACCAATGGGAGGCATCGCGATTGCCGGAACGGAAGCGCAGTTCCAGCCCGCTCGCCGGTCGGCCTTGATGATGCAGTATTAGCTTGAGTTCGGAGGCGGCGGCATCGCGGGCCTTGAGAAAGACCGCGAACTCCTCTGTCATTTGCTCGATGGCTGGGAAGAAATGATCCAGCCGCTCCAGTGCCAGGGGCATCTCGCGCCGGGCGGTGAAGCGCGGCGGGCAGTGATAGGCACTCAAGATCCGGGTTTCGGCGCCGCTCAGTGCGTCCAGTTGGCGCAGAAGTTCCGATCCATAACGCCGTGCCAGTCCGTCGCGGGGCAGGCGCCAAAGGTCGGCCAGATGGCGGACGCCGGTTTTGAGCAGGCGCCGTACCTTTTTTTCGTCCAGGGATAGCGCGGCGATCGGTACCCGGCCCAGTGCGGAGCGCAAGGCCTGGGTCTCGGACACGGTAGTCTCCAGGCCCAGCCTGGCCAGCAGGGCGCTGGCTTCGGAGCTCGGGGCGATGGCGATGACGGGGCTATGACCCAGTGCGGCCAGCCGGGATCGCAAGCCTACTCGCAGCTTCTCGGTGCCGCCGAAAAGATTCAGGCTGGCGCGGATTTCCAGCAGCAGGCTTTCCGGCTGGTCCAGGCTGACCCAAGGCGTGAAATCCAGCCCGGTTTCCGCCAGCCGGTTCAGCGCTTCCCGTTCCGCCATCGGGTCTCGCGACCGGATATCCAGGCCGGGACACAAGGCGAGGGCGGCGGCCAAAGCCATGCCCGGCTCGACGCCGGCCTGTTTCGCACCGGCCGATACCGCGTGGATGACTGGGCGGCCTTTCCTTTCTTCCACCGTCGCCGCCGGGCGGGCCGGGTTGATGGGCAGAACTTCCAAGGCCAGGTCGGGGAAGTGCGCGCAGAGCCACAAGCGGCCCGCTTCGGGCCGGCGCTCGGGGGCGGGCGGGGACTCCTCGAATAAAGGCAGCGTCTGGGCGAGGGCGAGCATGGCCGGGCCTCATGCGCGCACGAGTAGCGAGGTGCGGTGCAGGCAGCCGCGCGCCTTGAGGATGTCGACGGCCAGGCCCGTTTCCGCTTCCGCAGGTTTTACCTCGATGCGCAGGGCGGCATGGCTGGAGTTTGCCGTAGCAGCCTTGTGGGAGCGGGCAGTAGGTTGGGCAAAGCCGAAGGCATGCCCAACAAGCAGCCCTTTATGTTGGCTACGAGCTGCGCCTTTTGCCCGGACTAGCGTATCGGATGGCTCCATCCCCAGCGAAAACAGCACCGCCAGCGCCCCGCCTTCCTCGGCGGCCAGTTGCAGCCGGCGGGCCTGGTGATCGGCCAAAGATTGGGGCCAGGCCAGCGCCATGCCGCAATGTCCGCTGCGCAGCATTTTTTCCAGGCTCCAGGGAATGTCGGCGGCTTGCCCGGCATCCACCACCAGGAGCCGGTGCAATTGGACGCCGGCTTGCAGCAATGCCGGAGCATAGGGCCGGTGCGGCGGCGTAACCCATGCGATCCAGCGCCCGGCCCGGCTGATGGATGCCATGGCCGGCAGCAGCAGGCGCAATTCGCCGATACCGAGACAGGGCATGCGGATTTCCATCAGCGCACCCAGGGGCCAGCCGCCATCCGGCAGCGCCGTGTCCAGTTCGGGAAATCCCGTGGCGACCGCCGGCCGGGATTTCCCTTCCGCGCGGCGGCCGCGCCAGATGCCCGGATGGCTGCGTATCAGTTGTTCCAGCGTGTCGCCGTTCATGCTGGTTCCGTACGGATCACGCCGACGACCACGCCTTCGATGGCGAAGCTTTCCTTTTCCAGCTCGACCTCGATCACGGCGAAATCCGGATTGGCCGGCTCCAGGCAAGCCCTGGCGCCGTCGAGTCGCAAGCGCTTGACGGTCACCTCATCGTGCAGGCGCGCCACCACGATCTGACCGGCCCGCGCTTCCGGCGTGCGACGCACTACCAGTAAATCGCCGTTCAATATCCCGGCATCGCGCATGCTCATGCCCTGGACCCGCAGCAAATAATCGGCCCGGTTGTGGAACAGTTCAGGCCCGAGCCGGCAATAACGTTCGATATGTTCCTGGGCCAGGATGGGCTGGCCCGCCGCCACCCGGCCGATGAGCGGCAAGCCTTCTTCGGCCTGGGACTTCAGCAAACGGATGCCGCGCGAGGCGGACGGCACCAGTTCGATCACGCCTTTGCGGGCCAGGGCCTGCAGATGCCCGCGTATGCTGTTGGTGGAGCGCACGCCGAAGGCCTCCGCGATTTCCGCGATGGTGGGCGGAAAGCCCTCCTGCTGGAGGGCCTGCTCGATGAAGGCGAGGATGTCCCGCTGGCGGTCGGTGAGTGACTTCATGCTGCTTATTTAACTACTGCTTTTATAAGCAGTATTGTTCAGCTTTCGGCGGGATGCAAGAGCGGAGTCGAGAGCCGATGTCGGGATCGGTCGGTCGCGCTTTACCTACCGACTCCGGTTGTCCGAATGCTGAAACAAAAGTGTTGTAAGCATGCACCTTCATGTCCCAAGACGGCTATCCAACCCCACCACAGGACTTCCCATGACCCCGGAAAATGTGACCGTCGTACTGCCCACCCGAAACGAAGCACGCAACATCGCCGGCTTCCTGGCCACGCTGCCGAAATCCGTGGAACTCATCGTTATCGACGCGAGCGACGACGAAACGGCCGAGATCGTGAAGCGAGAACGGCCCGAGCGGACGCTGATATTTAGGCAGCGGAGCAACATCGCCGAAGCCCGCCAACTGGGTGCGGAACTGGCACGCACCGAGTGGCTGCTGTTCACCGACGCCGACGTCCATTTTCCGGAAAGCTATTTCGCCAGCCTCGCCGGTTATGAGACCCGCTGCGATGTCGTGTACGGGGCCAAATTGTCGCGCAACGGCTACGCGCGCTATTACCGAGGATTCGCCCTGGCCCAGCAGGCCTCGCATCGCTTAGGCATCCCCGCCGCAACTGGGTCCAATTTGCTGGTGAGGCGGAGCGTGTTTGCACAGGTGGGAGGATTCGACACCAGCCTGGTGTGCAACGAGGATTCCGAACTAGTCTGGCGCATCAAGCGAGCGGGCCACCGGGTGGTGTTCGCGCCCGATCTGCCGGTCTATGCCAGCGATCACCGGCGATTAGACCTTGGTCTCTGGCGCAAGACCGCCCATTCGGTGTTTCGCTGCCTGTGTTTGTATTTCGACCTGATACCGGGGCGTTGGCGGGGCAGGGACTGGGGCTACTGGTCACACCTCAAGGAAAACGAGGAAACGAAAACCGGCTATTAAGCTGGCCTGATATATCCCTGGTTAGTTATTTGTGGGAGCGGGCTTTAGCCCGCGAAGATTGCGGCCTGAAGGCCGCTCCCACCATGAGATATTTAGGCCGGGTTAATAACTTACGGTGCGGCCTGTTTTTTCCCGGCGTCCCGGCCCGCTCCGCTGGGAGTTTGCCAGGTTCTGGGTAACAATCGTGCTTTTCGAAAACCGTAAGGACCGCCCACCGATGCCGCTTCCCGCCATCACCGTCGAAAACCTGGTTTTCGAATATCCCGGCGTTCGCGCCCTCGACGATGTCAGTTTTTCCATAGCCCGAGGCAGCATCACCGCACTGGTGGGTCCCAATGGGGCAGGGAAGACGACCTTGCTGCGCTGCATCGCGGCCCTGGATTTGCCGCTTGCGGGCACTATCCGGGTCGACGGCCTGGACGTGCTGGAAGAGCCCAGCGCCTGCCACCGGCGGCTGGGCTATCTGTCCGACAGTTTCGGACTCTACGAAGCGCTCACGGTACGGCAATGCCTGCGCTACGCCGCCGAGGCCAATGGCCTGACTCAGCACGAGGCCGGACGGGCCGTCGAAGAAACCGCCGGCAAGCTGGGCTTGTTCGACCGGTTGGAGCAAAAGACCGGCGAACTGTCGCGCGGCTTGCGGCAGCGGGTCGCCATCGGACAGGCCATCATCCACCGCCCGGGCCTGGTTTTGCTGGACGAGCCCGCCGCCGGGCTGGACCCCGAGGCGCGCCACGAACTCAGCCATTTGTTCCGGCTGCTCCAGACCGAAGGCATGACCTTGCTGGTGTCATCCCACATCCTGGCGGAACTGGCGGAATACTCGACCGACATGCTGATCCTGAAAGAGGGCAAGGTGGTGGACCACCGCCGCATCGCGCCGGAAGCCGAGACGTCCGCGACACTTGAACTGCTGCTGGCCGAGCCCGTTGCGGACATAGCCGAGCGCCTACGCTCCCTGCCCGGCATCTCCGGCATCCGCGTCGACGGCACGCGCATCCGCTTCCTGCACACCGGCGACCTTGCGGCACGCCACCGGCTGCTGCGCGAACTGATAGCAGCCGGCGTTCCGGTCTGCGGCTTGAACGAAACGACGCCGGACATGCAGGCATCCTATCTCGCCAGTGTCGGCGCCACGGACCGGAGTATCCATTCATGATCCGCAATCCCGAATTGCAAAGAAACATCTGGCTGGAGTTGACTCCCCACCGTCTCATCGCCACGCCGGTGGTACTGCTGCTCCTGCTGGCGCTGATCGTCTCGACGAACGAAAACGGATGGCATAGTACGGCATCTATAACGGCAGCCGTGATCTTCGTATTCGCGACCGTGCTGTGGGGCGGGCGGCGAGCTTACGACTCCATCGTCGACGAGGTCCGCGCACACACCTGGGACACCCAGCGCATGTCCGCCTTGGGGCCCTGGCAGATGACCTGGGGCAAACTGCTCGGCAGCAATTTATACAACTGGTATACCGGGGCCTATTGCCTGGCCGTCCTGCTGTTCACCTTCGATGATGTCTCGCTCGGGTCCTGGCAAAACGGGTCGGCTCTCCGGTTTTGTCTGTTGTTGGTTCTCTCGGCCCTGTTCGTCCAGGGAGCCGGCTTGCTGTCCGGACTCACCGCGGCGCGCTCGGGCCGTACAATCAAGCCTTCCCGCAACCTGCCCATCACTGTGCTCGGCTTATTGCTCCTGCTTTGGCTGGAGCGGCCCTTGGCGCAACATACCGAACGGCCGGTGGAGTGGTACGGCTTCATCTGGCAGGGCCACGATTTCGTGCTGGGCAGCCTGGCCGTGTTCGCCGCTTGGGTCTGGTTCGGCGCGTATCGGCTGATGTCCGACCTCTTGGCGGTCCGCTCGCTCCCCTGGGGCGCCTTGAGTTTCGTCGTCTTCCTGAGCGCGTACGTCTGCGGCTTCATCGACGATGCCCTCTGGGGCTATGCCAGCCGCTACGCCGCCCTAGGCACCGCAATCGGCGGCGGCGCGGTTTACGTCGAAGCCTGGAAGGAACGCCGCGACTGGATCGCCGTCCAGCGATTCCTCCGTGCGTGGCGCGGCGAGTCCTGGCTACCGGCCCTGCAGGCCACGCCGAGCTGGCTGGTGGTGGCCGCGTTCACCCTGCTGATGTCTCTGGTCACCGGATTCCTGCCGGCCAACCGGCCTTACTACATCCCCGATATATCGCCTGTATCACAGCACGTGTTCGATATGCTGACGATGTCGCCTTTGGTTTTCACCCTGTTGATGTTCCGCGATGTCGGTCTGCTCTACTTCTTCAGCTTGGGCGAGCGACCCGAGCGGGCTCCCTCCACCACTCTGGTCTATCTGGCCGTGCTCTACGCCGTCCTGCCGAGCTTACTGAATCTGGCGGGGCTGGGTTTTCTGGCCTTCCCGGCCGTCTACCCGCTGCATCACGGTGGCTCCTGGGTAGGCATCACTGTCGCCGCTGGGCATGTGGCCGTGGTCGCGGGGTTGTTGCGGCAACGGTTGGCCAGAATCTGAGCGCTTGCCCAGCCTTGCCTGCGCGTGGTCCGCGTATAAATTCTTTATCGTAGGCTCGCGCGTAAAAGATGACGCGCTACCGCGGAAAATCTGTCCTCCGGGGGCGCCAAGCCCGTTCTCGATCCGGCTTCCGGCCCTTCCCAAAATCGCGTGGGATTGAGGACCGCGCAAATGAGCGAAGCGAACTGCACGACCCTTACTCCGACCGCCTCCATAAAATAAGTCACGTGACGTAAATACTTGAATTTATCGTCGCGTGACATAAAATAAAGTCACTCTGGTAAATAAGCGTCACGGTGACAAAAATGCAAGCCCCCAAGGATAGCCAAGCCAGCGATGCTTTCCCGGCCCAGGCCAAGCGTGGCAGGGGGCGTCCTCGTACCGGCAAGGCCATGACCCACGCCGAACGCCAGAAGCGTTACCGTGACAAGCAGCGGGCATTATCCGTGATGTCCGCTAGTAAGATGATTTCCGCTGCTGGAACCGGTGAATTTGACGAGCTTTTGGAGCGGATCGCTGGGTTAGAGCAAGCGGTAATTGCGTGTGAGGCTCGAGTAATGCGGGCTCACGAGGTGATCGAAAAGCTTGAGCACGAGCTAGCCGAGGAAAAGTGTTTCCATGTTATGGATGTTCGATCCCTTGAGAGTGAGCGTGCCGAAGTGAGTCGACTCAGGCGCCAAGCCTGGGATTTGCAGTCCACGCGCAAAGAACCGAAAAACATGTCACGTGACGAAAAATGATTTTCCGTTCCCCTCGTTGTTTAGTGTCTACGCATGGCGCGCTCCGGTGACCGGCCTCATCGTTCGACGATCGGCTCCGGCCGATTACCCCGAAGTTGAAGGCTTTCAGTATGTTCAATCTCGTCAGACGCCCACGGTGTCCCTGGAGGCTTTCGGGCATAAATTGGTTTTCCCTGTACACCAAACGACCGCGGAAAAACAATGCCTTCCCAGCCTCGATAGCCGATCTATTTCCGGTCCCACCAAAGCAAAGCTCGGCTGTGCCCGGGGCGCCTTTTTTGTCCCAGTTCTCAACCGTGCGGACCGTCACGCCGTATAGTTCGGCGGCGTGTGCCTTGCTGATCCCCAGCTTTACGCGCAGATGGTGCCCGGGCGACTTTTTCGGTCGCGCCATTTTTTAGTCCTCCGTGTCAGGCCGGCCAGGAAGTCTAGCCACATTTCGCGAATCCTTTTTGCGGCCGTTTTTAATGCCGATAATGTATATTATGTTAAATAATGGCCGTAATGAGACATTACTTTGTAGCCTACATTAAGCCCAGCGCCGCATGTCTATGGGGGCTCTGCGAGCCCCCCAATCGCCGGGTGTGGCTTCGAATACCCCGGCACATGGGGTGCCACATGCCTGACAGCAGCCGTTGGGTGTCAGATTCCACTCGGACAGTTCGTACCAGTCTCGGCCGATGAGCAGTTCTCCACAATGATGGCAATAGGTGCTGTCGCCTTCCTTGTAATGGACGTTGCCGACATAGACATAACGCAGGCCGTTTTTAATGGCGATGCGTCTAGCGTTTACCAGGGTCGATACCGGGGTGTGCGGTGTATCCAACATCTTCCAATCCGGATGGAAAGCTGAGAAATGTAGCGGAACATCGGGGCCCAGCTTGTCGGCGACCCACTGAGTCAATGCTTCCAGTTCGGCCTCCGTATCGTTTTCTCCCGGTATGAGCAGCGTCGTGATTTCCAGCCAGACATTGGTTTCGTGCTTGATATATTGCAGTGTGTCCAATACCGGCTGTAGTTGGCCGCCGCAGATTCTGTGATAAAAGTCTTCGCTGAAGGCTTTCAGATCGATGTTGGCGGCGTCCATCCAGCGGTAAAACTCGGCTCGAGGCTCCGGACATTGATAGCCGGCGGATACCGCCACGGACTTGAGGCCTTTTTCGCGACAGGCCTTGGCGGTATCGATGGCGTATTCGTGAAATATGACAGGATCGTTATAGGTGTAGGCCACGCTGCGGCATCCCAATTCTTCAGCCGCCCGCGCGATGGCTTCCGGACTGGCCTTGCCCATCAGCGTATCCATTTCGCGCGACTTGCTGATATCCCAATTCTGGCAGAACTTGCACGCCAAATTGCAGCCGGCGGTACCGAACGAAAACACCGGGGTTCCGGGCAGAAAGTGGTTGAGCGGTTTTTTTTCGATCGGATCGATGCAGAATCCGCTTGAACGTCCGTAGGACAGCAACACGACCTTGCCTTGGGAGTTTCCGCGCACGAAGCAGAGTCCCCTCTGCCCTTCGTGCAACTTGCAAAAGCGCGGGCATATCTGGCATTCGACGCGCCCGTCATCCAAGGTGCGCCAATAATGGGTGGGAAAGGTTTCGTTCCCGTTTATCGTGGCGTCCATAAAACCCCCGGAAGCGGCTATTGACACTGAGCCCCACGATAGGGATTCTGTCGGGTATTGACAAGTCCCTCTGGTTATATGAGGAGGTCGCCATGCGTACTGTTCGTCAACCAGCCGTTGCCGGCCTGTTTTATCCCGGGGATAGCCGGCAGTTGCATGCTGCGGTTCAAGCTTATCTGGCCGAAAGCCACAGCACCGGTACCGTGCCGAAAGCCCTCGTGGCGCCCCATGCCGGCTACATTTATTCCGCCCCTATAGCGGCGACCGCCTACTCGAGACTGGCCGTGGCGCGCGACAGCATCAATCGCGTCGTTCTGTTAGGCCCTTCGCATCGGGTCGGCTTTCAGGGATTGGCCGTGAGCTCGGCGGACGCGTTTGTCACACCGTTGGGCGAAGTGCCTCTCGATCGGACGGCCATCGCACGATTGGCCGAACTGCCGTTCGTGCGGGTACTGGACGAGGCCCACCTCTATGAGCACAGCCTGGAGGTGCATCTCCCCTTCCTGCAGGAAGTTCTGGCCGCTTTCGTGCTCACACCCATCGTCGTCGGCGACGCGGAACCCGATCAGGTGGCGCAAGCACTGGACTCTGTCTGGGGCGGGGCCGAGACCCTGATCGTGGTGAGCTCGGATCTCAGTCATTACCATGATTACGCGACCGCGCGGAGGATGGATGCTGCAACCTCCCAGGCCATCGAGTCCCTGCGTCCCGAAGACATCGATTACGAACAAGCCTGCGGCCGATTGCCGGTCGCCGGCTTGTTGCAGGCCGCGCGCAGCCATGGTCTCAAGGCCAAAACCATCGATCTGCGCAATTCGGGCGATACCGCCGGCGACAAGAACCGTGTAGTGGGGTATGGGGCCTATGTCTTCGAATAAGCATGCCTGCAGTTTGCCGAGCTCCCAACAGCGCTTCCTGATGGAACTAGCCCGCCAGTCGATACGTCATGGGCTGGAATACGGGAAGCCTCTGGCCGTGAATATCGCCGCACTGCCCGAGGACTTGGCCGCGCCGCGCGCAAGCTTCGTGACCCTGGAGAAGAATGGCCGATTGCGCGGCTGTATAGGCTCCTTACAGGCGTCTCGAGCCTTGGCGCTCGACATCGCGGAAAACGCCTACGCCGCTGCCTTCCGCGACCCCCGCTTTCAACCGGTGAGCGCGGAGGAAGTTGACGCGCTGGAAATCCATCTCTCTTTGCTGACCGCGCCAGAGCCGATGGCATTCGCCTCGGAAGCCGATCTCCTCGCGCAAATCACGCCGGAAGTCGACGGACTGGTACTGGAAGATGGCGTCCACCGAGGTACCTTCCTACCCTCGGTGTGGGAAAGTCTGCCCGATCGGACAGATTTCTTGCGCCATCTCAAGCAAAAGGCGGAACTGCCCGCCGACTACTGGTCTTCGAGCTTGCGCGTGTCGCGATACCGCACGGAAGTCGTCAGCGAAGAGAGCGCCGCCGAAGCAAATCCAGCGGATTAACCGAGCTCTTCGGCCGGTTCTCCCTCGTCTATCGCATCCTCACTAGGCTGGCCTCCGATAGCGGGATAAAAAGGCCACCGCTGCACCCTCAAGTGCCGTCGCAAGGGGGTTTTGATCACCGATACGCACAGAGCGATGGACAGCAGGCACCACACGGCGGCGTGTTCATTGGGCTGGCGGGTCAAAATATCCGCCAACACCGGCCCGACCAGGAAGTGGAAGCCGACGAAACGCCAGGAGCCGTAAAGTGCCGGCATGAGGAAACTGACCAGAAAATAGACGAAGCCGTGCAAGCCATAGCGGAACGGGAAAAGATTTTCCGGATGGTCGGACATCAGGCCGTTGAGCGGCAGAGCCCAGGCGATGTGCCAGTCGCCCGATACCGAGCAGGCTTGCGGGCCGCAGAAGCCCTCATATCCCGGGATGCAAAGTTTGGCCCAGGGAAAAGGGTAAAGTTTGATCAGCATGAGAAGTGCCGCGATACTGCAAGCGGTGTAAACCCATGTGCTGATACGTCGTTTCACCGCGGCCGGGATGAAATACATGGCCACCATGTTGACGAAAAACGGTTGAAACGAGATGTGCAGATAACCCAGCAAGGTCAGGAGCTGATTTTGCGGGGTATCGCACTGGTCGATATAGACATAAGTCGCCGCCTGCAGCAATTCCATGCAGGCGAAATAGGTCAGCGGCAGCCAAAGCTCGCGCGATTCCCCCTTATAGGCCACATAGCTGGCCGTGCCGAAACCTACCGTGGCGAGCACCGCCGACGCTTCACCGCTCCAACACATGATGATCCCCCGTATCGTTGTTCTTGTAATTTGCAAGCCTGTTACATGACAAGGATGGAGCCAGGCTCTAGCTACTCCGCTTGAACCAGCCCGTCAGGCTCATGCGTTCCCGCCTCGCCGGCAGCACTTCATGGTAAAAGCGGGCGCTCAGAAAAGTCACCAGCCGTCCGCCCTGCGGCTGAATATCCTGATAGCCGCCCTCCTCGTCCAGATAAATCCGCAATTGGCCACCGTTGTCTTCTGTCCACCCGTCATTCAGGTAAAAGACCACCGTCAGCTGCCGGGCATCGACGCCGCGAAACTGATCCAGATGCTTGCGATAAAAGCTGCCTGGCGGGTAGATGGCCAAATGACATTCGAAGCCTTGTAACCCCAGGTAGAGTTCACGATTGACGGCCAAACGGAGCTCGTCGAAACGATCAAGGCAGGCCTGTTGCGTAGTGGTGAGCCGGTCCGGCTCCAGCCACAATATGCTGTCGCTGCGTATGCCGGGAGCCAGCGTACCGGCCTGCCCCTGCCCCACGCCTGCTGCGCGAAATCGGCCGGCGCCGTAAAGCTTCCTGCCCTCTTCGGCCAGATCGCGCCATGCGGACCCGCACAGAAAATCGTCGCAAACAGACCAGCCGGGACCCGCGAGGTCGTTCAGGACGCCCGCCAAAATCGTATCGCTAACTGTTACCATGACGTGCAGGGTGTCGGCTGGACTGGGGGCGACGGGTATGAATCTACATAATGAATCAGGCTCGCCATTGCCCGGGCTGATCTCAACGACGAGCGGGGCATTATCGCCTGATTTGGCCGCAATGGCATCCCGGCTCGAAGCGCGCGGAGAACTCGCCAAGCAGGATCGCCCGGGAGCGCGGCAGCCATTTCCTGACGCTTTCGATATTCAGCGATCAGCGTGCCAGGGCTGCCGACTCGAGGTCCGGGAGAGAGCGCTGCTTTTGTGCGCCCGGTAAAATTCCTGGATAATTCCGTTTTCTACACTGTCTGTGTATGGGCTCCCAAACGAGCGCATACCCTTGAACCTAAATATCTGGAGTGACGCAATGTCCTGGAATGAACCGGGCGGTAGCAAAAAAGATCCGTGGAGCGGGCGGGATCAGCAGGATACGCCGCCCGACCTGGACGAAGTGTTGCGCAAGCTGCGCGACGGCATAGGCGGTTTGTTCGGCGGCAATTTCGGCCACGGTGGCAGCCCCGGCAAGACGCTGGCGCTGCTGGCCGGCATTCCTTTGGCCATCTGGGGGCTAACCGGGATCTACATCGTCGACGAAGGCAACCGGGGCGTGGTGACACGCTTCGGCAAATACACCGAGACCACCCTGCCCGGCCCGCACTGGCATTTGCCCGCCCCCATCGAAAGCAAGGCGATCGTCAACGTCGAGCAGCAGCGCTTCATCGAGGTCGGCTACCGCTCGGGCGGCGGCCGGCAACAAAATTTGGGCTCGGTTCCCAAAGAAGCCCTGATGCTGACCCAGGACGAGAATATCGTCGATATCCGCTTGGCGGTGCAATACCAGATCAAGGACGCGAGGGCTTACTTATTCAACGTCTACGAGCCCGAAAAGACCTTGAAGGAGATCACCGAAAGCGCCGAGCGTGGCATCATCGGCAAGAGCACAATGAATTACGTCCTGACCGAGGGACGTAGCGGCATCGCCGACGAAATCAAACAAGAAATCCAAGAAGTTCTGGACAAATACGAGGCGGGCATCCGCGTCATTACCGTCAACTTCGTCGATGCGCAGGTTCCGGAAGAGGTGCAGAGCGCCTTTGAAGATGCGATCAAGGCACGCGAAGACGAGCAGCGGTTGAAAAACGAAGCCGAAGCCTATGCCAACGAAGTAGTGCCCAAGGCCCGCGGCGCGGCGGCGCGCCTGCTGGAAGAGTCGGAAGCCTACAAACAGCGCACCATAGCCAAGGCGCAGGGCGAGGCCGGCCGCTTCAAACAACTGCTCACCGAATACGAAAAAGCGCCGGAAATCACGCGCCAGCGCCTTTATCTCGACACCATCGAGTCGGTATTGCAGAAATCGAACACCCTCATGCTCGATGTGAAGGGCGGCAACAACATGATTTACCTGCCTATCGACAAACTGCAGCGGCAATCCACGGCCCTGGACATACCCAGGGAGAGTGAAGGCGTATCGGCCAGCGTCGCCGATAGTATCGACAACAGCGCGAAAAATGCGAACCGTGCGGCGACGTTGCGCGGCCGCGAAAGCAGGGGGCAATAATGGCCGTGAATAAACTCATCGCGATTCCGGTTGCTGCGGCAATCTTACTTCCCATGTCGATTTTCACCGTGAGCGAAAGCCAGAAAGCGATCAAGTTCCGCTTGGGCGAAGTCATCTCCACCGATTACAGCCCGGGGCTTTATTTCAAGATTCCATTCATCAACGATATCAAGAAGTTCGATGCGCGCGTGCTGACGCTGGAATCCAAACCGGAGCGCTTCCTCACGTCGGAAAAGAAAAACGTCGTCGTCGACTCCTTTGTGAAATGGCGCGTCAAGGACGTCTCCAAGTACTACACGACGGTAGCCGGCGATGTGGTGCAGGCGAATATCCGGCTGGACCAGATCGTGAAAGACGCCATGCGAGGGGAGTTCAGCAAACGCACTATCCGTGAACTGGTCTCCTCCGAACGCGACGCCGTGCGGGACATTCTGATCAAGGCCGCCAGCCCGGTTGCGGTGGACTTGGGCATAGAGATCGTCGACATCCGCGTGATGCGCATCGACTTGCCCAGCGAGGTCAGCTCATCTGTCCACCAACGCATGGAGGCCGAGCAGTCCCGCGTGGCGCGCGACTATCGGTCCCGTGGCGCGGAAGCCGCCGAACGCATACGGGCCGACGCCGACCGCCAGCGCGAGGTGCTGCTGGGCAACGCCTACCGTGACGCCGAATTGAAACGGGGCGAAGGCGATGCCACCTCGGCCGAGGTCTATGCCCAGGCCTACGGCAAGAACAAGGACTTCTTCGGCCTCTATCGGAGCCTGACGGCGTACCGGGAGGTATTCCGCAATGAAGGCTCCACCGTCGTCCTGGAGCCGGACTCGGAATTCTTCCAGTATTTCAAAAAATCCAAGTAAGCGGCCTGAAGCAGCCGCTTGCCACCCGCCGCCGCGTCGGGCTCCGGACAGCCTTCCGGAACCGGACGCGGCGACGTCTTTGGTAGGGCCGGCAAATTCGCCGACATTTCATCCACTCATCCACACGCGAACATGTTATCGGAAGACCGATGGTTGCTCCCTGAGGGCGTCGAAGAATTGCTGCCGGCGGAAGCCCGGCATCTGGAAAACCTGCGCCGGGTCGTCTTGGACCTCTTCGAAAGCTGGGGTTATCAACAAGTCATACCGCCGTTCATCGAATACATCGAATCTTTGCTCACGGGAACCGGCCATGACCTGGACCTGCAAACCTTCAAGCTGATCGACCAGATTTCAGGACGACTGCTGGGCGTACGGGCCGACATGACGCCCCAGGTGGCCCGTATCGATGCCCGCCATTCGGTGGGCGATCGACCGTCCCGCCTGTGTTATCTGGGCACCGTGCTGCACACTCAGTCCGACCACCTGGAAAAGTCGCGCTCGCCCATGCAGATGGGCGCTGAACTCTACGGCCATGCCGGCATCGCCAGCGATCTGGAAATCATCCGCTTGATGCTGGCGGTCCTCGATGCCGCCGGTGTCGACGGCATCCACCTCGATCTGGGTCATGTCGGCATTTACCGGACGCTGATCGGGCAGGCCGGGTTGAGCGGCCCGGACGAAACCGAACTGTTCGACATCCTGCAGCGCAAGGCGCATCCGGAACTCAAGGGCTTTCTAGCCTCGACCGGCATCGCCAAGCATACCGGCGAGATGCTGAATGCCGTGATCGATCTGCACGGCGGCATCGAAGTCCTATCCGCCGCGCGCACGCGCTTGGCGCCCGCCGGGGATGCGGTGTTGAATGATCTAAGCGATCTACAGGCCATCGCCGAGCGACTGCACGACGAATATCCGCATCTGCCGATACACATCGATCTGGCGGAACTGCGAGGCTATCACTACAAGACCGGCGTGGTGTTTTCCGCGTTCGTTCCGGGCTATGGTCGTGAAATCGCGCGGGGCGGACGCTACGACGAAATCGGCAAGGTATTCGGCAAGGCCCGTCCGGCCACCGGCTTCAGTGCGGACCTCAAGCTCTTGGCGCGCCTGGGCGAGCAGGAAGAAGACGATTTCGAGCAGCGTACGGTATTCGCGCCGGACCACGGCGACCCCGCGCTGGCGAGTAAAATTGACCGATTGAGGCTGGAGGGCTGGGTGGTCATCCGCGAACTGGCGGGGCAACGGGCCAGCGCGCGCGAGATCGGCTGCCGCCATGAGCTGCGCCCGGCGGGAGACACCTGGGAACTGGCCGAACTAAACGATTGAAGGCGCAACCGTAAGATTCACATCACGATGAGTAATCAGAAAATGGGCAAAAACGTAGTCGTCATCGGCACCCAATGGGGTGACGAAGGCAAGGGCAAGCTGGTCGACCTGCTAACCGAACGCGCCGACGCGGTCATACGCTTCCAGGGCGGGCACAATGCCGGGCACACCCTGGTGATCGACGGGCACAAGACCGTCCTTCACCTCATCCCGTCTGGAATACTCCACGAGGGCGTGCGCTGCATCATCGGCAACGGGGTGGTGCTTTCCCCCGACGCGCTGCTCGAAGAAATCGGGATCCTGGAAAAAGCCGGCGTGCCGGTGCGCGAGCGGCTGCTGATCAGCGAAGCCTGTGCCTTGATCCTGCCGGTCCACGTCTCGCTGGATCAGGCGCGGGAAAGCGCGCGCGGCAGCAAAGCCATCGGCACCACCGGCCGCGGCATCGGCCCGGCCTACGAAGACAAGGTGGCGCGACGCGGACTGCGTGCCGGAGACTTGCTCAATCCTGCCGGTTTCGCGGAGCGCCTCAAGGAACTGCTGGACTACCACAACTTCGTGCTGACCCAGTATTACGGCGCGCCGGCCGTCGATTTCCAGGAAACCCTGGAGCAGCTCACGACCCTGGGCGAACAGATCAAACCCATGCTGATCGACGTGGCCGAAGTGCTTTACGCCCACGCGGATGCCGGCGACAACATTCTTTTCGAGGGCGCGCAGGGGGCCATGCTGGACATCGATCACGGCACCTACCCCTTCGTCACCTCGTCGAACACGACATCCGGCGGCGCCGCCTGCGGCACGGGCATAGGCTTGCTCGATTTCGACTATGTGCTGGGTATCACCAAGGCCTATTCGACCCGGGTGGGCAACGGCCCCTTCCCCACCGAATTGTTCGACGACGTCGGGCGGCATCTTTCGGAAAAAGGCCAGGAGTTCGGCGCCACCACCGGTCGCGCCCGCCGCTGCGGCTGGTTCGATGCCGTACTGATGCGGAAATCGGCCCGCCTGAACAGCCTGAGCGGCATCTGCCTGACCAAGCTGGACGTGCTGGACGGCGTGGAAAAAATCGGCATCTGCACGGGTTACACGATAGACGGCAAGCCGGTCGACTCGGTTCCTGTGGGCGCGGACCAATATGCCCGCTGCCGTCCCGTCATCGAGGAACTGCCCGGCTGGTCCGAATCCACGTTCGGCGTCACCACGCTGGAAGACCTGCCGGCCAACGCGCGCGCCTATATCCGGCGCATCGAGGAATTGGTTGGCGTTCCGGTCGACATCCTATCGACCGGCCCGGACCGCAATCAGACCATCGTCCTGCGGCATCCCTTCGATCAGGACTGAGCTTCGTCCCGCCCCCGGATCATATAACACTGGTGTATCCGGGGGTTGCGTTCGAAGTCCTTGGGTATGGTCTGCCGGCTGACGTCTTCCACCGACAGGCCGCTCAAGGCGGTCCGGTCCAGCTTGAATTTGCGGAAGTTGGTGGAGAAGATCAGCACGCCGCCCGGGGCCAGCAAGGAGGCGGCTTGTTCGATCAGCGCAACGTGGTCGCGCTGCACGTCGAATGCGCCGCTCATGCGCTTGGAGTTGGAGAAGGTGGGCGGATCGAGGAAGATCAGGTCGTAACGGCGCGTACGTTTCGCGGCTTCGGCTTCCAGCCAGCCCAGACAATCGGCCTGGATCAATTCGTGCTGTTTCCCGCTGACGCCGTTCAGCTCCAGGTTGCGCTTCGCCCACTCCAGATAGGTGTTGGACATGTCGACCGTGGTGCTGGCGCCGGCGCCGCCCACGGCGGCGTGGACGGTGGCCGCCCCCGTGTACGCGAACAGGTTGAGAAAGCGTTTGCCGTGCGCCATTTTTCCTACCATCAACCGGGTCGGTCGATGGTCCAGGAACAGGCCGGTGTCGAGATAATCCTCGAAATTGACCCAGAACGCACAGCCACCCTCCTCCACCCGGTGGAAACGGCCGAGGCCGGCCTGTTTTTCGTATTGCGCCGTACCTTTCTGCTTGCGCCTGACCTTCAGATAGACCTGCTCCGGAGGAATTTCCAGCGTGGCCGGCACTACCGCCAAGACTTCGACCAAGCGGCTTTCGGCCTTGTCGGCGGCGACGCTGGTCGGCGCCTCGTATTCCTGGATCGTGACCCAGGTTTTATCGCCCTGGTAGACGTCCACCGCGACGGCGTATTCCGGCAAGTCCGCGTCGTAAAGTCGATAACAACTCACCCCGTTCTGCCGCGCCCAACGCCCCAGGGTCTTCAGGTTCTTGCGCAGCCGGTTGCCGAACATTTCACCACCCGGGCCGATCAAGCCTCGCTGCGCCATGGTTTGCGCCCGGCGGGTGAGTTGCTTGAGCTGGCGAGCCTCCTCGCTCAAGCCGGATTCGTCTTCGTGCGGGGTGAAGTAACGTTCCGGCTCGACCTCGAAGTTGAACAGCCGGCATTCGAGCGCGCCGTTGAACAAGCGATAAAACTTGGTGGCTCGGATACCCAGACGGAATGCCAGCTCGGGATTGCCGGTGAATACGCTCGCATGCCAGCCGCTAAACCGGCTCTTCAAAATTTCGCCCAACTCGGTGTAAAGGGGGATCAGAGTCTGCTGATCGCCCAGCCGTTCGCCGTAGGGCGGGTTGACCGCCAGCAGTCCCGTGGACAGGCGCGGCCTGGCCTCGGACAGCGGCTTGCGCTCCACGTAGACCCTGCCCCGCAGACCGGCGCGCTCGATATTGCCCAAAGCGGCATGGATCGCGTGGCGGTCGAGGTCGTGCCCACCGATGTTGCAAGGCAGGGCCAGGCCCGCGTCGCGCCGGGCGCGCGCTTCGGCGAGCAGGCTGCCCCACAGGTCAGAGTCGTGGCCTTTCCAGTTGAGAAAACCGAAATGCTCGCGCTGCAAACCGGGCGCGATATCGGCAGCGATCCAGGCAGCCTCGATCAGCAGGGTGCCGGATCCGCACATGGGATCGAGCAGTTCGCCGCCGCTACGCGCGATCGCGGGCCAGCCGGCGCGCAGCAGGATGGCCGCCGCGAGATTTTCCTTGAGCGGCGCGGCTCCGCCCTCCAGGCGGTAACCCCGCTTGTGCAGGCTCTCGCCTGAAAGGTCCAGGCTGACGCTGGCAACGTCCTTCTCCAAATAGACATTGACGCGGATATCCGGGCTATCCAGCCGCACCGAAGGGCGCACGCCGCACAGCTCGCGGAACTGGTCGACGATGGCGTCCTTGACCTTCTGCGCCCCGTACTGGGTGTGGCGTATGGCCGAACGCTGGGAGGCGAAATCGACGGCCAGCGTAGCGTCCGGCACCATGTATACGGCCCAGTCTATATCGTGGATGCCGGCGTATAGATCTTCCGGCGTGGATGCCGGAAACTCGGCCAGTTTCAACAGCACCCGATTGCCCAGCCGCGACCATAAACAGGCCCGGTAGGCGGCCTCCAGGCTGCCGGTGAAGGCGACGCCGGCCTTGCGTTCGCGCGCGTCGCCGGCCCCCAGCGCCCGCAACTCGTCGGCGAGCAGCAGTTCCAGACCCAGGGGGGCCGTGACGAAAAAACTATGCGGTTCGCTCAAGCGATCTCCGTTAAATTTCAGCGGGGATAAATCGGCATTCCGGGATAAAAGCCGCGGTACTGTTGTATGACCATCTCGGCCTCCCGGCGTACCCTGTCGAGCTGTATCTGCTTTTGCTGCAACTGCGTGGCCTGCTGCTGCAGGTTTTCACGCAATCGCTGCAGTTCGTGCTCGTATTTCGATTTCATTTCGCTCAGTTCCCGGCCGTTTTCGGTGGTGAAATCCTCCGGCAGCCTGCCGGTCACCAGGGCCGAGCGATGGACGAGCAACTCGTTGACGAGTTTCTGTTTCGCCTCGGGGGTGAACTCATAATCCGGCCCGAATCCGGCGGGCAGTTTTTTCAGCCGCGCGAGTTCTTCGTCGACCCGGCGGACATGCTCGTCCTGCAATTCCTTGCAGGACAGTTCGGGGTAGCCCCGCTCCCTCAGACGCTCCAGCCTTTCGCCGGCCGGCTTGGCCTGCACGCCGACCGGCGGCCGCGAGCCGAAGCGAACCTGGCCGCTCTCGTCGGTCCATTCGTACAAGCTCGCCGCCTGGACCAGAAGCGGGCTCATCAGACTAAGCATGATCAATCTACGCATGAGACCGCCCCCCGGTGATTCAGACCAGAACGTCGCGCAGCGTTTGCCCTGCGAATGTCTGTTGCAGTGTCGCCTCCAGCCCGTCGGTCAACTCGCTCAACGCCGGATGCACGGATTCCGGCGCCGCCGGAACGGGCATTCCCTCGTGGGCACCGCGCAGCGCCGACAGTAACTCCGACAATGGGATGGCCGACAGATCGCGCGCCGGCACATAGTTTCTCCGTTCGCCATCGAGCGGGACGAGCAGACCCGCGTCGGCCAGCACGTTCAGGATCTCGATGACGCCTTCTTCCGGCAGGTCCAGGCGCTCGGACAGTTGCTCGCTGCAATACGGCGCCTCGCCACGCAGGAAGCGCTCGCCCACCAACAGCATGATGGCCAGTCCCGAGCGCTCGTAAAGGCGCGCGCCGAGACGCAGGGGACCCGGACCGAAGCGCAGGTAGCCCGGATGCTGGTAGAAAAAGGATACCTGCACCCCCAGCAGCACGATCAGCCAGCTCACATAGAGCCAGATCATGAACAAGGCCAGAATGGCGAAACTGGAATACACGGCATGGTACTGCGCCGAACCGGCGATAAACAGCTCGAATGCCCAGCCTGCCAGTTTCCAGCAGATGCCACCGAGGACGCCGCCCAGCAAGGCGGCCCTAAAGCGCACCCGGGTATTCGGTATCATCCAGTAGAAAAAGGTAAACGCGACGATCACGAACACGTAGGGCAATAGCTGCTGCAGGCCTTGATAGAGCAGGCCGGGCACACCGTGCGACCACACCCTCGCGGGCCGGTGCCCGAACAGCCCCGCCACGCTGCCGAAGGCGGTGAAGACCAGAAACGGCCCTATCAGGGTGAAGGTCAGGTAATCGCCGAAGCGTCTCAGCAGGGAACGGCTCGTGGGACTACGCCAGATGTGATTGAACGACTCCTCGATCTTCTCCAGCAGATCCACGCTGGTGAAGAACAGGAAAAGAAAGCCGACGCCGCCCAGCACGCCCACTTTCAAGCGTTTGACCGAATCGAGGATGCTCCCGGCCACTCCGTCGGCCTTTTCGCCGAACGGGGCCAGTATCTCGGACAGCAAGGGATACAAATTGGATTCGGCGCCAAAGGTTTTCAACACCGAAAAACCCACGGCCAGTAAAGGAATCAATGCCAGCAAGCTGGTATAAACCAGGCCCATGGCGCGATATTCCAACCCGCCGCCGCGGATCTCCCGGCCGATGGCGATGACCGCGCGCCAAGATGTGGTCATGCGCGGGGAAGTCAGCCAGGTGCGCGCCCGTCCCACCCAGCCTCGAATACGGTCAGTCAAACGCTCTCTCCGGCAGTTTTCGTCATTCGGCGCGCACGAGTTGGGGTCGGCAGGCATCGAGTTGTTTCTGATATCGCCAGGCGACCGAGGCAACCTTGCGCGCCGTCCCTTGCAGCCACGGCTTGGCCCGCCAACTGCCGCGGCGGAATCCGCCCTGCCCCTCGTGGTACGCGAGATACTGGTTATAGGAATCGGTCGGGGCTATGCCGGTCGCGATGCTGGTCTGGTGGATATACCAAGCGACGAAGTCCGCCGCATCGGCGAATTCGTCCCGATCGGCGCCCGTATTGCCAGTCTTGCTCTTATACCAATCCCAGGTCTCGTCCTTGGCCTGCCCGTAACCATAAGCCGACGAGGGCCGCCAAAGCGGTATCCCGAGGAAACGGACGCGCGCCGGCTTCGCGTCGTCCACGAACGAGGACTCCTGATTGATGATGGCCATGATGAGGCAAACCGGCACGCCCCATCGCCTCGAGGAGGAATTGGCGTCTCCGTACCAATCGTCTTTTTCCAGAAAGATGCTGCATAGATTGCTCGTGTTTCTGGGCGGATTCGTCGCGCAGCCAGCAGCCAGCAGCGCCAAGATCATCAACACGATCAAGCGGATATTCATGGTGGCGCCCATTATATCCAAAGCACGGCCGAGTCATGGATTTCATCGAGGACGAGCGCACTGGAAGAAACCGGCCAGGGCTATTATGCCGCCGCGGGAAAACAGGGAATGAATGCTGCCAACGGAAAAACTTTCCGCGCTCGGCACCTTGATAGGACGGGCCCGCACGAAATCAACAAGCCGTTGAGGGCGAGTGGCGGACAATGGACCCCGCATGCCGAAGGGCATACGGGCAGGCGTCTTCGATCCCTTTTCTACCACCCAACCGCCGAGCCCGGGCTTACCTCTATTTGGGCGCCACCAACTCGATAACCAGCAGTTCCGCTTCGCCCTGCCCTACGTTTTCCGCATACATCCACTGGCCGGTCTCCCAAAACACTTCACCCGGGCCATAAACCCGCGATTCGCCGCCCTCGTCGATTTTGATCCGTCCGCGCACCACGTAGCGTGGTCCCGGCCCTTCATGGGTATGCAAGGGCGTCTTGTAATGTTCCGGAAACACCACTTTGGCGACCTTGGTCGTCAGGGCGACCCCGCCAAACTGCGCCTGTTTTTCCAGCAAGTTCTGCCGGGGCGGAACGGCGGCCTGCGCATCGTCGGCCAGCGCCGATGTAGTACCCAGGCCAGCGATGGCCAGCAAAACCGGGCATGCCATAAATAGCATTTTCATAGGGATAGTTGGACCTCGATTAATACAGGGAAGCATTGTAACGCGGCTACTCCATCAGTTCCTTGAGAACATCCGGCCTGGCGACAAGCTCCGCGGCCTTCCATAAAGTGATGCGGCGGCTGCCTCGGTAGAACTGCCCGAATTCGGCGCCCTCTTCCAGCCTTTTTTCCTTGTGGCGATGAATGATCACCGCGTAGTCCTCCGGGTGCCGTTTCAGCCAGTCCACGAAAGCCTCGCTCGCCTCGATTTCCTCCAGCCTGCGTTCGAGACGTCCGAGAAACTGGAAGTCGCCGCTGTATTTGCCGAAATAAGCCACGTCGCGCTCCTGTTGCTGGACCGCCGACAATCGCTGCGCGAACGGGAGCATGTCGTAATAAGTCCAGCCCACCTGACGGTAAACCAAATGGGCGCTGAACAATAAGGCCAGCATGGACAGGGTGAGCGCGCGCACGGCACCGTAGCGGCTGCCCGGCTGTCCGCGCAACAGAAAAATTCCGCTCAGGAGCAAGACTAACTTGGCGGTCAGGGGCGCCGCGTCGGCGATATGCACAGCATCTTCGAGCGATTCCGGCAGGCCGAAAAGCGATCCCGCCACCGGAATCAAGGTAAATGCCAAACCGACGACCAGCAACAGGAAGCCGACGTAAACCTGGTCGTTCCGGATCGCGGGTTGATCGCCACGGCCGAGCAGGCGCGCCAGCAACAAGGCAGCGGACGGCAGCGCCGGAAGCAGATAATGAACTTGCTTGCCGCTGATCAGTGAGAAAATCAGGAATACGGATGCGGCGTGCAGAGCACAAAAGCGCAGCCCGGGATCGAACTGAATACGCCTCAGGCCTCGCCATAGCGGCGGCCAAAGCACCCAGGGGAACATAAGCAGGGGCAAGATTTCCAGATACCACCAGACCGGCCTCTGATGCGCGAAAGCATTGGCGATGCGGCCGGCCGATTGCCCCCAGAAGATCATCCGGCGGTATTCCTCGCCGCCCGCGAAACCGGCGGGTATCGCCCAGGCCAAACCCATCGCGGCTCCCAGCAAGACCGCACCCAGCAGGCCCCGATACCAGTTGCCCCAGCCGGCATCCGGTCGCAAAGCCCCCCACCAGGGAGCCCCCAACGCAACGGGCAGGACCAGCAGTAAAATGACCGGACCTTTGGCCAGCACACCGCCGCCGATACCCAATCCGGCCCAAATCCAGCCGATTCGGGTTTCGCCCCGCCCCGCCCGGCTTATCCCGTGCAAACCCACCAGCACGAAGGTGGTGGTCAGCATGTCGTAGAGCGTCAGCGAACTCCACATCGCCCATACCGGCATGGCCAGCAAAAGCCAGGGCGCCAGCCGGGCGCTCGATTTGGCTTCGGGCCATAAACGGCGGGCCAAGCGCTCTGTGAGGAGCAAATTGCCCAGCGCAAACAGGGAGGGAAGCAGTCGCGCGCTCCATTCGTTCACCCCGAACACCAGCCACATCAGGTTGATGCCCCATAGCAGCAGGGGGGGCTTGTGGCTGTAAGGCTCGCCATTCAAATGCGGTACCAGCCATTGATGCTGCGACCACATTTCCCAGGCGACCGTCACGGCGCGGGTTTCATCGACCGGTGTCAAGGGACGATAAGCCAGGCCCATCAGGACCAGAGCCAGCCACACGAAGACGTAATCCTTGCGGAGCGCGAGGTGCCTAATTATCGTCATCTGAAGGAATGGGCCTGCATGCAAGAAATATAATTAAGAGCCATCAAACATAATAAATAATGCCGGACAAAATGCGTCGCTCCGCCGCACCGCGGCCGACACTGAACGGCCCAACCGGCATGGAAAATCCGGGAAAAATTAGGCAGCCGGCGAACATCGCCTATAACTTTGTCAATTCAAAAATACCGCATCCCAGCCAACAGCCGAAGTTGCCCGCCAAATCCTTTTGCTCGTACTGTACGTGTTCATGCAAGTCGCCCCTATCATCCACAAATGAAATAAAGTCGACCCTATACTTCCCCGCAAAACATTCCATCAGGTAATCAACCGAAAAAACCCTGTGCGCATTAAACTCGATGCGCTGTGGGCCGATGGGAACCGAGAAATAAAACTTTCCACCCGGCTTCACTATCTTGTATAAGTTATCAAACCCACGCACATAACCGTCATAATCCACGGTATCGCCATAACGGCCCAAGCCGAAATGCTCGAGCGCATGAAGGCAGGAGAGCGAATCGCACGAATCGACAAGACTTTGATCCAGGTCGGCCATCAGATCTGCCCGAACGAACTCGATATTGGGTACTTTATTCGATAAGGGGCGAATATCGACCACCTTGATCGGCCTGAACGACGCGACATGGGCCACAAATCCATCTATTCGCGATCCTACATCGACATGCGTTTTCGGCTCATTCTGAAATATTCTTCTGGCGACCAGTAGGTCTTGATGAAAATAATGTCCCTTGGCAACCCCGCCCTCGTCAAATCGGTCTTCGATACAAGGGAAAAGCGCCCCAAAAGGAAACTCCTTTACCGCAAGCGGCACTTGCTTTTTTAGCGTCAGGTAATCGCGAAAAAACAAAATCAAACCACGCAAAGTCCTCAAGCCCTGGCGCGGAGAGAGCAGCAGTATCAAGGGCAGCCGAACGAGCAGCTTAATAATCTTTTTCACGTTGATTCCCTCTTCGTTTTAGGGCGGCAGCCACACCGAAAAATCCCCCTGCCGGTCTAGCCGCTTTGAACATCCGTTCATTGAACACTGAGCCGGGCGCCAGCCCATACTTTAAGCTCAGGCTAGTTGATCAAGGGGCCTTCCGATTCGTCGATGTCTGGAAGGTGGGCCCGTCTCTGCAGCCACATGACCCCGACCAGGTCGACGATGCCTACCCATAGCCGTTGCCAGGTGCCGTATTTGGACACCCCGGCCAGGCGTGGCCGATGGTTGACTTCCACTGAAACGACCTTGCCGCCCGCGCGCTGAGCCAAGGCCGGCAGGAAGCGATGCATGTGATCGAAATAAGGCAGGCGTAGAAAGAGTTCGCGGGAGAATACCTTAAGCCCGCATCCCGTATCCGGCGTGTGATCCCGCAGCAAACCGCCCCGTACGGTGTTGGCCACGCGCGACGAGAAACGCCGCCACCCGGTGTCCTGCCGGCGCTTGCGGTAACCGGCTACCATCGCGAGCGGTTGTTCGGTCTGCAGTTCCATGAGGGCGGACCATAAGCGTGGAATGTCCGCCGGATCGTTCTGGCCATCACCATCCAGGGTCGCGATCACCGGCGCGCGCGCCGCGCGGATACCGGTCAGCAAGGCGGTGCTCTGGCCGCAGGCCCGCCGGTGCCTCAACACCCGTAAGCGGGGAAACTCGGTGCGTAAGGCCAGCAAACGGGATCCCGTATCGTCCAGGCTGCCATCGTCCACGTAGACGACCTCATATTCTCGAACGCCGTCCAGCGCCTGGGCGATTTCGCCGAGCAGCGGGGCGAGATTTTCCGCCTCGTTGTGCACCGGCACCACGACACTCAATTCCATGCCGACTCCCTCGCTCATGCCGACTGGAGCCGGCCGGAGTAGGCCACGGAGGCTGGTCCCGCTTCGATCCGGCCCAAGCGGAACACGTGTTCGCCGGCTTCCGTCAATGTCGCGATCGCGCGCGTTTCGTCCTCGGGACCGACGCAGACGATCATGCCGACTCCGCAGTTGAAGGTACGCAACATTTCCGCTTCCTCGATATTGCCCTGCTCCTTCAGCCATCCGAAGATGGCCGGCAACGCCCAGGCCGACAGGTCGATCGCCGCGGCACTTCCTTCGGGGAGCACCCGCGGAAGGTTTTCCGTGATGCCGCCACCGGTAATATGGGCGAAGGCGTGGACCTCCACGGACTCCAATAGACGCAGCAAGGATTTGACGTAGATGCGGGTCGGAGCCATCAGCCGGTCGCCCAGCGTCTTGTCGCCCAGCAGGTCGTCGAAGCCGGCGCCAGAACGTTCCAAAACCTTGCGGATCAAGGAATAGCCGTTGGAGTGCGGCCCGGAAGACGCCAGGCCCAACAACACATCGCCCGGTTGCACGCGGCTGCCGTCGAGCAGGCGGGACTTTTCCACCACACCGACGCTGAAACCGGCCAGATCGTATTCCCCGGGCGGATACATGCCCGGCATCTCGGCCGTCTCGCCGCCGACGAGGGCGCAGCCGGCCAGTTCGCAGCCTTTGCCTATGCCTTCGATCACGCTGGCGGCGACCTCGACATCCAGTTTGCCGGTCGCGTAGTAGTCGAGGAAAAAGAGCGGCTCCGCGCCTTGCACCACGATGTCGTTGACACACATCGCCACCAGGTCGATACCAACGCCGCCATGACGGCCCGAATCTATGGCGAGTTTCAGCTTGGTGCCGACGCCATCGGTACCGGCCACCAGTATCGGCTGGCGGTAGCGGTCGAGCGGCAGTTCGAACAAGGAACCGAATCCGCCCAGCCCGGCCAGTACGCCGGGGATCCGGGTCCGTGCCGCGACGGGCTTGATCCGTTCCACCAACGCGTTGCCGGCGCTGATGTCCACGCCGGCGCTTTTATAACTAAGACCTGGGTCACGAGTCGTATTCAAGGGCTATTCCTCTGGATGGGGCCTCGGCCCGAGCGAGGCCTAAAGGCCCGCCGGACATGGATAGGGTGGGAGCTTCCGACGCCCGGTTCGCGTGCGACCGCGCCGATCTTCCGCTTCGATTCGAGTGTGGTATTGTACATCGCGGGCGGTGGCTTGTCGGGAGGCTCATCCTTCGTCGCCCTTTACCGTTTTTTTGTGAAACCCACATGATCCGGGCACGCCACATCCCCAATATCATTTCGGTGCTACGCGTGCTGCTGGTCTATCCGGTGGCGCATTACATGCTGAACGGGCGCTACGAACTGGCGCTTTCCCTGTTTATCGTGGCGGGCGTCTCCGACGGCCTCGACGGTTTTCTCGCCAAGCATTACCACTGGCAAAGCAAGCTCGGCTCCCTGCTGGATCCGCTGGCCGACAAGCTGCTACTGCTCACCTGCTTCATCCTGGGTGCGCACCTCGGTCTGCTGCCCGTTTGGGTCACCGCAGCCGTCGTGGCGCGCGACGTGGTCATACTGGGCGGCGCCATCGCCTACTACCTGTTGCTGCATCCCTTCGAAGGCCGTCCGCACTGGACCAGCAAGCTCAATACCTTTCTGCAACTCGTGCTGATCGTCGCCGTATTATTCGAACACGGCGTCGCGCCCTTGCCTCCACTCTTGCTGTCCACTCTGACGTGCCTGGTGCTGGCGACTACGGCGCTCAGCGGCATTATCTACGTCCTCATCTGGGGGCGTAGTTACTGGCGCGAGACGCGCGGCGGCTGAGTGCCGCTCACACGCGCCCTTCCAGGTTGACCAATATCGGTGGCGTAAGCCTGTCCAGGCTGGCATGCAGCCTTTCCCCGAGCGGATAGCGGCTGCAGGAAGGGGCTGTGGCGGATATTTCCTGCCCGCTGTCCAGGCGCAATACATATAACACGTCGGCCCCACGATAAAACCGGCGGATCAGCGTCGCGTTGGACTTCTCGTCCGCGCTCAGGCGCACGTGGCAAGGGCGTACGAGGATACCCACATAGTGACCCAGGGGCGGCGCCTGCGCCGATTCGGGAAGCAGAACATCGCCCAGGGGAGTGTGCAGCAAATCGCCCGCGCCTCCCACCCGTGCGCTCAGCACCACGCCCTGACCGATGAGCTGCGCGACGACGCGATTGGCAGGCTGCTGATAAAGGGTTTCCGCATCGGCCCATTGCTGTAATACCCCCGCCGACATCACGCCGATGCGGTCGGCGGCGGCGAATGCCTCCTGTTGATCCGCGGTCGCCAGCAAAGCGGTCATCTCGGCTTCCTTGAGCATCAGACGCAGATCGTGCGCTAGACGCAATCGGTTTTCCGCATCCGCATCGGCGAAAGGCTCGTCTATCAGCAGGAGCCGCGGCCTAGGCGCAATGGCACGCGCGAAGGCCAGCCTACGCTGCTGATCGGCGGTCAATTGATACGGATGGCAATGCGCCGCCCCGCCCAGCCCGAAGAGTACAAGCATCTCGGCGATGCGCCCCTGCCGTTCGCCGGACCTGATTTCGCTCAGACCGAATGCGATATTCTCCGCCACCGTCAAATGGGGGAAAAGCGCAAAATCCTGAAACACCACCCCGACCAGCCTATCCTCGGGAGGCACGGTCACCAGCGGGGAGGCCACCTTGGCGCCGTCGATGTGTATGGCTCCCCGCGAAACCGGCTCGAATCCGGCGATGGCCCTGAATAAGGCCGTTTTGCCGCAACCGCTCGGCCCCAGCAGGCAACCGATCATCCCCGGCGGCAATTGCAGCGTAACGCCCTTGATCACCAGATGCGCGCCGCGTGTCACGTGGACCGCGCTCAACTCCAGACGCGGACTCACCGATGGCGCTCCGCCGCCCGCGCCAGCAATAGCACCGGGATCAGCCCTATGCCGACCAGAGCCATGGCTGGCAAGGAGGCCCGCTGCCAGTTGCCTTGCACCGCGTACGCGTATGTCCTAACGGCCAGGGTGTCCCACCCGTCGGGACGTAGCAGTAGGGTGGCGGGTAATTCTCTTGCGATCTCCACCATGGCCAGTATCCAGGCTTCGAACAGCCCGCCGAGCAGCAGCGGTGCGTAGAGCCGGCGCCACAGCGCGTATCCCTTCACGCCCAGACTGCGCGCCGCCGCTTCCATGCCGGGCGTCAGGCGCTCGATACCCTTGTCGATGGCGCCAAAGCCGGCCGCCAGAAATCGGATGACATAAGCGGCCAGCAAGCCCGAGAGCCCGCCGATAAGGGAGAGAGCCGACGCATGGCCGCCTGCCGACCCTTCGAGTTCCGCCAGCACGGAATAGACCGCTATCGCCACGGCCACGCCGGGCATCGCGTAGCCCAAGCTCGCCAGGCGCACGACCAGCCGCGCCGGCCGGGCCGCTCGATCACGATAGCGCCATCCCAAGACGAGCGCTCCGGTGGCGATCAGGGCTGCGCCGGCTCCCGCCAGCATCAGGGTATTCAGCGCGGGTTCGAAAAATTGGCTGTCATCGGGCGAGAGCAGCCCCACCACACCCCATATCACGATCTGGGTGACGGGAAGGACAAAGGCCAGCATGAGCACCGATCCCGCGGCGGCCGTCGCCATGACGGCGCGCCAGCCGTCAAGCCGCCTGGTCCGCACGCGCGCACGCGGGGTGGCGGCTTGACGGCGTCGTTGACGGAGGCGCAGGGACTGTTCGGCGCCGGCGACCAGAAGCGTAAACAACAGCAGCAAGGCCGACAGCCTGCCGGCGAGCGGCAGATCCAGGCCCACTCCGGTCCGGTAGATCGCGGTGGTGAATGTTTCGTAGCCGTAGAGCGAAACCGCACCGAATTCGGCCAGCGTTTCGATGCTTACCAGGGCCAAGCCGGCGCCGATCCAGGGCCAGGCCAAAGGCAGGCTGACACGGAAAAAAACCGTCCAGGGTCCCGCGCCCAAGCTGCGGGCGGCCTCCATGATCGGTATCGAGCGCTGGAGAAAGGCGTTGCGCGCCAGGAGATAGACATGGGGATAAAACGCCAGCACGAGCGCGACCGTCAAGCCCGCTCCGGAGCCCGGGGAAGGCAAGCGGACATCCGCGCCGAACAAGGCACGCCCGGCGGTGAGAACGGGGCCGCTGGTTTCGAACGCGCCGAGCAGGACGAAAGCCAGCACATAGGCCGGCATCGCCAAGGGTAGCGCCAGGGCAGTCACCAGCCAGTCGCGCCCGGGAAAACGGTACAGAGAGGTGAGCCAAGCCAAAGCGGTGCCGATGATTCCGGCGCCGGCCACCACCCCCAATGCCAGTTCGACGGTATTGCCCAGCAATTGCGGCAGCATGGGCGTCGCCCATGCTCCGGGTTCCGCCCCGAACAGGGTCGATCCCGTCTGCAGTACCGGCATCAAGACCAGTGCGCACAGCAGCAGACACAGTATGCCCAACAGTCGTTGGGAAAACCGGCCGGTCGTGGGTGCTGAAAAAGGTGCGTCCGTTCTGTCGGCCTGCGTCACCCCTACCGGTGACTGGCGGTTCTTGGGCAAATTCCCGGCCCGCTTAAGCCATCTGCGCAATCGGGTAGGGCCGCCGGCCGGAGAACGGCCGGGAAAAACGCGATCTCGCTGCGCGAACGTGGCTAGGGGAGTATGCGTACACGGACATAAGTCGAGACTCCTGGCGAGATGTCAGGCTGACGAACCCTTCGGGCCGAAACGACATGGGAATACTTCGCCCGTGGGAATTATTCACATCGCGCGAGGAAGTGTCCAGCCGTTCCGGCCGCCTCCGGATCGTCGCACGGACGCCGCCGGGACGGGGACCGGCGCGGGATGGGCCAAGATGGCATGTGCGGGCCGGGACGCTTAGAATCTGCCCCCTTTTCCTCATGATTTAAGGCGGAGCGGGCATGCAACTGCGGGCGGGTATAGACCTCGGCGGCACCAAGATCGAACTCATCGTACTCGACGATGGTGATCAGGAAGTCTGGCGCCGCCGGATTTCCACGCCCCAGGGCAACTACCCGGCAACCCTGGACGGCATAGCCGCGCTGGTTACGGATGCGGAACGCGAACTGGCCGTCCGGCTCACGGTCGGGATCGGAACGCCCGGGGCGACCTCACGGGTCACAGGACGGCTCAAGAATTCGAACTCGACCTGCCTGAACGGCCAGCCGTTGCAGGAGGATCTGCAGCGGAAATTGAACCGTCCGGTACGCATGGCCAACGATGCCGACTGCTTCGCCTTGTCCGAGGCCAGCGACGGCGCGGCGGCGGGTGCCACGGTGGTTTTCGGCGTCATCCTCGGAACCGGCGTTGGAGGCGGGATCGTGGTGAACGGCAGACTCCTGAACGGACCCAACGCCATCGCCGGCGAATGGGGCCATAACCCCCTGCCCTGGCCGCGTGACGATGAAAGACCGGGACGGGCTTGCTATTGCGGACGCTCGGGCTGCATAGAAACCTGGCTATCGGGCCCCGGACTCGCGGCCGATCATCTGCACATGACCGGGAGCCCCCTGACGGCACCGGTCATCGCCGAATCCGCCAGGAACGACGCCGCCTGTGAAGCCAGTCTGCGCCGCTACGAAGAGCGCCTGGCCCGTGCACTGGCGCATGTCGTCAACATCCTGGACCCCGACGTGATCGTGCTGGGCGGTGGGCTATCCCAACTGGAAAGGCTATACCTCAACGTGCCTCGGCTGTGGAATGACTGGGTATTTTCCGACCGGGTGGACACGCGACTGACACCGCCCCGGCACGGCGACTCCAGCGGGGTGAGAGGTGCGGCATGGTTGTGGGACAAGTAGATTTGCCCCTCATCCTGCCGCGGCGGACGGAAGAGCGGTCGCCGCTCATGGGCATAGGTTTTAATCACGCGCCGTATTTCGAAGCACTATTAAGAATAACTAAAAGGGGATTTTGAATTGAAAACCAAGCCGAACCGGGAGCAGCTACTTAACGCCGCCAAGAGTTTCGTCGCGTCGGAGGTCGGCGGAAAAGCCCTGTACTTGTCCGCCGCCCTCCTATTCTTGCTGCTCGCGGTCAACGGGCTCAATGTCGTCAACAGTTTCGTCGGGCGCGATTTCATAACCGCCCTGGCCGAGCGCAACGCCGACGAATTCACGGTCCAGGCCATTCTTTACCTCGTCGTCTTCGCCCTTTCCACGCTCGTCGCGGTGATTTTCCGATATACGGAACAAAAGCTGGGCATGTTATGGCGAGACTGGCTCACCCGCCGCCTGGTTGGCGCTTTTCTCGCCGATCGCACTTATTACCGCCTCAAGCAGGACGGCGGAATAGAAAATCCCGACCAGCGCATCGCGGACGATATACGCTCGTTTACCGTGACCACGCTGTCGTTCGTATTGATGATTCTGAACGGCAGCATCACGATCATCACCTTTTCCGGCGTCATGTGGACCATCAGTCCCCAGCTGTTCGCGGTGACGCTCGCTTATGGAGCGCTGGGCTCGTATCTCACGCTGAAACTCGGCCGCCCCCTCATCGGCATGGAATACAGCCAACTGGACAAGGAGGCCGATTTCCGCGGCACCCTGCACCATGTATGGCAAAACACGGAATCCATCGCGCTCGCCCAACGCGAAGAGAACATCGAGACGCGGCTGTCGCAAAGGATGCACAGTTTGATCGCCAACTATCAGCGCATCATCTTGATGCACAGAAACCTGGGCTTTTTCACCACGGGCTATAACTATCTCATCCAGATCCTGCCCACCCTGATCGTCGCCCCCCTGTTTCTGCGCGGCGAGGTGGAATTCGGCGTGATTACCCAATCGGCGATGGCATTCGCTCACCTGGTCGGCGCGTTTTCCCTCATCGTCAATCAATTCCAGTCCTTGTCCTCGTTCGCCGCCATCATCGCAAGACTGGGCGCGCTCGGCGAAGTCATCCGCGAATCCCGCTCGGGCCGCTCCGAAGGGATCGTCATTTCCCGCGACGAAAAAAATTGGAGCTACGACAAGCTGAGCCTATTGCCCCCCAAAGGCGATAGGCCACTGCTGAGCGAACTCAGCCTGAGCGTGCCGGCGAAGTCCCGGGTATTGATCGCCGGCCCCAACGAGGACGCCAAGCAGGCTTTGTTCAAAGCCAGCGCGGGCCTGTGGGAGCATGGCTCCGGGCATATCATCCTGCCCGGCGCGGAGCAGATACATTTTCTGCCGGAACGCCCTTATTTTCCTCCCGGCACCTTGAGGGAGTTCATCGCGGGGGTTAGCGGAAATCACCCGGCCGACGGCGAGCCTTGCGATGCGATCCTCAAAAAACTGGGCTTGATGCCCGTAGTGAACAGCTTGGGCGGCCTCGATCGGGAACACGATTGGACGAGCGTGCTGTCGCTGGACGAGCAGCAGTTGTTTTCGTTTGCCCGCATCCTGCATGCCCGACCTTCCTACGTATTTCTCAACCGGGTGAGCGGTACGCTGAGTGCCGGACGTTTCCACGACATGCTCGAACTGCTCTCGGAACACTCGATCGGATATCTCAACATCGGCAAAGCCGACGAGCCCGAGGACGATTACGACGCGGTGCTCGAACTGAAGGCCGATGGCCTGTGGAATTGGCGCGACAGATAAAGTCCCGGCCATACCTGGGTATCGCGCGCGGCGCGCGTGCGAAGTCGGCAAACCAAGCGCTTGGACCCGCCATGACAAAACCGCTCGCAATTTTCTCGGGGCCATACACCTGGCCGCCGCTGTCGTTTGTTCGACAGATCACACCCTGAACTTGACTGACCATGCACTGGATCGCCCCCTCCGAAAAAGACACCGCCGCCGCCAATCTGGAAAAACGCCTCTGGGACGCCGCCGACCAATTCCGCGCCAACTCGGGGCTGAAGGCCCAGGAATATTCCGGTCCTATCCTCGGACTGATCTTTCTACGTTTCGCCGATGTCCGTTTCTCCGCCCAGCGCTCCAAGCTCTCGCTCCCCTCGCCCTCCGGGACAAATCCGCCGGGAGCGGATTTGGTCGGGCGAAGCCCGCCCGGAGGGTTCCGGGCAGGAAAGCCCGGAAACACTGGGACCGGCGGTGAGGGGGCGCAGCTGTCGCGCCGCGGCAGCCGGGTGGATGAACCCGCCGCCTATCATGCCGAAGGCGTGCTGTACCTGAGCCCCGAGGCGCGATTCGACTACCTGCTCGCACTGCCCGAGGCCATGGATATCGGCGGCCAGATCAATGCCGCCATGCGCGACATCGAGAAGCAGAACCCGCAGCTTTCCGGCGTCCTGCCCAAGACCTACAACCTGTTCACCAGCACCCTGCTCAAGGAATTGCTGAAGAAGGTATCGGAGATTCCCGCCAGCGTGGACTACGACGCCTTCGGCCGCATCTACGAATACTTCCTCGGCGAGTTCGCCCGCACCGAGGGCCAGAAGGGCGGCGAGTTCTACACGCCTTCATCCATCGTCAAGCTGCTGACGGAAATCATCGAACCCTTCCACGGCCGCATCCTAGACCCGGCCTGCGGCTCCGGCGGCATGTTCGTGCAATCGGCACGCTTCGTCGCCGAGCGCCAGAAGAACCCCGCCGCCGAGTTGGCCATCCACGGCGTCGAGAAGACCGACGAGACCGGCCGGCTGTGCCGCCTCAACCTCGCCATCCACGGGCTGGAAGGCGACATCCGCCACGGCGGCCAGGTCAACAGTTACTACGACGACCCCCACGACGCCATCGGCTGGTTCGACTTCGTCCTCGCCAATCCGCCCTTCAACGTCAACGCCGTGGACAAGGAAAGGCTCAAGGATCAAGTCGGCCCCGGCCGCCGCTTCCCCTTCGCCCTGCCGCGCACCGACAACGCAAACTACCTGTGGATCCAGCTGTTCTATTCCTCGCTCAACAAGCAGGGCCGCGCCGGCTTCGTCATGGCCAACTCCGCCTCCGACGCCCGCGCCTCTGAGCAAGACATCCGCCAGAAGCTCATCGAAGCCCGCGCCGTCGACGTGATGGTCGCGGTCGGCCCCAACCTGTTCTACAACGTCACGCTGCCCTGCACCCTGTGGTTCCTCGACCGAGGCAAAGCAAACCTCCCTCTCCCTTTGGGACAAATCCGCCGGGAGCGGATTTGGTCGGGCGAAGCCCGCCCGGAGGGTTCCGGGCAGGAAAGCCCGGAAACAAAGGGCCGGGGTGAGGGCGAAGTCAATCACGCCAACACCATCCTCTTCATCGACGCCCGCCACATCTACCGCCAGGTCGACCGCGCCCACCGCGACTGGACCCCGGCGCAGATCGGCTTCATCGCCAACCTGGTGCGGCTCTATCGCGGCGAGGCGCTGGACTACACCCTCGGCGGCGAAGAGGCCGAAGCTAAGATCAAGGAAGTTTTCTCCTCTCGCCCCTTGGGAGAGGGGCCGGGGGTGAGGGCTGAAGCGATCAATGCTTCAACGGCTTCGCCCCAAGCATCAGGTGCGCAGGCCCTCACCCCAACCCCTCTCCCACAGGGCGAGGGGCTCGTCTACCGCGACATTCCCGGCCTCTGCAAAGCCGCCACCCTGAGTGAAGTCGAAGCCCAAGGCTGGTCCCTCAACCCCGGCCGCTACGTCGGCGTCGCGCCGGGCGAGGACGTGAGCGACGAGGACTTCAAGGAACAGCTCGAAGAACTGAACGAGGAACTGGAAGCGCTGAATGCTCAGGCGCGGGAGTTGGAGCAGATCATCGCCGCGAATGTGGCGGGGATATTGGAGGCGTGAGGATGGAAACGACGACGCTCGGCGAACTCATCAGCCTTCAGCGTGGCTACGACCTCACTGAAATGCAGCGTCGTCCGGGCAATGTGCCAATCGTCGGCTCAGCCGGCGTCCACGGCTACCACGACACAGCAAGAGCAAAAGGGCCAGGCGTCATGCTCGGTCGAAGCGGCGCATCGTTCGGCAAAGTTACGTTCATTCGGGAAGACTATTGGCCGCATAACACTACGATTTTCGTCACAGACTTCAAAGGTAACGAGCCACTGTTCGTCCGGTACCTCTTGGAAAGCCTCGATTTCTCGTCACTGAACTCCGGCAGCGCGCAGCAGTCCTTGAACAGGAATTTCGTTTACCCGGTCAAAGTGCCAAAGGTTTCGCTGCCGGAGCAACGACGCATCGCGGGCATTCTGTCGGCCTACGATGATCTCATCGAAAACTGCCAGCGGCGCATCAAGATACTGGAGACGATGGCCCGCGCCCTCTACCGCGAGTGGTTCGTCCACTTCCGCTTCCCCGGCCACGAAAACGTCCCCCGCGTCGCCTCTCCCCTCGGCGAGATTCCGCAGGGGTGGGAGGTACAGAAGCTCGGCGAAATTCTCGAATTGAACTACGGCAAGGCTCTGAAGAAAGAAGATAGGCGCGACGGTGCATGTCCAGTCTTCGGCTCCAGCGGTGTGGTCGGCACTCACGAGACTGCTTTGGTCCAAGGACCTGGGATAATTGTTGGCCGCAAAGGAAATGTCGGAAGCGTGTTCTGGTGCGACGATGATTTCTTCGTTATTGATACGGCGTATTTTGTGACTTCGAAGAAATTACCGTTGCGCTACCTGTTCTATGTTCTGCCGACGCTAAATTTCATCAACAGCGATGCAGCCGTGCCGGGCTTAAGCCGCAATCAAGCTTACGCGCTCAACGTGCTCGTCCCACCTGCGGACATACTTTCAAGTTTCTGCGGGCTCGCCGATGCGTTTGAACGGCAGGGGGCTACGCTCCAACGCCAAATCCAAAACCTCCGCCGCGCCCGAGACCTCCTGCTGCCGCGCCTGCTCTCCGGCCAGATCGACGTCGAGGCCGCCTGAGCCATGATCGACATCATCCCGCTTCCCGCCGATTACGCCGCCTGGTTGACCGAGCTGAAGGCCCGCATACACGCCGCCCAGCAGCGGGCGGCCCTGGCGGTCAATCGCGAACTGGTGCTGCTGTACTGGCAGATCGGCCAGGACATCCGGGCACGGCAGGACCGGGAGGCTGGGGCGCCAAGGTCATCGAGCGGTTGGCGCAGGACCTGCGCAATGCTTTTCCGGAAATGAAGGGTTTTTCGCCGCGTAATCTCAAGTACATGCGCGCCTTCGCCGAGGCGTGGCCGAATGCCGAATTTGTGCAAGGGGTGCTTGCACAATTGCCCTGGTATCACCATCTGGCGCTGCTCGACAAACTGCGAACCGAGTCATCGTAGGGTGGGCAGGCTCGGCCGGCCCACCGAACCGGTGGGCAAACCAACAGCCGTTTACCCACCCTACGTTATCAATATGGTAGGGTGGGCGAGCGCCAGCTTGCCCACCATAGCCGACCATCGCCCACCATCCCCATTCCCACCCGATCAACCCAGCAAAGCCAAGGACAGCCATGCCGAGATACCTCCGCGCCAAAGGACCTGGAAACCAATATTTCTTCACGGTGGTCACCTATCGGCGCCGGCCGATACTGACCTTGCCGGAAAGCCGCTCCGCGTTGCGGCAAGCCGTCATCACCGCCCGCAAAGGCGCGCCTTTCGGCGTAGATGCCTGGGTATTGCTGCCCGATCATATGCATTGCGTCTGGTCCTTGCCGGACGGCGACAAGGATTATCCGCGGCGCTGGAACGTGATCAAAACCACGTTTTCTCGTTTGATGAAGGGACTGTTGAACGATGAACGCGCCATGACGGCTTCGCGGGAAAAACATCGGGAATTGAGCATCTGGCAACGCCGCTATTGGGAACACCAAATCCGCGATGCCGAGGATTTACACCGGCACTACGACTATATCCATATCAATCCGTTGAAACATGGTTTGGTGAGCCGGGTTGTCGACTGGCCCTATTCGACCTTTCACCGATTCGTTGCGGAGGGCATTTATCCGGTCGGTTGGGCCGGGAGCCGTGTTTCGGAAAGCGGGGCGGATTATGGTGAATGATACATTGCGGTGGGCAAGCTGGCGCTCGCCCACCATAATCCAGATACAGGAAGTCGATCCATGAGCAGCCACGCCTATACCGAAGACCAACTCGTCGAGCAGCCCGCCATCGGGCTGTTTGCCGCGCTTGGCTGGCAGACGGTTTCGGCGATGGAGGAAACCATTGGCGTCGGCGGTACGCTGGGGCGCGAGACCAAGGCCGAGGTGGTGCTGGTGGCGCGCCTGCGGGAAGCGCTCTCCAAACTCAACCCGAAGCTTCCGTCCGAGGCGATAGACGCCGCCATCGACGAGCTGACCCGCGACCGCTCGGCCATGAGCCTGGAAGCGGCCAATCGGGAGGTGTACCGGCTGCTTAAGGAAGGCATTGCCGTGTCCGTCCCCGACCGCGCCCCCGGCCCCTCTCCCGCACGCGGGAGAGGAGAGGAAAAGGTGCGCCTGCGCGTGGTGGATTGGGAAAACCCGGAGAACAACAATTTTCTGCTGGTCAGCCAGCTCAGCGTCACCGGCGCGCTCTATACCTGCCGGCCCGATCTGGTGGGTTTCGTCAACGGCCTGCCGTGGGTGGTGATCGAACTGAAGAAGCCGGGCGTTTCGGCGCGGGTCGCCTTCGATGAGAACCTGACCCACTACAAACAGCAGATTCCCCAGCTGTTCTGGTACAACGCTTTTCTGATTGCCAGCAACGGCACCGACAGCCGTATCGGCTCGCTGACGGCGGACTGGGAGCGCTTCTTCGAGTGGAAGCGCATAGCCCGCGAGGACGAGCCGCGCCGAGTGTCGCTGGAAACGATGCTGCGCGGCACCTGTGACCGCCAGCGGCTGTTCGATCTGGTGGAAAACTTCACTTTGTTTTCCGAGCACAAGGCCGGGCTGGTCAAGATACTCGGGCAGAACCACCAGTTCCTCGGCGTGAACAACGCCATTGCCTCCATGCTCGAAGCCCGCAAGCTGGGCCACGGGCGCGGCGGTGTGTTCTGGCAGACCCAAGGCAGCGGCAAGAGCTTTTCCATGGTGTTTTTCGCCCAAAAGGTGCTGCGCAAGCTGGCGGGTAACTGGACTTTCGTGATCGTCACCGACCGCATCGAGCTGGACGAGCAGATCGCCAAGACCTTCAAGGCGGTGGGTGCGGTGTCGCAGGCGGAGGGCGACGCCTGCCATGCCGGCAGTGGCGCGCATCTGCGCGAATTGCTGCGCGGCAACCATCGCTACGTCTTCACGCTGATCCATAAGTTTCGTCCCGAAACACCCTCATCCCCAGCCCTTCTCCCAGCGGGAGAAGGGAGTAAGAATCTCCCCTCTCCCTTTGGGAGAGGGGACGGGGGTGAGGGCCTTATGCCGGTGCTGAGCGACCGGCCCGACGTCATCGTGCTGAATGACGAGGCGCACCGCAGCCAGTACGACACCCTGGCGCTGAACATGCGCGCCGCCTTGCCCAAGGCGATGTTCCTGGCCTTTACCGGTACGCCGCTGATCGCGGGCGAGGAACGCACCAAGGACGTGTTCGGCGACTATGTGTCGATCTACGACTTCCAGCAATCCATCGAGGACGGCGCCACCGTGCCGCTGTTCTACGAGAACCGCACGCCCGAACTGCAACTGGTCAACCCGGACCTGAACGACGACATCTACCGGCTGATCGAGGAGGCCGAACTCGACCCGGATCAGGAAGCCAAGCTGGAGAAGGAATTGTCGCGGCAATATCACCTGCTGACCCGCGACGACCGGCTGGAGACCGTGGCCCAAGACATCGTGCCGCATTTCCTCGGGCGAGCCCCGTTTGGATCAGGCTATCGGCAAGGCGATGGTGGTTTCCATCGACAAGGCCACCGCGCTGCGGATGCACGACAAGGTGAAGAGATGCTGGGCGGACGAAACTGCCCGGGTGCAACAGGAATTAGGGCAACTGGCCCATCGGCCGGGTGGCGAAGGGAGCTCGGAACAGGCGCGGCGCGACTTGCGCGTATCGGAGTTGAAGGCCCGTCTGGAGGTACTGACGACCACCGACATGGCGGTGATCGTCTCGCCCGGCCAGAACGAAATCCAGCAGATGCAGAAGCTGGGCCTGGACATCGCCCCACACCGCAAGCGGATGAATGAATCCGAGCCGGGACTAGCCCAGAAGTTCAAAGACACCGAAGACCCGCTGCGCCTGGTGTTCGTCTGCGCCATGTGGCTGACCGGCTTCGATGCGCCGAGCTGTTCGACGGTGTATCTCGACAAGCCCATGCGCATCCATACCCTGATGCAGACCATCGCCCGTGCCAACCGGGTGTTCCCCGGCAAGCACAGCGGGGTCATCGTCGATTATGCCAACGTGTTCGCTTCGCTGGAGAAAGCGCTGGCCATCTATGGAGCCGGCAAGGACGGCAAGAATCCCGTCAGGGACAAGAAGCTGCTGGTGGAGGAATTGCGCAAGGCCGTCGTTGAAGCTACGGCTTTCTGCACCCAACAGGGCGTGGTGCTGGACGAGATCGAGTCGCTAGGGCACCCTCTCCCTCTGGGAGAGGGACGGGGTGAGGGGAGCGGCCTGGAACGTCTGCAGCGCATCGAAGACGCCATCGACGCCCTGATTGCACCGGACCCCCTGCGCCGCGAATTCCTGGGCCATGAGCGCTTGGTCGGCACCTTGTACCAAGCCGTGAAACCGGAGCCCACGGCCCTGGAGTTCACCGGGCGCGTGGCCTGTCTGGGGACACTGGCCGGGGCGATTCGCGCCAAGCTGAACCCCAACCCTCCGGACATCTCAGGGGTGATGAGCCAAATCAACGGCCTGCTGGACGACTCCATCACGGGGCACGCCATCCGTGAGCAGGGTCCGCCGGCACTCGATCTGTCGAAGATCAACTTCGAAGCGCTGGCCCAACGGTTCAAGGAGTCCAAGCACAAGAACACCGACCTGGAGATGCTCAAGGCCGCGATCCGCGCCAAACTGGAAAAGTTGATCGCGCTCAACCGCACCCGCGCCGACTTCGCCGAGAAGTTCGAGGATTTGATCGAAAGCTACAACGCCGGCAGCCGCAGCATCGAAGAGCTGTTCGAGGAATTGCTCAAGCTGTCCAACAGCCTGAACGACGAGGAACAGCGCCACGTTCGCGAGCACATGAGCGAGGAGGAACTGGTCATTTTCGACATCCTCACCCGGCCGGCGCCGGAGCTCAGCCCCAAGGAGCGCGCCGAGGTGAAGAAGGTGGCCCGCGATCTACTGACGCGCCTCAAGGACTTGCTGGTGCTGAACTGGCGCCAGAAGTCGACGGCACGCTCACAGTTGAAACTGACCATCGAGGACACCCTCGACATGGGACTGCCCCGTGCCTATACGCCCGAGCTCTATCAGCAGAAGTGCTCGGCGGTGTTCGAGCACGTCTACGAGAGTTACCCGGAGCGGAATGCGGGTGTGTACGCCTGATTTGTGAGCCGTTCCCGCAATCAGGCGCTTCCGTGTTTTCCCGGACTTTCCCTATCCGCCGCGAGCAGAGTTCGAGGCATTCAAGTCATTGGGATGAGGCGGAGAAGAGAAAGCCCTAATCTCGCGGGTAAGCGTCGGAAAGGATCCAGGGAACAGGTCTTGTTTTTTGCTCCATCAATGACCGCTGCCGCATAAGCTCGGACAAAACACCAAGCCTGACGCAATGCCCTGCGGCCTCCGCTGTAAGCTCCGTTTTACAGTCGGGTGACCCCTAATCGTTAATTTACTGATTTGATAGGATTTTTAGTCGCGGCACGGATGATGCTGGATTAAAGGTGTGTAACCAGTACTTGCATCGCTCGAAGCGACAAGGAGGGTGTCATGGCCAGCCCGACTATCCCCAAAGGCATCGTCGAACGCGATTTGGATGAGCGTACGTTCGTCGTGCTAATCAAATACGCGAAAGTCATCTGGTGGTTCCACCTGGAAGGCTTGTTGGCGAAAGCCGACGACGGTGCGGCGGTCGAGCGCGCCCGCGATTAGACCGCCGTTTCAGGTCATGGCCCCGGCAACTCCTGCCGCTCACCATAAAACCAGGCCAGTTTTTCGTGCAATTTGACGACATGGCCGATGATCACCAGCGTGGGCGCCTTGATGTCGCGCTCGGCGACCAGACCGGGCAGCGTGCCCAGGTTTCCGCAGACGACCACCTGGTGGCGGGTCGTCCCCTGCTGGACCAAGGCCGCCGGTAGATCGGCCGGGCAGCCGTGTTCTATCAGGGCCGAGCAGATGCGGTCCAGCCCCTGCAGCCCCATGTAGATCACCACGGTCTGCTGGGGCACGGCCAGACGCCGCCAGTCCAGATCGATGGTGGAATCGTCCTTCAAATGGCCGGTCACGAAGGTGCAGGACTGGGCGTAGTCGCGATGCGTTAGCGGTATGCCGGCATAGGCGGCGCAACCGGACGCGGCGGTGATGCCGGGCACCACCTGGAAGGGCACCCCTTCCTCCATCAGCGTCTCGATTTCTTCCCCGCCACGGCCGAAGATGAAAGGATCGCCGCCCTTCAAGCGCACCACCCGCTTGCCGGCCTTGGCCAGGCGCGCCAGCAGGCGGTTGATGTCTTCCTGCGGCAAGGCGTGCAGGCTGCGCTGTTTGCCGGCGTATATCTTCTCGGCATCCTTGCGCACGAGATTCATGACCTCGGGCGATACCAGGCGATCGTAGACGACGACGTCCGCCTCCTGTATCAGCCTCAGCGCTCCGAGTGTGAGCAGGTCGGGATCGCCGGGGCCGGCGCCGACCAGGGCGACCCGGCCCATCGCATCGACGTCGCTGTCGTGCTCGTCGAGTTCACGCTGCAGTTGCGCGGCGGCTTCTTCTTCGCGCCCCGCGAACACCAGTTCCGCGACCCGGCCCTGCAGTACCCGCTCCCAGAAACGGCGACGCTGCCCGACGTCCGTGAGCCTTTGTTTGACCCTGGCGCGGAAATTCTCGGCCAATGCGGCCAAGCGGCCGTAGGCGGGCGACAGCAGGGTTTCCAGGCGCATGCGCAAGACCCGGGACAGGACGGGCGAGGCGCCGCCCGAGGAAACCGCGGCGATCACGGGCGAACGGTCGATGATGGCCGGGAATATGAACGTGCAAAGTTCCGGGCTGTCGACCACATTGACCGGAATGCCGCGCGCCTTAGCGGCCTGTGACACCGCTTCGTTGACGGAACGGTCGCTCGTCGCGGCGACCACCAGGGCATAATCCGCCACAACCGCGCGATCGAAGTGCTGCTCCAGCCACGTGATCTCCCCCGACTCGGCCTGTCGAGCAAGGCTGGCCACCAGTTCCGGAGCCAGTACGGAGACCGCGGCACCGGCCGCCCTGAGGGTTCCGACCTTGCGGGCGGCCACCTCGCCTCCCCCCACGACCAGGCAAGGCCGGCCGGTGAGTTTGATGTATATCGGCAAATAATCCATGGGAGTGAGCTTTTGTTAGAATCCTTCCCCTTTTCGACATCGGGAGAAGCTGAGATGTTGGTCATTTCGCAATGCGACCTGGAAGTCGACACCTGTGGGCTCGCCTGTCCATTGCCTTTGCTGCGCCTGAAAAAAGCCCTGCAGGCCCTGCAAAGCGGCCAAGTGGTGCGTGTGACGGCGACCGATCCGGCGTCGGTGCTGGATTTCGGCGTCTACCTGGATCAGGCGGGCCACGAATTGATGGACCGCTGCCAGCAAGACGGCATCCTTTATTTCGTCATCCGCAAAGCTTGAGTCCCGTGCTCAGCGCAGGCTGATGATGGGCCAGCCGCGCGCGCGCGCTTCATCCGCCAGGATCTCGTCCGGATCGACCGCCACCGGATGCCCCACCCGCGACAGCAGCGGAAGATCGTTGTGCGAATCGCTGTAAAACCAGCTATCGGCCAAGGCGTGGTCGTTCTCGACCCGCCACTCATCCAGGCGCTTGACCTTGCCGTCCTGAAAACAAGGCACGCCGACATGGCGCCCGGTGTAGCGCCCATCGGAAAACTCCGGCGTCGTCGCGATCAGGTGCTCTATCCCGTAAAGCCCGACGATGGGTTCGGTCACGAATCGGTTGGTGGCCGTGATGACCACGGGCAAATCGCCCGCATCCCGGTGCTTCGCGATCAAATCCCTGGCGGCCGGTAACAAGATGGGCAGGATCTTTTCCCGCACGAACTGCTCGCGCCAGACGTGCAGACGCTCCACGGGATGTTCCGCCAGCGGCTTGAGCGCAAAGGCCAGAAACTCCGCGATATCGAGGCGGCCCTCCCGGTATTGTCGATAGAACTCGGCATTCGAGGTCTCGTAATGTTCGCGGTCGACGATGCCCTGATCGACCAGAAATTGCCCCCAAAGGTAATCGCTATCGCCGGCGATGAGCGTGTTGTCGAGATCGAAAATGGCCAGACTCACGGATACTCCAGGCTAAATACGGGCCACGGACGCCGCCGCCAGGCGGATGACATCCGGACGAGTTTTGTGAAACAATGACACCGATGCGCCCGCGGACGCGGACGCGCATTGTAGCATTCGAAGACAGCCACCGGACCTGATACAGACCATGATCGACTCGGAGGGATATCGCCTCAACGTAGGCATCATCCTGTGCAACGACGAGGGTCGGGTATTCTGGGCGCGTCGCGTCGGTATGCGCTCGTGGCAGTTTCCTCAGGGTGGCATCAAGCTGGACGAAGCGCCCGATAACGCCATGTACCGCGAACTGTACGAAGAGACGGGGCTCAGCCCGCATCATGTGCAGCTACTGGCGCGCACGGGCGGCTGGCTGCGTTACGAACTCCCCGACCGCTACATCCGCAAACATTCCCTGCCGCTGTGCATAGGCCAGAAACAGCTCTGGTATCTGCTCAGGCTCGATGCGCCGATCTCCAACATACGCCTGGATCGCACCGACAAACCGGAATTCGACGCCTGGTGCTGGGTCGATTATTGGCACCCACTCGCCGACGTGGTGTATTTCAAGCGGGAAGTCTACCGCCAGGCCCTAACTGAATTGAGCCCCCACCTTCCGGCTGGCGACGCTCGCCGCGCGCAACCCAACATCGCCGGCGTCTGAGGCGCGCGGCCGGGACAGCCCCCCGCTGCCCCTATTTACCGGGCGGCGACTTAAATTAAGCCAAACTACCGGGGCGTCCGCGACCGCTCGGGCTTCCGTGTAGCGCATCTCCCCCGGTCCTTCTTTTATCCGGCCGAAACCACGCTCGCCAGCCTGAATGCCGAATGGGGGCACCCGACGCGGCGAAATGAACGCAAAGGACTTGCGCCTCGTGCCGTACGATGTCCGACTCCGGTTCTAACTCCCACCAAAGCGCTACCGGATAGTTGCCGGGCGTTTGATCCCCGCATCACTGCAAAATCCGTTCGGCACATTACACTACCCTCGTGCGCTGCACAGGCGCACTGCCGCATGTTGCGCCGGGCATACCCTCAGGGCGCCGGCGTGCCGGTCCCCAGTTCTCCAACTTAAACGGAGTCAGGAAGCCGTATGCTATCGATAGTCAGCCATGTATCAGGCATTACGGCACGCGGCAAGCTCATCGCCCCCGGACTGACCGGCGTGGTTTTGTCCCTGGCCTTGGCCGTCACTTACGGTTTGTGGTCCTCGGCGGACAGTGCTCTGGAACGAGACGAGCATACGTATTTCGATTTCCGGGTCCGGCAGCTACGCGAACTCATCGAAAATCGCCTGGATAATTATCAGCAAGTCCTTTACGGGACACGCGGCTTGTTTGCCGCGTCCGTAGCGGTGGACCGCGCCGAATTTCACGACTATATCGCCGCTCTGTCTCTTGAAAAGCGCTATCCCGGCGTGCAAGGCGTCGGTTTCGCTTTGAGGGTTCCCAAGGAACAAAGGGATAAACATGTCGAGGACATTCGCCGACAAGGCTATCCCGATTACGACATCTATCCGGAAGGCGATCGAGATTCTTATACCGCTATCGTCTATCTGGAGCCATTCCTGGACCGCAACCTCAGGGCATTCGGCTACGACATGTTTGCGGAACCGGTGCGCAACCAGGCCATGTGTTTGGCCCGGGATGGCGACGCAATCGGCGTATCCGGCAAGGTCGTACTGGTGCAGGAAACCGAGCACGATGTGCAGGCCGGATTCCTCATGTATCTGCCGGTTTATAAAAACGGCTTACCCCACGACACGGTGGAACAACGCCGGGCCAACATTGTCGGCTGGGTTTATTCGCCTTTCCGCATAAAGGATTTGATGGAAGGGATAGGCGGAGAGCGGGCAGCGGATTTGGGGCTGGAAATATTCGATGGCACACAGGCCGACGAGGAAACCCGCCTGTATGGCACCGCACCCATGCAAACGGGCGACCCCTCCCTGCATACCATTCAGCAATTACTAATCGCGGGCCATCCCTGGACCTTGTCCATCCACGCCGAACCTGGCTTTCAGTCCCGCATCGGCCGGACCAAGCCGCTACTCATTGCCGGCACGGGCATAGCCTTCAGCGCTTTGTTGACGCTACTGGTCTGGCAATTCATGGCCCGCGGCCGGGCCTTGGCCCTGGCGGCGGAACGCGCCCAAAAATTCCAAGAAAGCGAAGCCCGCTTCCGCTTGATGGCGAATTCGGCTCCGGTGTTGATATGGCTGGCGCGCGCCGACCACCAGGCCGTGTGGTTCAACAAAAGGTGGCTGAACTTTACCGGCCGCACCATGGTGCAGGAGTTGGGGCAAGGCTGGTTAAGCAACGTGCATCCGGAAGACATGGAAATCGTGCGTAACTGCTATGCCTGGCATTTCGAGCATCGTCTCCCGTTCAATGTCGACTATCGCTACCGACGTCACGACGGAGAGTATCGCTGGATGGCCAATACCGGCGTACCGCGATTCGATAAAGCCGGTGACTTCGTCGGATTCATAGGCACCTGCATAGACATCACGGACCATAAGCTCATGGAGGCGGAATTATTGGAATTGGCCACCACGGACGCCCTGACCGGTTTTCTGAATCGCCGCTATTTTCTGATCCGGCTGCAGGAGGAGTTTGCACGGCTGCAACGTCACCCGGAGTTCCAGACTTCCGTGTTGATGCTGGACCTGGACCACTTCAAGCACGTCAACGACACCTATGGCCACGCCACCGGCGATGCGCTGCTGAAGCATTTTGCCAGGATCGTCCGCACTCAACAGCGCAAGACCGATCTCGTCGGCCGCATGGGCGGCGAGGAATTCGCCATCGCCCTGCCGGGCACCGGGCTGGACGAAGCCGGTGTTTTTGCGGAACGTTTACGCCAGCATGTTGCCGATACCTTGCTGCAAACCGATCGGCACAGTATCGCCATCACCGTGAGCATAGGCATCGCCTTGATGAACTCGGCCAGCATCAGTCCCGATGGCGTTTTAACCCTTGCCGACCACGCGCTCTATGCGGCCAAGAATGCCGGGCGAAATCGGGTTCACGTCGGCAATGCCGCATGAGGCGGTTTTGCCTTCGCTCGCTTTTCCCGGACGGATGATTACGGCTGCGGCCTGGACTCGGGCACGGCAAATGGACGTATCCGGTTCATCAATTGATGCGCGGTGATAAGCGGCATGAACCCCATGGGGTAAGCGCCCGCCTCCAGGGCCCGCGCGGTCCACGCGTTGCAGGTATTGAGCAGGCTGAAATGCCCCCGGGCGGGATAAAAATAACTATTGCGGATCAGACCGGGGCCTATCGGTCCGACCCGCGCCGCGCCCTCCCGAACGAAGCTTTGATGGATGTAGTCCGCAAGGCCGGCATACCCTTGCGCCGTCAGCGACAGCCGCACGATGTCCCGGCCTCCGTAGTGCTGACGTATCGAACCGTACACGCCGATCACGTGCAGCACGCTGGCGTCGGACCAGAAAGCGGCTTGCAACATGGCCCCGAAACCGGGATCGTCCGCCCGGTAATAATCCCGGTCGCCCCAGCCCAATTCCAGATAGTCGGCGTTCGGAAAGTCCGCGCTTTCCGGCATTTTGCCGGCAGGCAGGTCCGCCGGATCGATCACCAAACCGCTGTGATAACCGTGATTTACGACGTAGACCGAGGCGTAGGGCTCAGCCTGGACGCGACCGGTGTCTGTCGGCCCGGCGCAGGCCATGGGCAACAGTCCGAGGGCGATGACAAACAGCGCAAAACGGCCGTTCATCGGCATGAGCTTGCCGCGGTCTTCGGGAGGATTGCTGGAGGTGTCATCGCCTGGTCATGTCTGTCGCCGAGGAATTTGGATCTGGGCGCGGCAGGACGTTGCGGCGAGGGGTCAAGGGCGATGCCACCACCGCCTTTCGGTCTTCGCCCGGACGGGGGTGATTTGGCGCACCTGACCGCCTTACTGCCGGATGAAGCGCACACCGGAAAACTCCAAAAACTCCGCGCCGTTCGCGCTTCGTTCGGCGCGCAAGGTCTCCCCCATGTCGTTCCATGCCCCCAAGACCAGGGCTTCGGTATCGGACACCGGTTTGATCGCCAGGCGCAGGGGCCGGTCCGGCTGCTGGACGAGGCGCACCTCCAGGAAGCCCATGCCGTTCTCAAAACCGGCATGGACCGACCGCACCAGGGGGCCATCCCGTGCGGTATCGCTGGGAACGTAATCGCCCTGCCGGACTAGCCAGGCTGCAGGCAAGGGAACCGGCTCGATCTTTTCCCCCAGCATCAGTTCCTGCCCGTTCCGGTGGGCGATCAGGATGTCGCGGCCCGCGACATGGTCCAGGGAAAACCCGATGGCATCCAGGGCATCGAGCTTGAAGGGGATCAGCCCCAGCAGGCGATACTTCAGCGCCAGCCGTCCATCGGTCCTCGGAACCAGGCGAAAAGTCCGGCCCAGGGCCTCCGCCTGCAACTGGTCGCCGTCGGCATATACGCGCACCGGTCCCATTTGGGTGGTGTAGTAGCCCGCGTAGGCTTGCCGGTCCGCCGGACTCAAGGGCGTGCGGGCGAGTTCCACCGGCTCGGCTACCGGTTGCCGTATGCCCGCCTTGATCTCCAGCGCCTGCGCCAGGGTCTCGGTCGCCAGCTTGTTGACGGTTCCGCGGGCACTATTCGAATTGGCCAGGACCACCACGCCCAGCTTATGTTCCGGCAGCGCGACCAGTTGGGAATGGAACGATACGGTGTCGCCGGCATGATGAGCCACGGTGCCGGCACCTCGAAGATCGATGTCGCCGGTGCCGCTCAACATCCAGCCCAAACCGATGCGTAAACTACGATCCAGTTCGACCCCCTGGTTTTGCGGGCTAAACATCGCATCCAGGGTCTCGGGGCGCAATATCCGGGTATCGCCGACCCGGCCTCCGGCAAAGACCATGGACAGGAACCGACTCATCTCGGTCGCGCTGGAAACCAGTCCGCCGGCGGGGATGTCGCGCAAGGCGGGATCGGCGGTCTCTTCGCCCTTGCGGTAACTGCGCGACATCAGCGGATGCGAAACCGGCGCGGCAGCCAGCGACGAACGGGTCATGCCCAGGGGCTGTAGCAGCCTCTGCTCCAGATGGGCCGCATACGGCGTTTGCGCCAGCCGTTCGATGACATTGCCGAGCAGGGAAACGCCCAGGTTGGAATAGGAGAAAACGCGATCCGGCGGCGCCACCAGCTCGATTCCTCGTATGGCCCGGATCAGGGAATCTGGATTGGAGTTCGGCGTCCACAGGCCTTGCAAATAATCGCGCGGCAGGCCCGAATGATGGTTCATCAGATTGCGCGGTGTGATGACCACCGGCCCGGCGTAGCGGGAACGTACCGAGAGCTCCGGCAGATAGCGTTGCAGGGGGCGGTCGATGTCGAGTTTTCCCTGCTCGGCCAACTGCATCGCGGCTGCGGCGGTGAACAGTTCGGTCATCGAGCCGAGCCGAAACAGGGTCTCCGGCGTGGCCGGCAAGCCTTTGGACTTATCGGCATGACCGAAGCCCCGGGCCCACACGACCCGCTGATCGTCGACCAGCGCAATGCTCAAACCCACGACATCGTGAGCGGCCATTTCCTTCTCGGCCAGTTGACTCACGTTTTGGATGAGTTGGGAGTAATCGGCGCGTACCGAGGCGGACGGCGGCGCGGCGGCCGCGCATGCGCCGGAGGCCACGAGCGCGAGCGCGGCAAAGAGACTCGTGCGGCGATCGATTTTTCGCGCGATGGCGGCGAGAGCATGCCGGTGCGGCTCGAGCGCCGGCGAACGCCCGGAAAGTCGCAGAGCCAGCCAGATGTTCATGTATTACTCCTTGGCGGCCACGCATCGGACCGCTGGTCGAATGGAATGCCTAGCCGCTTGCCTCCGGCTGAGGCGTCTGCCCCATCAGCAGGCAACACCCTATTTCGTTTCACGCCCATCAAAAGCGCGCCGGCCGGCGCCGTCAAGCGTACGTCACCGAGCTGGGTCTGCGCGACCGTACGGCAGACGGCATGCGCGCTTCCTTATCCGCTTGCCGCGCGGGCGGACCCGGTGGTCGGCGGCACGAGACCAGAGCCGGCGATACCGGCCTCAGCAAGGTTTGTCGTCTTTGGTAGCCATGCTATCCTGCTCCGGCTTCCGTCTTGTTTTGATACGCTACCTTCACATCGACTGTTGCACCGCACGAGCCGACCAAGCCGCCTCCTCCAAGGACTCAGCCCTAAGACCCGACGATGCAGACCCTAAGCCTGATCCTGTGGGCCCCCGCCGTGGGCTCGCTGCTCGCCGCCTTGATACCGGATAATCGAGCCCACCTGGTCCGCAGCCTGGCGTATGGCGTGTCGCTACTCACCCTGGTCCTGGCCTGGAGCCTGCCCTTCCGTTTCGACACCGCGTCCGGCGACCTGCAGTTCCAGGAATTGCATCCCTGGAACCCCGAACTCGGCAGTTTTTATGCGTTGGGGGTGGACGGCATTTCGCTGCCTATGGTGCTGCTGTCCACCTTGCTGTCGGTGATCGCCCTGCTCGCCTCCCATAGCGTCAAGACCCGCGTCAAGGGATACCACGTGTGCCTGCTGATGCTCGAATTCGGCATGCTGGGCGTCTTCATGGCTCAGGACTGGGCCTTGTTCTACGTGTTCTGGGAAGTCACTCTGATTCCACTTTTTTTCCTCATCGACCAGTGGGGCGGCGCGCGCCGGCATACCGCCAGTCTGAATTTCGTGCTCTACACCATGGGCGGCTCGATATTCATGTTGATTGGCCTGTTGATGATCTACGGCGGGTCGGAGGCACATTCCACCGCCATGCCGGCCATGAGCGAAGCCGCCAAGACCCTGCCCGTCGACAAGCAAATCCTGATTTTCCTGGGGCTCTTGATCGGCTTCGGCGTGAAGATGCCCAGCTTTCCACTGCACGGCTGGCTGCCCTTGGCCCATGTCGAGGCGCCGAGCCCGGTCAGCATCCTGCTTTCCGGCGTATTGCTCAAGATGGGCGCGTTCGGCTTGATCCGTTCGGTCGGCATGCTGCCGGAGGCCGCCCTGGCACTGCAACCCCTGCTCGCCGCGCTGGCCTTGATCAGCCTGGTCTACGGCGCGCTGCTGGCCTGGCGGCAAAGCGACCTCAAGGCCATGATCGCCTACTCCTCCATCAGCCACATGGGCATCGTGCTGCTGGGCATCGCAACCCTGAGCGAGACCGGCCTGCTGGGCGCCGCCCTGCAGATGAGCGCTCACGGTCTGATCGCCGCGGCACTGTTCCTGGTCGTCGGCCTGCTGTACGAACGCACGCACAGCCGCGAGACCGCCGATTACGCTTCCTTGATCAGCCGCGCGCCCCGCTTTGCCTTGTTCTTCACCCTGGCTCTGCTGGCGGGGCTGGGCTTGCCCGGCCTGGCGGGGTTTCCCGCCGAACTCCACGCCCTCGTCGCCGGTTTCGACCGCTTCGGCGGCTGGACCGTTTTCGCCAGCCTCGGGATCCTGATCGGCGTCGCCTATGCCATCCGCACCATCGCCACCCTGCTGAGCGGCCCCGCACCGACGAACAGGCGCGAATTCTCGGACCTGCGCGGTTTCGAACTGGCCGCCGCCAGCACCCTGGCCGCGGGCATCATTTTTCTGGGTCTGCTTCCCACCCCCGCCCTCAAGCTGATCGGCGCCTCGGTAGCGCAATTGAGCGCGGACCTGACTACAGGCGGAAATGGAGGCCAGCCATGAGCGCCGCGCTGGAGGAAAAGGACCCGGCCGATCCCCGCACTCGACTGATCGAGGCGGTGAGCTATCTGGATCACGTGCTGCCCGGCCAGGCGCCGCTGCTCGATTTCGTACACCACAACACCTTGCACGGTTATCAGCACCTGCCTTTCCCGGAAGCGCTGGCAGCGGCGGAAAGGCTGACCGGCAACCGCGCCTATCTGCCCGAAGAGGAATTCCGCCGTTACTACCGGCAAGGCCGCATCAACGACGCCGATCTCGCCTCCGCGCTGGATCGCGAACAGGCTGCCCGCGGCGCTGAAATCGTCGCCCGGGTTGCCGGTCGTGACATCGCGCGGCGCGAAATCTGGCTCACCGCCCTGATTCATGGCGTCGACGCCGGCAGCGCCCAGGAGCTCGACTGGCAGATAGCGGAATTGCAGGCCCTCGAGACCTTCCAGGCCGACGTGCCCGAAGAGATCCGCCGACGTTTCATGGGCTCGGCGCAAACCGAAGTCGTCGCGGAAGCCATAGCCGCGTGCTGGGCGACCTGCAGTGAGCGCTGCGACGTGGAGGTGGACTCCGTCCCCGGGCCGTCCGCCACGGATTACTTCGCCGACGTCGGAGACCGTCTGAGCCTGCGCGGCGCGCTCGCCGACCTGACCGGAGAGGACATCCTCGACGAGGTTCGCCCCGCCCTGATCCGCCTCTGCGCCTCGCACCTGGACGAAGGCATCGCCTCCTGGCACGCACCGGACCGACCGGACGGCCTTTATGCCGCCTGGAAAGCCTGCGCCGACCATGATGCCGGTCCGGCCCTGCAGGAACTCCCGGGCTGGCGCGCCGCCTGGGCCGAACTGCCCGAAGAGCCGGTCGATGCGGTGATGCTGGCGCTGCAGCGTCTGGGCATACCGGAACCGCGCTGGAGCGCTTATCTGCGCCGGCTGGCGCTGGAATTGCCGGGCTGGTCGGGGCTGTTCAACTGGCGCCAGCACAAGCCGGCCTATCCGGCGAATCGTATCGCCCCCGTGGCCTTGATGGACTATCTGGCGCTCCGGTTGTTGCTCGACGGACTCCGCATCGAGCGCCTCTGCCGTTCGACCTGGGGCCTGCCCGGCCGGCTGGACGCGTTGCAGGAACATTTCACCCGGCGCGAATCCGAATTCACGATCCGCCTGGCCCTGTTTGCCGGTAAATTGCCCGAAGATCTCGCCGTCGACACCCGCCAACTGATCGTAGACGGACGGCAGGGCGATGCGTTGCGGGCACGCTGGGATGAACTGCACGAACGCATGGTGAACCGCCGGGCGGCTGCGGAACGGTCCACCCCGCGTAAAGCCTGGCGCCTATTCCGCCTGGCCCAGCATCTGGGCCTGTCCGGTCCGGATATCGCCGCACTACAGGACGCCGAGCTTCATGGCCTACTCTCCGCCCTGGACGAGCTGGACGGCGGCCAGCGCGGCTATCTCTGGCTTTGCGCCTATGAGCACCATTACCGCAACGACTTGTTCGCCGCGCTCGCGCAAAACCACGGCCGCGGGCCTTGGGCCACGCGGGAGGGACGTCCGGATGCCCAGGTGATCTTTTGCATGGACGACCGCGAAGAAAGCCTGCGCCGCCACCTGGAGGAGTCGAACCCGGCGATCGAAACCCTGGGTGCCGCCGGCTTCTTCGGCGTGCCCATGAACTGGCGCGGACTGGACGACAAAAAGCTGACCCCGCTCTGCCCGGTCGTCGTCACGCCGGCTCACGAAGTGCGGGAAATTGCGCGTCCGGGAGCGGAATCCCGGCACGAGAGCCATGGCCGCAGGCTGGGCTTGAAAGCCCGGCTCGAACGGGTATTGAACCAGGAAATCCGCCGCAATCTGATCAGCTCCGAATTGCTGATAGGCCTGCTCGGCCCCCTCACCCTGGGCGCTCTGGCCGGCAAGATTTTCTTTCCCTTGAGGCACGCCAGATGGGCCCGTCATCTGAGCGATGCCTACGATCCGCCGGTGCCGACACGGCTGCATTTCGAGGCCTCGGCCGACAGCCCCGCCGCCACGCCCGAGCGGCCCCGGCTGGGCTTTACCGATGGCGAGCAGGCCGACCGGGTCGGCGCCTTCCTGCGCAACGTCGGCCTGACGGCCGGCTTCGCCCGCTTGGTCGTGATTGCCGGCCACGGCTCCATCAGCCAGAACAATCCGCATCTGGCCGCCTACGATTGCGGCGCCTGTTCCGGCCGCCACGGCGGACCGAATGCGCGGACCTTCGCCGCCATGGCCAATCGCCCGGAGATACGCGCCCTGCTCAAGGAGCGCGGTATCGATATCCCGCCCGACACCTGGTTTTTGGGCTGCGAACACAATACCGCCAACGAGGACTTCATCTGGTTCGACCTCGAAGACCTGCCCGCGGTATTTGAACCGGCGCTGCGACGCTTGCGCGCCGAACTCGACCACGCCCTGCACCTCTCCGCCCACGAGCGCTGCCGCCGGCTCGCCTCGGCGCCGCGCAAACCCAGCCTGAAACTAGCCATGAACCACATCGTCGGCCGCACCGTCGATTTCAGCCAGGCTAGGCCGGAACTGGGCCATGCGACCAACGCGGCGGCGGTGATCGGCCGGCGTTCGGTCACCCGCGGCGCTTTTTTCGACCGCCGCGTATTCCTGATCTCCTACGACCCGACCCAAGACCCGGACGGCCGCATTCTGGAGGGCATCCTGCTGGCAGCCGGACCTGTGGGCGCGGGCATCAACCTGGAATACTACTTCTCCACGGTCGACAACGAGCGTTACGGCTGCGGCTCCAAGGTGCCGCACAACGTCACCGGCCTCAACGCCGTGATGGAAGGCGCCAGCAGCGATCTGCGCACCGGCCTGCCGCGCCAGATGGTGGAAATCCACGAAGCCATGCGTTTGCAACTGGTGGTCGAGGCGAAGACGGAGGTCCTGGTCGAGATCTATAAACGCCAGCCCCCTTTGCGGGAGCTGATAGGCAACCGCTGGCTGTTGCTTAGCGCCATTGCCCCGGATACCGGCACCCTCAGCGTATTCGAACCCGAACGAGGCTTCGTGCCCTGGCAAGCGCCACACCAACCCCTGCCGCGCGTGGCGCGTTCGACGGACTGGTACGCCGGCCACAGCGCCCCGCGTCCGCCGGCGCTAATCGCCACCCCGGAGGACACGGCGCATGCTGCCTGAGAGCATCATCCTGCCGCCTTTCGCGGCGGCCCTGATATTGGGACTGGGCCAGCTCAGCGGACGCATAGCGGGCGAAGCCAGCGAGCGCTTCACCCGCCGCCTGTCCCTGTCGGCGGGTCTGCTGTCCTTGCTGGCGGTAGCGGCGGCCGTCCTCCTGTTTCTGCGCGGCGAACTGGCTGAATCGATGGTGCTGGGAGCCTGGCTGGAAAGCGGGCGCTACCGCATCCGCATCGAGTTCGGCTTCGACGCGCTCAACCTGATCATGTCCAGCCTGATCGCCCTCCTGTCGCTGATGGTGTTGCGTTTCTCGGTAAACTACATGCACCGCGAGGCCGGATTTCACCGTTTTTTCATGGTGCTGTCGCTGTTCGTGGGCGCGATGCAGCTGCTGGCGCTGGGCGGCAACGCGGTGCTGACCTTCGCCGGCTGGGAACTGGCGGGCGTGTCGTCCTTACTGCTGATCGCTTACGCCTACGACCGGCCCACGGCCGCGGCCAACGCGACCCGCGCCTTCGTCACCAACCGCATCGGCGATGCGGGCTTCGTGCTGGGCATCTTTCTGGCTTTTGCCTGGATCGGCGCCATCGACTGGCCCAGCATCACGGCCGCGACCGGGCAGTTGAGCGAGTGGCAGGCGGCTACCCTGGCCTGTGCATTTTTGCTGGCGGCTGTGGCCAAATCGGCCCAAGTGCCCCTGGCACCCTGGCTCGCCCGAGCGATGGAGGGGCCGACGCCGTCCAGCGCAATATTTTACGGTGCCTTAATGGTACATGCCGGGGTTTTTCTGGTACTGCGCTTGCAGCCCGTGTTCGACCAGGCTCCGCTGGCCCAGGCCTTGCTGGTCGCCGTGGGCCTGCTCACCGCACTGTACGGATGGTATTGCGGGCTGACCCAAAGCGACGTCAAAAGCGCGCTGATTTTTTCGACCTCGGCCCAGGTCGGGTTGATGTTCCTGGAGGCGGGCCTGGGCTGGTGGGATCTGGCGCTGTGGCATCTGTGCGCCCACGCCGGGTTCCGCGCCTATCAGTTCCTCTCCGCGCCTTCGCTGATGCACCAGATCGCCGGCAGTCCCGCTCGGCCGCCGACGGCCTCGCTGGCCCAGCGGCGCGGCCTTTATCTGGCCTCGCTGCACAGGCTGTGGCTGGAGCACCTGGGCGACGCGCTGGTCGTCCGGCCGACACAAAAATTGGCCCGGGATCTCGAGCGCTTCGACCGCCAGGCGATCCAGCGCGCCGCCGGCCTGCCCCTGGATGCGCTGCCTGAGCAAGCCGGCAAGCGCCCCGACGATACCGTGCGGGTCAGTGGCCTGGCCGGCGGCCTGGTCGCCGCGCTGGCCTCCTTGTCGTTCTGGTTCGAAGACCGCCTGGTCCTGCGCGGAATCGGCAGCGGATTGCAACGCGCCGGCCGCCGCCTGGGCTCCCGGCTGAATCATTTCGAAGGCTTGCTGAACCAGCCGCGCTATCTGGTGGTTTTCGTGCTCGCCACCCTGCTGGCGGTATTCTAGGAGTCGGCGGGCGATGAACGAGATTCCCTGGTTCGTGCAGGCCGGCGGCCCGGTCCTGACCTTGCTCCTCGCCATTCCCCTGACGGGCATGGCCCTCGCCTGGCTGGTCCGCTCCGCACGCCAGGCCTATCTGCTCGGCCTGGCCGGCAGCGGACTGGAGCTGGCCCTAGCCGGCTGGATCGCCGGCCATTTCCGCCACGGCACGGCCAATCTGCAATTCGTCGAGCATATCCCGCTGACGCCCTTCCTCTCCTACCACCTGGGCGTCGACGGCATATCCCTGCTGTTCGTCTTGCTCACGGCCTTGCTCACCCTGCTGGTGATACTGTACGGGGAGATCGTGCACGAACGCCCGGCCGGACTCTACATCGCCAGTGTGTTCGCATTCGAAGCCACCCTGATGGGCTTATTCCTCAGCATCGACGTACTGGAATTCTGGATCGTGTCGGTGTTGGAACTGATACCGGCAAGCTTCATCCTGACGCGCTGGGGACTCGCTTCCTCCCGGCGCCTGGCCGCCTTGCGCTATCTCCAGCATGCCGGCCTGGGACTGGGGCTCACGCTGGTCGCGGTGCTGCTGTTGGGCTGGCGGCAGGCCGCATCGACGGGAGACTGGTCTTTCGCGCTGACCGATCTGCTCGCACACCCGCTGCACAAGGACCAGCAAGCGCTGATTTTCGTGCTGCTCCTGCTCGGACTGGCACCGCGCCTGGCGCTCTTTCCGTTCCACGCCTGGCTGCCCGCGGTAGCCCAGCACGGTCCCCTGGCGACGCTTTGCGTATTCCTGGTGGGATTGAAGGTGGGCATTTACGCCCTGTTCCGCTTTGTGCTGCCGCTGGCACCCCATGCCTCGGATGCCTGGAAGGAATTCGTCGTGACCCTGGCCATCCTGGGGATTTTTTACGGCGCCCTGCTGGCCCTGATGCAAATCAATCTGCGCCGACTGCTCGCCTACGCCGCGGTCAGCCATGCCGGCATGCTGACCGTAGGGGTGTTTTGCCTGAACCGTGAAGGCCTGCAGGGCAGCCTGATCCTGACCGTCAATTTCGGCATGGCCGCCGCGGGATTGCTGTTCGCCACCGGCGTCCTGTTCCGGGCCACCCGCACCGCCCTGCTGCCGCGACTGGGGGGGTTGTTCGACGCCTTTCCCCTGCTCGGCCTGACCTTTCTTCTGGCCGCCTTGAGCACCATGGCCATGCCCGGCACCCCCGGATTCGACGCCGCCCACTTGATGCTGGAAGGCGCGATCGCGACTCACCCCTGGGCCGTGGCGGTGGCCGTGGCTTCCGGCAGCGTCGCTTCGGCCGCCTTCCTGCTTTGGGCCTTCCAGCGCGCCTTTCTGGCCAGACGACGAGACCGGGCCTTGCATCCGACGAAGATACGCCTGAACGCGGCCGAATTCGTCCTGGCCGGCACGGTCTGCGCCGTGCTGCTGGTCGTCGGCTTCTACACCCAGCCGTGGCTGGAACTGGTCGACGGCTCGCTCACCCACCTGGCCGGCAAACTCGATCGCCGTTAATGGAACAGGCCGTCATCGCCCAAACACGTCACGCCTTCTGAGAACCCCGCACTTGCATACATCACACCTTCCCGTCCTCAGTCTGCTGATCTTCCTGCCCATCGCGGCGGGTGCCGGCCTGCTGGCCTTGCGGGATCAAAAGCTGGCCCGCACGGCTGCCCTGGCCGCCGCCGCCGTCGAGCTTCTGCTCAGCATCCTGGCCTGTGGGCTTTTCGATGCCGACCTGACGGGCATGCAGCTGATCGAGCGCCAGACCTGGATACCGACGCTGCATATCGATTACTTCCTCGGCGTGGACGGCGTTTCGCTGCCCTTTCTTCCGCTGAATGCCCTGCTGACGGTCGGCGTGATAGCGGCGTCGTGGACCGGCACCCAGCAACGGTCACGGGCTTATTTCGCGCTATTGCTGGTGCTGGAAGGCATCACCCAGGGGATTTATTGCTCGCTCGATCTGGGGCTGTTTTTCATGTTCTGGGAACTGACCCTGGTGCCGCTGTTCTTCCTCATTTCCCTCTGGGGCGTGGGCCCCAGGCGCCGCCATGCGGCGACCCAATATGTGCTGTTCATGCTGGCCGGCGGCGTTCCCCTGCTGGTCGCCTTCATCCTGCTGGCTCTGAACAACGCGAGCGAGGCCGGATCGCCCGCTCGGCTGGGGCTCTCGTTCGATTATCTGAACCTGTTGCAAACGCCGATCCCCCTGGAACAGCAAACGGTGATCTTCCTCCTGCTGTTGCTGGGCTTCGGCATCAAAGCTCCGTTTTTCCCGTTCCATGTCTGGCTGCCCAACGTGGCGTTGGAAGGTCCGGTGGGAGTGAGCGCCCTGCTGATGGGGCTGAAACTGGGCCTGTTCGGCATCCTCCGTTACGCCGTGCCCTTGGCTCCGCAAGCGGCCAACCACTGCCGCGGATTATTGATCGCCCTGGGTGTCGCGGGCGCCTTGTACGGCGCCTTGCTGGCGCTGCGGCAAAGCAATCTGAGACGGTTGCTCGCCTATTCGGGCGTGAGCCATGTCGGCTTCGTCATGATAGGCGTCGCCGCGCTGAATCTGCAGGGATTGCAAGGGGCGGTCTTTCAACTGGTCAATTTCGGCATCGTCTCCAGCGGGCTCATGTTGATCGCGGGCTTCCTCCAGCGCCGTCTCGGTTCCACCGACCTGGCTAGCCTGGGCGGCATCGCCAGGCCCATGCCCAGGCTGGCCGCCTTGTTTTTCGTGCTGGGGCTCGCCAGCCTGGGGGTGCCGGGCACCAACGGTTTCGCCGCGGAACACCTGATCCTCATCGGCGCGTTCAGGTCACAGACCGGGCTGGGCCTGGCCGGCCTACTGGCCGTCATACTGGGGGCGGCCTATTTCTTGGATTATTACCGCCGGGCTTTCCTGGGCCCGGTCGTCCGGCCGGGTGTGGCAAACGCAGCCGATCTGCTCCCGCGGGAACTCTGGCTGGCCGGCACCTTGGCCGTGATGTCCCTGCTGCTCGGACTGTTTCCGCTAGGTCTGCTCAGGCTCAGCGAGCAGCCGTTGACCACCCTGGTGGCACGCCTCGAAACGGGTACGCCGATTACCCTGGCCGACGCCATTCAAGACAGGGGCCACCCGACCTTAAAGCCTTGATGAAGCCATGTCTGTCCGTCTAGCTCTTGCGCGTGGAGAACCATGCGAAAGGGATGGCGAAAGGCCCGAAAAACAGCCCCATGCTGGTCCAAAAGACCACGTCGCGAGCACCGCGCGAGCGCGCGATTTCGTGGCAGGCGACCGCGCCGACCAAAGACAGGATGATAATCGCAGCGCCCATGTAGACCTCTTGAGTTGTTGTGAACGGATACGGCCCGAGCCGGGGGGGCTGAGGCCCCCCGGCTCGGGATAGTGATAGTAGTGATCTATTAACGGGTCGTGGTGGGATGGGCCTTCAGGCCGCAATCTTCGCGGGCTTAAAGCCCGCTCCCACAGTTCTGGCCAGGGATCCCGGACCACCTTAATAGTCGAATACGGCCCACCAGACCGCCAGCCAGAACGCGACGGCGACGGCCAGCTTGGGCAGGAACCGCGTTCCATCGGCTTTGGCGTAGAACAGACTCAACAGCCCCACGGCCACGCCGCCGACGGGAACTATCAGGAAAACGCGCACACCCGCCAGCGGGTAAAGCGTGCCGATCGGAGCTACCCCGAGCAGGCAGAACCCACCGATCAGCACCAGCAGGTCGGCGGTCAATTGTATGCCCTCCCCTATGCCCAACGCGGCCAGCAGCGGACACATCGGAGAGCGCTCCGCACGCAGAGTCAGCTCCAGCCCGGCGACCTGGAATATCACCGGGACCAGGCCGGCCAATAACAGGCCCGCCGCCACGTGCGGCTGAAATCCGATGGCCTCCCAGGCCGTCCCGAACCAGGTGAGCGCGCCGACATAGGCCACCAGCGCCAGGCGGGTGGGCAACTGGCTCCATTGCGTCAGCGCCAGGATGGCTATCGTTGCCAGATTCAATACCGGCGGCAGCCGCTCGCCAATACGGCTGCCTTGCCAAGCGGAGCCCGACTTCAACAGCGTGCCCCAGGTCCCGCGATCGCGCAGACGCAATGCAGCGAGCGGACCTGCGACGAATAGAACAGGCGCGACGATATGCCCAAGCTCGGAACACAGGGCCAGCACGGCGAACAACGACGTCGCGGCGACGATCGCCGCGGCCGGAGACCCGCGCAGCACGAGCTGTTGGAGTAGCGGCCACTGAACGGCCAGGGCCAGGGCGAGCCCTGCGTTTTGCGATACGGCCCCGCCCGAAATCGCCAGCGCGATCCCATAGGCCACGAAGGGCAGCATCAGTATCAAGTCGGCGACCAGCAGTAGCGCGAAGTCGAGCGCGGTTTCCAGGCCCGCGATCCCCGGCAGCGTGCGCAAATAGCCCCAGGGCGCACCACCGCGCAAGGCGTCCGCCTGCACGGCGGTCCAGGCGACCGCCACCAGCGACATCGTCAACCAAGCGGCGACCGAATAGCTGGCGCTGCCGCCTTCGACGATCTTGCGCACCGGCGTGCCAGCAGCCTGAATTTGCACGGCCAATGGCATGGAAGCCGGAGAAAAAATCAAGGACGCGAATAACCAGGTCTGCCAGCGGCGGAGCAAGAGCTTCAGGGTCGCCGCGGCGTAATAACGCAGTCGCCAGCGCAGCAGACGGAAGAACAGACCGGATCTGGAGATGGATTCGGGGCCGAAATTCAAGCTATTCCCCGTCAAGACAGCGTCACGGTTTTTTCCGCCGTAATGCCCAAGGCCGCGTGTTGCGACGCCTCGTGGCAGGACAGGACGATCAGCCGCGTCCGCGCGAGCGTACGGACCGTGGCCTGCAAGGCCTCGAGCGAAGCGTCGTCGAGCGCATTGGTGGGTTCGTCCAGGATGTAAACCTCGGCGTCCGCTGCCAGGGTGGCGACCAGCATGAATTTCCTGGCCGTGCCCAGCGACAGGCGGTCGAATTTCGTGTCCAGGTAAGCCGGGAGTCCGAACGCCGCTATCAGCTCATCCATGAGCCCCCCGTTCCAGCCTCCGCGTACCGAGCGGACGAAGGCCAGCCACTCCCTCCCGCTGAGGAAGGGAAACACCGGACAATCGGCCGGGCAATAGCTCAGCCCCCTCAGCGCGCCGCTTCGCGACGTTTTCAGCGCTTCGCCGCCCACGCTCACCTCGCCCGCATCGGGTGCCAAGGCGCCCGAGAGCATGGCCAGCAGGGTCGACTTGCCCGCCCCGTTGGCACCAGCGATCCGGTGGACGCCGGGCTCGGACCAGGCGCAGGACCAGTCGTCGATGACCGCCCGTCCGCCGTAGCGCTTGGATAAGCCGACTGCTTTCAACATCCGTCGTGAGGCTTGCAGGGGGCTATTTCTTTGCGGCCGGGGTGGAAGTGGCAGGGCCTATGCCGACGATCTGCAGGATGGTGTCACCGTCCTTGGCTCCATCGTAATGGACTTCGTTGCCGTAATGGGTCACGAAGCTGCCCGCCGGCACCGGCTTGAGCTCGTCAGGCTTGTAGTCGCTACCCGTGCCCACCCACCAGGTGCCCGAGATCACGGTGATGAAGCGGTCGTTGGGATGGGAATGGGGCTTGCTGTTATGGTGGGCCTTCCATTTATTCAAGACCACGTAGAGACCCGGTTTCGACAGATCACCGACCAGTACGGCGGATTCCGAGCCGCTGGGATTGGCCACCCAGTTGATGTGTTCCGGCAGTTTGATGTTGATGGCCTTGGGGTCCAGCTCCTCGGCCGAGGCCTGAGCGAAACACGAGGCAAGCCCTAGCGCGAATGCGATACGCGCTATCCCTTGGATATTGAACAAGCGAGACATTATTCCTCCAGTGATCGAAATCATAATAAAGCCGGATGCCTGGCGACACCCCAACCGCCGGCATCCGCAACGGACGCCCACCGCATGATGCATGCACATGCCGGGCCAAAGCGGCGGTCCTTTCCCATCAAGGCGTTAGCGCCCAAATTCAAACATCCAGTGTTGGGTGAGCAACAGCGGATACCCTAGACTGCTGCCTGGCACGCAGCTTGGTGATCGAGAGAGCAGCAGGGAGAAGCCGGGGCTGATAATGCGACCGCCGCGCGCTGACGCGGATCCGTAACATTTCCGGGTTATCGTGGCTCGGCCTTCGCCCATAGCCCGATATCCCGATGCGCCTTGCCCGTTTGTCGCTCTGCACCGCCTTGTGCTTGCTCGTGCCTAGCGCGCGGGCCGCCGATCTTTGGTCCGGAGCCGAACTGAAATCCTTGTGCGAACGCCTGGAACCAGTTAATCCTGCAGCGCTGAGCCGGGCACTCGGTCCCTACCTGACTACCTTGCACGATATCGACCGTCTCTCCATCGGGAAGATGCGTACCCTGCCGCACGCCGAACTGGATGCCTTGCTGGCCCGCGCGTCACAATCCCGCCTGAGCGTGTTGGAGATATTCAGCCAGGCGGCTTTCGCGGCGCCGGACGGATGCGCGTTGTTCATGGACAAACAGACTCTGGCCGAGGCGAACAAGCGATACGATCTGCACGGCGTATGGCAACTCGCCGCCACATTGGCGGAAGATCCGACGCAGACTATGGCTATGGACTATATGATCGTCGGCCTGGGCCGGTTGGTGGTCGGCTATCCCAAGGCCGCGACCGTCGCCATCTCAGATGGCGAGGCCGTGACGGGAAACTACGATTACGCGCCGTATTTTTCCGCGCGCATCGTCAACTCCACGACGGACAGGGGGGTGGTCGGCATCCGCGCATTGACCGAACCCGGCGGGGATTTCAGCCCGTTCGTCGGGCCTTACGGGGCGGAGATACGCGACTTGATGCTGAAAGACGGCGCTATCCTGGTGAAATTCACCCTGGGGTTGGAACAGGAACGCCGCGCCCGCAATGTCGCCATCACGGTCCGCCGGCTGGTGGCCGTGGCTCCGTGAATTCGGCCGGCCCGGAAATTCCCGCGAAATCGCACGGGCCGCAAGGCGGCCGCAGCGGCGCGCGCGCCTTGCCGGAACTGCGCGAGCTGCTGTTCGTGGCCGATCACCTGGGCGGTCACGCCCGCGTCGAAACTCTTGCCACCCTGGAACACGGCGGCTTCGATTTTCCCTTAGTGGCCATTCATCTCGGACCGAACGACCCCCGCTGTCCCGCGCTCGCACTGTTCGGCGGCGTGCACGGCTTGGAGCGCATCGGCACCCGCGTGGTCACCGCCTATCTGCAGACCCTGGCGCAACTGGCAAACTGGGATCGCGGCACGCAGGCCCTGCTGGAAAGCACCCGGGTATTGTTGATTCCGCTGGTCAATCCGGTCGGGATGTATTTGCAGCGACGGGCCAATGGCAACTCCGTGGACCTGATGCGCAACGCGCCGGTCGATGCGGAGGATATGTCGCCGTGGCATTTGTTCGGCGGTCATCGCATCAGCCCTCGCCTGCCCTGGTACCGAGGAGCGACCGGCGCGCCGATGGAAACCGAGGCACAAGCGGTCTGCGACTGGGTGCGGCGGGAAATTTTTCCCAGCCGGGTGGCTCTCGCCGTGGACGTACATTCAGGCTACGGCAATCTGGACCGTCTGTGGTTTCCGTATGCCCGCAGCCGCACGCCGCTGGCCACGCTACCGGAAATCATGGCGCTCAAGAAACTGCTGGACCGTACCCATGCCCATCACGTTTATCGGATCGAGCCGCAGTCGTGCGAATACCTGGCGCATGGGGATCTGTGGGATTATCTCTACGACGAATACCGGGTGGCGCAACCGGAGGGTGTATTCACGCCCTTGACTCTGGAACTCGGCTCCTGGATCTGGGTGAAGAAAAACTGGCGGCAGGCGTTTTCGCCTTTGGGTATATTCAATCCCCGCTTGCCGCACCGGGAACGGCGTACCCTGCGCCGGCATATTTTCCTGTTCGAGTTCCTTCTGCGCGCAGTACGTTCGCCCTCGGCCTGGGCGGAGTTGTCTGCCGAACGGCGGGAGCGCTTGCTTAGCCAGGGATTGGCGTTGTGGTATGACTGAACCACACGATTGGCTGTTCTTGCGCGGCCTGGGGCGCGAATCGGCGCACTGGGACGATTTTCCCCAGTCCTTCGCCCAAGGTATCCCCGCTGCGCGCGTTCATTTGATCGACCTCCCCGGAAACGGGAGATTCCGGCATTTGGACAGCCCGGTTTCCATCCGCGAAATGCTTACCTTCGTACGCCGGGAGGCGCTGGCGGCTTCTCCCCTCCGGCGCCCATTCTTCCTCTTCGCGATTTCCCTGGGCGGCATGCTGGCGTGGGAATGGGCGCAGTCCTATCCCGAAGAATTGGCGGGCCTGGTGCTGGTCAACACCAGTCTGCGCGGTTTCAACCCATGGTATCGGCGTCTGGCCCCGGAGTGCTGGACCCGACTCGCCAGGATACTGGCATGCCGAGACGACAGGCGACGGGAGCGTTTGATCCTCGATCTGACCGCGCGGCCTCACATCGCCACGCCCGAACGCCTCGCCACACGGAGGCTGATCGCCCAGCGGCACCCGGTCAGCGCCGGCAACGTAGTCCGCCAACTCCTGGCGGCCGCCCTGTATCGTCCCAGCCCGGCCGCACCACTCGCGCCATTCCTGCTGCTGAACAGCCTGGGCGACCGCATGGTGGACCCCGCTTGTTCGCAAACGATCTCTGCCCGCCTGGGGGCACCGCTGGCCACCCACCCCGAAGCCGGCCACGATTTGCCCCTGGACGACCCCCTATGGGTCATCGCCCAGATCCGGCACTGGCTGGACAAAGGCAATTCGACATAAAGCGTCCCGGTCGCCTGGCCCCGCCTTAAACCGTACCAGCCTCCCGGGGCGCCCAGCAAATGACCCGAGCAGTGTTCAGGTCCTGGCTTACCGGATGGAACAAACGGAGGTTGCCACCCGTATCGCCAAATCTAGAAAGCTCGATCTTCTTCTATACCGATACGATATTTAAATTTCTTTTTTTATTCTTATTAATTTTTTGATTATTAGGTAAAGTATTAGGCATGTGAGTTCCCGATCGCGCACCGAAGAGCAGCAGGTTTTTTCGAGCTTCCGGTTGCGAGTAGCACGGCCCGATTCGGAACTTGGCCATTAGGCTTGAAAACAGGTGCTTAACCGACATGGAAACATCCACAGCAGATCCACAAATCGAGCATCCTCCGCTCTACCAGCGCGGGACCTTGTTGACGTTCGAGGAGCCGCGCTCGTTATCTTTGTCCGTCAGGGCCAGCGCGCTGGTTTTCGAGGACCCGGAATCCAAGCAATTGCTGGAACAGATCGAACGCATCGCGCCCAGCGATGCCACCGTATTGATCATCGGCGAAACGGGTACCGGCAAGGAGCTCATCGCCCGCCACATTCATGCTCTGAGTAAACGCGGACATGCGACTTTCGGCGCCCTGAACTGCGCCGCCCTGAGCGAGAATCTCATCGAAAGCGAGCTTTTCGGCCATGAACGAGGTTCGTTCACCGGCGCCTTGACCACCAAGGACGGCTGGTTCGAGACGGCTCACAAGGGCAGCCTGTTCCTGGACGAAATCGGCGATCTTCCGCTGGGCCTGCAAGCTAAACTGCTCCGCGTGCTGCAGGAGCGCGAAGTCGTCAAGGTCGGCGCGAGGAAACCCACACCGGTGGACGTCAGGGTGATCGCGGCCACCAACGTGAATCTGGAAGAAGCCGTTGCCGCCGGCCACTTCAGAGCCGACTTGTACTATCGCTTCAACGTGGCGACCGTGCGTTTGACACCCTTGCGCGAACGTCCCGGCGACATCCTGCCCCTGGCCCACCATTTTCTGAAAATCTACGGCGATCGCCTGGGTTATGCGGAGGCCAGCCTCAGCCCCGAGGCGGAACGTCTGCTGCTGCAATATGACTGGCCGGGCAACATCCGGGAACTGGAAAACGCGATCCATCGTGCGCTCCTGATATGCCCCGGCACCCGCTTACGGCCGGAAGATTTCAAACTGTCCGGCGTCAGGGTTCAAACGGCCGCACCGGTGGCCCCGACGACTTCCCTGCTGGAAACCGCACTGCGTCAGTTGTGCGAACGCTCGCCGTCCAAACTCTTCGAGCTGGTCGAAGAAACGCTCATCCGCACGGCATACGATTTCTGCGAACACAATCAGGTTCAGACGGCGCGGCTGCTGGACATCAGCCGCAACGTATTGCGCCACCGGCTGGCGGTATACGGCATGCTCTCGCCCACCCATGGCAACGGAAAGACTTTCGGCGCAAAAAGCCCGGGCCTCAGCTTAATTTCCGCTGCGGACGAGTGAGCCGCGAAATTCGCTGACGGTCTTGCGCGCATAAAAAAGGCCGGCGGCCCGATGGCTCGCCGGCCTTATTCATCACGTCCTTCAGCGCCGTAGATTGTAGGATCCACCCTGGATGCGCGAGACGGCCCGAGCCAACGCGTCGATCTCCTCGCAGGTGTTGTAAAACGCCAGCGAGGGACGGACGGTACTTTCCAAACCGAAACGCCGCAATATGGGCTGGGCACAATGATGGCCCGAACGCACCGCGATGCCTTCCCTGTTCAGGGCCTCTCCAACCTCTTCGGTGCGGAAGCCGTCGAGCACGAAAGACAATACGCCCGCCTTCTCGGCGGCCGTGCCGATGAGCCGCAAACCCGGTATGGCCGACAGCGCGGCCGTGGCGTAAAGCAACAGGCCGTGCTCGTAACGGGCGATATTCTCCATGCCCAGCCGCTCCACATAGTCCAGAGCCGCACCCAGCCCCACCGCGTCGGCGATGTTACCGGTCCCGGCTTCGAAACGGGCCGGCGCCGCCTGGTAGATCGTGCGTTCGAAGGTCACGTCCTGGATCATGTTGCCGCCGCCCTGCCAGGGTGGCGTGGCGTTCAACAAGTCCAGCTTGCCGTAGACCACGCCTATGCCGGTGGGTCCGAAGACCTTGTGACCGGAAAACACATACCAGTCGCAATCCAGCACTTGCACGTCCACGGGCATGTGCGACACGGCCTGTGCACCGTCCACCAGCACGCGGGCACCGTAACGGTGGGCTATCTCCACCATTTCCTTGGCCGGGGTGATGGTGCCCAAGGCGTTCGACACCTGGGTGAACGAAACCAGCTTGGTCCTGGCGTTGAACAGCTTTTCGTATTCCTCAAGCAGTATCTGGCCGCGATCGTCCACCGGCGCGACGCGCAGCTTCGCGCCTTTTTCCGCACAGAGCTGTTGCCAGGGCACAATGTTGGCGTGATGCTCCAGCCAGGAGACGATGATTTCGTCGCCCTCCGCGATGTTGCGGCCCCCCCAGGATTTGGCTATCAAGTTGATGGCCTCGGTGGTTCCGCGCACGAACACGATCTCATCGCTGGACGAGGCGTGCAGGAAACGTGCGGCCTTGTCGCGCGCCGCCTCGTAGGCATCGGTGGCACGCGCGGCCAGTTCGTGAGCGGCCCGGTGGATGTTGGAGTTTTCGTGGCTGTAGAAATACGTGAGCCTGTCGATCACCGCCTGCGGCTTTTGCGTCGTGGCGGCATTATCCAGCCAGATCAATGGCTTGCCGTGAACCTTCTCCTGGAGTATCGGGAAATCTCGGCGCACCAAGTTGATGTCGAAGCCCGGATGCAAGGAGCCGTTCCCGGCATCGACGTCGGCCGGACGGCGCTCGCTGGATTCGATGTGCGTCTCCCTGGGCGACCCGGCCACTGATCGCGACTCGCCCAGAAAATAGTAGGCGACGCTCGCCCCCTCGCCCGCCGACGTCTGCGGCGATCCCGCGTATCCCGCATCACGGGGCACTGCCTGCGGAGCCGCCGGAGCGGGCTGCGAAGCCGGAACGCTGGGCGGTTGGCCGGGCGCCGAAACCGCGCCCAAATCCGGATAAACCAATCCCAGGTCGGCCGGAGACAGTCTCAAATCGGCCGGGCGCACCTGTGCGAGATCGAGAAAATACAGCGACGACCCCTGATCGGCGGACGACTTCGGAGTGGCGCTGGCGGTGGGGCTCACCGGCCGCGGCTCGGCATTGGTGCCGAAGGCCGAGGCCGGCGGCACATGCCCCGCGACCGGCAAGGAACCGACTTCCACCGGTTGCGTGTAGGGCGGAGTCGAACCCAGATGTTCCCCCGGTACGCTGGAGCGCCCCGGCAAGGCCCTGGGACCGGCGGTCGACACGGCATTGGCCGGCGCCGAGCTCAAGGTCGGATCGATGCCTTGCGGATCGGGCCGCCAGGACGGCAATACGCCCGGCGTGCTCGGCTGTCCCGCCGCAAGAAAGTAGTAAGGCGTCGCCTCATCGACCGGAGCCGGCGGCGTCAGGAAAGTTTCCGGCCGCTGACCGGTCGCGCCGGCCAGCAAGGCGGGAATGCCGTGCAAGGCCGACTCGTCCGGATAGTTCGGCACCGCCGACTGGTTGACCGCCGGTGCGGGCGTGGGCAAGGTGGATAAACCCAAGCTACCCGACTCGCGCGGCAAGGCGGAGAAAAACGCGTTCGCCAACCCCGCCAAGGTTGCCGGGTCAGGCAGGCCGGCGGGAACCTCCGCCTGGCCGGCATCAAACCCTGCACCCCGCTCGGGCTGCGGCAGCTCCGTGGCCAGATTACTTGTACTGGGGCTTGTAGTCATGGTACTTGCCTACGTCCACGTTTTCGAGCACGGCCAAGGCATCTTCCGTCAGCACGGCGAGCGAGCAATACAGCGATACCAGGTAGGAGGCGATGGCCTTGCGGCTGATACCCATGAACTTCACTGACAGCCCCAGGCCCTGCTCGCCGGGCAAACCGGGCTGGAACAAGCCCACCACGCCCTGGCGGCTTTCGCCGGTACGCAGCAGCAAGATCTTGGTCTTGCCGTTCTCGATGCCGATCTTGTCGGTCGGGATCAAGGGGATGCCGCGCCAGGTGAGGAACGGCGAACCGAACAGGGTAGCCGTCGGTGGCGGTACGCCGCGGCGGGTGCACTCCCGGCCGAAGGCCGCGATGGCCTTGGGATGCGCCAGGAAGAAGGCCGGCTCTTTCCATACCTTGGTGATCAGTTCGTCCAGGTCGTCCGGGGTCGGCGGGCCGTCCAGCGACTGGATGCGTTGCCCCGGCGCCACGTTGTTCAACAAACCGTATTCCTTGTTGTTGAGCAACTCATTTTCCTGCCGTTCCTTGATGGTCTCGACGGTGAGGCGCAACTGCTCCTTGATCTGGTCGTGAGGACTGCTGTAGAGGTCGGACACGCGGGTGTGGATGTCCACCACGGTGGTCACGGCACTGAGGAAGTACTCGCGCGGATTTTCTTCGTAATCGACGAAGGTTTCCGGCAGGTCGCGTTCGTCCCTCTGGGAACACGCTGTCAGCACTCGGGTAGCGTCCTTGACCTTGTTCAACCGGTAGATGCCGGCTTCGACGCCGACCCAGGGCAGCAGGTGCACCAGCCAGCGAGGTGAGATGGTCGCCAACTGGGGGACGGTCTTGGTGGCATTGGCGAGCTGGCGGGCCGCCGCGTCGCCTAGAGCCAATTGGGTGTCTTGTATATCAGCCATGAAATTCTCCTCACAAAGAGTAATTAAGGAACAAAGACGCTACGGGTCTTCTAGTTATGCCCCCTTGGCAGTTTAGCCCGGAAACAGGCGATCAGATTCCCGCCCCGCCGTCGAAGATTTCGCTGCGCGTCTGGGCCTGGGAAACATGACTGTTGGCCGGCACGCTGCGCGTCAGCCAGACATTGCCGCCTATGGTGGATCCCGCGCCTATGGTGATGCGACCTAGTATGGTAGCACCGGCGTAGATAACCACATCGTCCTCTACGATGGGATGGCGGGCGTTGCCCTTGATCAGGACGCCGTTCTCGTCGGCCGGGAAGCGCTTGGCGCCCAGCGTGACGGCCTGGTATAGCCGGACGCGCTGACCGATGACGGCGGTCTCGCCGATCACCACGCCCGTCCCGTGGTCGATGAAAAAACTCGGCCCGATCTGTGCCCCCGGGTGGATGTCTATGCCCGTGTTGGAATGGGCAATCTCGGCGATGACGCGAGCCGTCAATGGCGCTCCCAAGCGGTGCAGTTGATGCGCGATGCGATGATACAGGGTGGCGCTGATGCCGGGATAACAGACCAGTACCTCGTCCACGCTCAAGGCTGCCGGGTCGCCCTCGTAGGCCGCGACGATATCGCTGTCGAGCAGCACGCGTATGTCGGGCAGCCGCGAGACGAAAGCGCGTACGATATTTTCCGCCCTTTCATCGATGCCGTCCACCGGGCTTCCCGCCTGCTCCGCGGAAAATTGCAACTCCCTCCGCACCTGCTGCTCCAGCACGCGGAAGCATTTGTCCAAGGTATAGCCGACGAAAAAGTCTATACCTTCGTCATCCAGTTCGTCCGCCCCCAGACGATGGGGAAACAAGGCGGCGGCGAGCTCCTCGACGACGGCGCCCAGCGCCTTGCGGGACGGCAGCCGGGGCGGGTTATTGATCCGTCGGCGGCTTTGCAGCGAGCGGACGCGCAATTCGCGCAAGGCGTCGACGACGGAAGCGATGTCGCTGGGACTGAGTCCTTGTGAGGTCATAAAGCCTGTCCATTGCTGTCGAAGATGCCTTCGAACAATACGGTGCTCAAATAGCGCTCGCCCGAGTCGGGCAGCACGACAACGATAGTCTTACCCTTGTTTTCCGGACGCTTGGCGAGGCGCGAGGCCACGGCCACGGCCGCGCCGCAGGAAATGCCGGCCAGTATGCCCTCCTCCCTCGCGAGGCGGCGGGCGTATTGCACCGCCTCTTCGTTGCTCACCTGTTCGATCTCGTCGACCAGGGACAAATCGAGGACGCCCGGCACGAAGCCGGCGCCTATGCCCTGGATCTTGTGCGGTCCGGGCTTCAACGGCTCGCCCTTGCGGGTCTGCGTGAGTACCGGGCTGGCTTCCGGCTCAACGGCTACCGAGACGATGGGTTTGCCCTGCGTGTGTTTGATATACCGCGACACGCCGGTGATGGTGCCGCCGGTGCCCACGCCGGATACCAGGATGTCGATCGCGCCATCGGTATCGTCCCAGATCTCGGGACCGGTGGTTTGTTCGTGGATGGCCGGATTCGCCGGATTGCTGAACTGCTGCAACAGCACGTACTGATCCGGCTTGGACGCGACGATCTCCTCGGCCTTGGCTACCGCGCCAGCCATGCCGCGCGCGCCCTCCGTCAGCACCAGCTTGGCCCCGTAGGCGACCAGCAGCTTGCGCCGCTCAACGCTCATGGTTTCCGGCATGGTCAAGGTGAGCGGGATATTGCGGGCCGCGGCGACGAAGGCGAGCGCGATGCCGGTATTGCCGCTGGTGGGCTCCACGATTTCCTTGCCGGGCCCCAGCAGGCCGCGCTTTTCGGCATCCCAGACCATGGCGGCACCGATGCGGCATTTCACCGAATAAGCGGGATTGCGGCCTTCGATCTTGGCAAGCACGGTCGCCGGGGCGCCATCGGTCACCCAATTGAGCCTGACCAGGGGGGTGCGCCCTACGGACAGGGAGTTGTCTTCGAACCAACGTGTCATGCGAATCTCCGGTCGGCCAGTATTAAGTGTGCGCCAGCGCTGCGATGGCTTATCGAGATTGGCTTGGCGTATGCTTAACAGTGTCTTCGTCTGCCCTACATCCGTCAATCCTCAGCATAGCGTTCTTGCTTACCATCAGAACTCGTAGGCCATGCGGAAATCCACGCGCTGCTGCCCCGGATCGACCGTTCCCTGACGGTAGAACGGATACCCCCAGTCGAACTCGCCGACGAAATGCTTGAGGATCTGCATGCGCAAGCCCATGCCGGCCGAGGCCAGGCGGTAGGCACCGGGATTGCCGGGCAATGGATCGAGTACCCACAAATAGCCCCAGTCGACGAATACCAGCAGCCGCAGATTCTGCACCGCCTCCCAGGCGTCCGGCGTGTGTTTGGGACTCTGCAGTTCCAGCGAGAGGTTGAGGCCATCGTCGCCCAATTGCTGGGTTTGATGGTAGCCGCGCACGCTCTGGGATCCACCCAGGGCGAATTGTTCGTTGCTGATGAGCGGCGATTCGGCGGCCTGCGCCGAAGCGCGGACCAACAAGCGGAAATCCACGGGTAGTTTCTGCTGGTGCTTCAGATCGGCGGAGAAATAGAAATAATTGGGCCGTGCCTTGTAGCGCCGGTCTTCGAACTCCTGCGCATCGTTGCCCAATCCGCGCACGGAAAAATGGGCCGCCAAGCTGAGGCTGCTGACGAACTCCTCCATGCGCCAGGTACCATCATAACCGATCGTGAACGGCGCGTAGGCAATGGGCGTAGACGTGAGATCCTGGCCCGCCACCGAGACTGCCTGATCGAAGCTCTTGTAGTCGAACCCCAGGCTCAGGCTGTGCAGATAGCTCTCGCGCTCGGGTAGTGGCTTGAGCAGACGCAGGCCGTAAATTGAGCCTGCACCCACCACCGCGGTGCCGCCGACGCTGGCACCCAACTGGGTACTGGAACTGATGCCTATGCCATAGAACGCCAACCGAGTGTCGGCCCAGCCGGTGGGCATGACATAGGTTCCAGACCACACGTCCACCTCGTCGGGACTTTCCGCAGAAACCTGGTATTGCAGGGAGGCACTGTGGAACTTCTGCCAAAGATTGTCATAGCGGATCGAGCCGATGACCCGGGTGCGCGTGGTGTTTTCGGTGTTGCGGCCGTTGACTTCCACACTGCCGTGCAGGGGAAGCTGGTCGGCGATTTTCAGCTCTACCTCCATCTTGCCGGGCGTCGATCCTGCCCGGAAGATAGGAGTCAGCTGGCGGTCCACCGACTCCTGGGCCAGGGCGTTGATCTGCTTCTGCACCGTCGGCATATGCGGAACCTGGCCCGCGGCAAGCGCCGGCACGCCCTCGCGTATCTTGCCCAAGGCGTAATAGCGCGACCCCGTGATGTGCAGGTATTCCACGCTGCCTTCGGTAATTTCCAGCCTCACCCTGCCCCCTTCCACGTCCTGTTCCGGTATGGACACCACCACCGTCGGGTAACCCGCCTGCCGGTAGGCGCCTTCAAGCGTCTGCCGGGCCAGCTCGACGTCGTCAATGCCCTTGCCCGGGCCAAGATGGGGATAAACCGCCTTTTCCACCGTCTCGACGTCCAGCACGGTATTGCCGTCTATCTGAAAGTCCAGGATATCGAACCGGGCCTGCTGCGTACCCGCTGCCGCCGCGCCGTCGGCGTCTTGCACGGGCGCCGTACCGTTCGGCCCGGCCCCATGGGCGCAAGACGCAGCCAGCAGGCCGAGCGGGATCAGCCACTTGGCGGCCGTCACGGCGCTTGCTCCTCATCCTCCTCGCCCTCTACAGCGGGTGGCGACTGGGCGGTTGTTTCCCGGGCCGGCCGGCTATCCTGGAACGGCGTGATCTTGAGGCTTTCCAGCTTGTAGCGGTATTCCTCGACGGCGTTTTCGGTGCTTACCTTGCCTATGCCGGTGAAGGGCTCGAGTTCGGCCAGTTCGTCCCAGAGCCCTTTTTCCTGATACTTGTCGACCACCTCGCCGACGACGTGGCGTAAAGTCCTGTTGCGTTCCCCGCACAGTTCCATCCATTGCTCGCGCTCCTTCACCACCTGTATCAGCAACTGATTGTCGGACCGCATGGCCTTGGCCTTGCCGACCACATCCCGGTACTTCGCCGTCAGAGATCGCTCCCGCTCCCGACCTTGAGAAATCTGCGCCTCCAGCCGGCCCTGAGTCGATGTCAGACGCTCGACTTCGCCCGGCAAAGCTTGCAGCTTGCGCAAGGCTTCTTCCAGCCCCTTCACCCGGTTTTCGAGCCCCGCCTTGTCGCTGGCCAACGCGGTATTCTCGGCTTCCAGTGCGGCTTTTTCCTGGACGATCTGGCGCAATACGCCCTGGGTCTTCTTCAAGGCCTGCACGGCCGCCGCATCCTGTGACTTGGGCTCTGCGCAAACCGTCTGTCCCGCCATCAGCACGGGCCCTATCAAAGCCAAGAAGCTGCGCGAGATACGGCCGGGGTTAGTAGACTTCATGACATCCCCTCAGAAACGGGCATTCAGGTCCAGGTTGACGGTGTCGATGCTGTAAGTCGGGCCGTCGATCACGTCCGTGCTGAGCCAGCGCAGGTTGAGCCAGGTGTTGGTGGCCAGGCCGTATTGCGCGCCGAAGACCCAGCCCTTCGCATTGGTGCCGCCCTGGTGGAAGATGGAATCGGTAAAGGCATCCAGCACCGCATCGGCCTCCACGTAGCGATAGGCGAACGAGACGTTCCAGTCCTTGAAGTGCTTGATCTGGGCCCTGCCCACGTCCAGACGGACCTGATAGGCATGGGTCCGCGGCTTGTTGCTCTCGTAGTTGAGAACGCCGGATACGAACTGGCGGTCGATGTAGTCCTGGTCGTAGCCGAGATTCTTGGCGTAGTCGGCGGTGAGCAGGACGTGCGTCGGGGCAAAACCGGCGTAATCGAACAGGGCCGTGGCATTGAATAGTTTGAAACCCGACGCCAGGCCGAAAAGACAGCCGCCGGGCTCGTTGCCGAAATAACAACGGGCCGTGGGATCGGTATTCTGGGCCGGCACGATCGCCACGATGGAATTGCCTTTCTGCATGAATTCCGGCGCGGTCCAGTCGTATTCGAAGCTGTTGAGCTCGTTCTGCCGGGCACGGACGTTCTTGTAGCTGTAATAGGACGTCGCAAGCTTCAGGCGCGATTCGTCGAACACCAGCCAGTCGGCGCCGATCTGGCCGCCGAACATCCACTTGTCGGAGGTGGATAGATTGACCTCCTGGATGGGAAATACGCCCAGGGTCGCAAACACGGAATCCGGCGTTTGCGGGCCCTGGTTGAGCCCGAAACGCGCCGTGGAATCGGGGGCGTGATAGCTGTGGACTTTCGGGTCTTCGCGGTTGAATCCCAGCCGGAATGTCCCGGCTACACCCTCGAAGCTCAGATCCGGATCGAACACCACGTCGGTGGATACGAAAGGATTGGCGAAACGCCCGCCCCACAGGGTGAACCAATCCCGCCCCTTGCCGTCGATGAAGTCGTATTCCAGGAAGGATCGGTCTATGGCGAACTGATAGGTCCGGCCGGTATTGCCCAGGGTCTGGTCGTTGGACACCGGGTTGTACAGATTGCTCGTGGCGAAACGGAAACCGGCCTTGATCGAGTCGGTGATCTGCGCGTCGAAGCCCAGGCGGAAGCGTTCGCGCAGTCGCAACCGGTCTTTCTGGTTGTTGAGGAAAGCCTGGTTCTTGGTGTAGGCGGCGCTGATACCTCCGTGCTCATTGATTTGCAGCCAGTCGTAGGCCAACGGGTTATTGAAACCGCCGAAATTGCCGGACCCGAAGAACTCGTCGGCCAGCCGGATACGCATGTCGAAATAGGGGTAGATATTGCCGACCCATGAGGGCAAAGCGGCCGGGATGCCCCATTTTTCCGCCTTGGCCTCGGCCTTCACATCCTTCACCACCTCGGTCTTCAATTCGGCGCGCACCTGGTCGCGGATTTCCTTCTTGATGAATTCCGGCACGTAGCTGACGTGCTGAGTCCTGCCGCCCTTCCCCGTCTGGGGCGATGGAGCTTCCGCCGCTTGTGCAGGCTGCGCGCCATGGTCGTACGGCGATTTCGAGATTGATGCCTCTCGCCGTTTTTCCTCCGCGGCGGCCTCTTCCGTGGCGGCCGAGACCAGCCCGTCGCCCTCCTGTTTGTCGATCACGCCGCGCTGCACCAGCAAATCGACCAGATTGACGAAGGTGGATTTTTTCACCTTGAGGATTTCCTCGCCTTGCGACGCTGCCGCCGTTGTGGCGAGGGTAGCGGCGAACACGGTCGTCAAGGGCTTGATCAGGGATTTCATGAGTATCGTCGCTGGCTTTTAAACTCAGATTCGCGAGCTCACGCGTATGCGTATCGGCTGCGGCATGTTCTCGGGCGGCGTCCTGCCCAATCCGAAACTCAAGCCGGGCAAGGCATCCTTGATGGACTTATCCACCTCGACCCTGCCGCTGCCGGACGACAATTCGGCCCGGCTGACCCGTCCGTCCGTACCTACCCACACCGCCACCACCACCGAATAACCGGCCCTGCGCGCCGGCGTGTCGGCCAGCAGGTTCTGCAACTCGATCTCCAACTGGCGCTGCACCTGCTGGCCATACCAGATGATGGCGTTGCCGCCGCCTCCGCCGATCAGGCCGCGACCGCCTTTCTTGCCGACCAGGCCGAAGCCGTCGGCGCCCGCTGTGCCTTCGGCATCCACACCCAGGTCCTCGGCCGGCGGCGCTTCGGCCGGCTGCTCGGGCTCCGGCTCGGGCTCCGGTTCCGGCTCTTCGATCTTTTCTTCCTTGACCTCGGGCGGCGGGGGCGGTTGCTCCGGCGGCGGGGGTGGAGGGGGCGGCGGCTGGATGACGGTGATCTGCTGCACCGTCTTCTTGGTCTGCGCGGGCTTTTCGAACAGGTCGCGGAAATACCAGACCGCCAAGGCGACGAGCAAAATCAATACGACGCCGATGGCCACCGGCAGGTGGCGCAGCAGACGGTGCTTGGGCGTCATCACTTCACCAGCTTTTGCGTGACCAGTCCGAGCTGGCTGATCTGCAACCGGGTGACGACGTCGAGCACTTCGATGACCTTTTCGTATTGGATGGCGGCGTCGGCCTTGAGCACCACCGGGAGATCCGGGGTGGCCGCCTTGTATTGGCTCAGCCGCGTCTCCAGCTCCTGGATCGAGACCGGATAGGTGTCGAGGTAGACGGTGCCGTCCTGGGTGATGGAGATGGCCTTGGTCTTCGGTTTCGACAGCGACGGCGTGGAACTGGCCTTGGGCAGGTTGACGCTGATGCCCTGTACGGTGGCGGTGGTCATGATGATGAAGATGAGCAACAACACATAGGCCACGTCGAGCATGGGCGTGATGTTGATGTCGTCGTAGACCTTGCCTTCTTCTTCGACTTTCATGGTTAGGCCAGCGTCAAAAATTGTTCTGTGAATCCGAAGGTGTATGCGGGTACCCAAACCAAGATGCACTTGGTTGAGTTCGCTACGCGAAAGCGGTTTGAATCCGGTTCTCGCACCGGATGGCGAGATACTTTCTTTTGCTTGGCCAAAAGAAAGTATCCAAAGAAAAGGCCACCCGGCAGCCGCAACTTGCCGCGCTCCGCAGTCCTGCTGCGCTTGCAAGCCCAGGGCAAACCATCCAGGGTTCGCCCGCTCGCCTTGCGGCTCGCCCCTTGCGCTTCTCGCTTACCGGTCGGGGTCGGCAGAAGGGGCTCCTGCCCCTCTGCCGACGCGCCGCATCCGTGCGGCACCCCGTTGGGCTGTTCCGCCCGGCAAGCTGCGATGCTCAGTGCGGCTGAACGGGGCGTGGGTCCCAAGAGCAAACGGCAAAATCGGGATGGCTTCCTGCTCAATGGCTTAACCCCGCTGCCGGTCGGCGATGCGTTCCTCGATGGTGGCGAGGAATTCGTCGGTGAACACGCGCATGTCGGCGGTGACGTCCTTGATCTGGGTGAGCAGGTAGTTGTAGGCAAACAGCGCGGGGATGGCGACGGCGAGGCCGGCGACGGTGGCGAGCAGGGCGCCGGAGATGCCGGGGGCGATGGAGTTAATGTTGACATCGCCGGTGGCGGCGATCACCGCGAAGGTGATCATGACGCCGAGCACGGTGCCGAGCAGGCCTAAGAACGGTCCGCCGGAGATGGCGATGGTGAGCAGCACCATGTTTTTGTTGAGCTTTTGCCCTTCGCGCACCACCGCGGCATCGAGCCGGGTGCGCACGACGTTGAGGGCCTCGGTGCTCAGATGGGTGGTGTCGGCGGTGTGGCTCAGGCGTTTCTTCAACTCGGCCACCCCGGCGTGGTAGACGTGGTAGATGGGCGAGCTTTGGAAGTGGTCGTGGTTGCCGACCAAGGCTTCGAGAAAGGCGGAGTCGGCGATTTCCTGTTCTTCTTCGGTTTCTTCCTGATCGAGCGTGGCGATGTCGCTGCTCGCGCCCATGCCGCGGTATTGCGCGAGGAAGGCGTCGTTGTCCTGGCGCGCGCGCTTGAGGCTTAAGCCCTTGGTGACGATGACCAGGGAGCTGATGACGAACATGACGCCGCACAAGGCGATGACCACCCAGCCGTCGACCGTGAGGCTTTGCAGGATGATGAGGAAGTAGTTGGGGCCGCCGGCGCTGCCCTTGCTTTCGTCCTGGCCGTAGGCGAGGACGTTGAAGTCGGGGCTTTGGCTGCGGAAAGCAAGCTTGATCCAGTCGGCGGGCCGGGCCAGGTTGGCGACCTGGATTTCGTCGAGCGAGCCGGTCAAACCCTGACCGAAGCTGAGGGCCGGATTGAGCGCGGCGAGATTGATGGGCACGCTGCCGGTGTTCACCCCGTCGACATAGAGTTCGAGCTTATCCTTGCGGGCGATCAGGGCGACGTGCTGCCACTTGGCCGAAGTGAGGTTGGCGGCCGGGGTTTGCGCCGCGGCACCCGTCCCCTGATAACGCGCGACCAGAGCCGTGCCCTGCACCGCGAGTTCCAGCGCGGAAGCACCGTCCTTGGCTTGCGCCAGCACGGCGTTGCCCTGCGCCGCATCGAGCTTGACCCAGGCCGAGAGCGTGTAGCCCTTCTCGGGCGTCAGGGCGAACTGCGGGGCGGCCGGCACGCTGATGCCGCCGGCGCCGCTGAACTTGGCCGCCGCGCCGATCCAGCCGGCCGCATCGACCGTGGCCTTGGAATCGGCGGCATGGGAGGCATAGGCCGTGGCGTCCTGCGGCAGGGTCTCGCCTTCGGCGAAGTGGTAGACCAAAGCCTGGTTGACGTCGTACAGACCCTTGGAATCGGAGCCTTCGGCCGCATTGGCGTTGCCGTAGTAGAGCCAGAAGCCGTCGGTGCTGACCCCGCCGCGCACCGTGGGCAACTTCACCCACACCAGGCCCAGTTCGTTGAGCGCGTCGACCTTCTCGATGCTGTGCTTCAGCGGCGTCTTGTCGTCCAGCATGAAACGGAGGTCCTTGCCGTTCTCCGCCAACTCGGCGAAATAGCCGAAATTGCCCGTGTGCAACCGCACCAGCAGGGGAAACTCGCTCAAGGTCTCCTGAATGTCCGCCCCCGTCACCCCCGCATCCACCGTCGCCTGACGACGCGAACTCCAGTCGTCGTTCCACCAGGCAAAACTCAGGCTAGGTAGCAATACGAGATATATGCCCCACTTAAGCGATTTGATCCGCATTATTTTCCCAAACGATCCCATGATTTGTATGTAAACGACCTGACGAACGAAGCTTGCCGGCGCCCGGCCCATACCGTCCCGACCGTCGGCCATGCGGCCAAAGCCGGTATACCCTTGCCGCGAGCATTTTTATATCGTTACGGATATAACGTAATGGAAGGCATTAAGCGCTGTCAATTTCCCAAGCAAGGCCATCTCGCAGCTCCAGCACGGGAGCGTAACCGGTTGAACAGCCCGGAATACGGCACATCCAATCGCAGATCGCCCCAAGCCTGTCATGCCCAGGAAATATTCATTTCGATATATAAAACAGATAGCGGTAAACGCCAAGGCATGAGCTCAAGACGCCCGTGCCTAGCTAGGCAGGGATCACTTGCCTAAGCACCGCACCGGACTTTGGCGTCCCTTGCGTCGACGAAGCTGCTGTTGCCATAGCTTCGCCATGCTGTCGGCGCCGCTCAAAGTTGAGGCGTTTGAAGGGGAGCCGCTTATGGGAAAGCGACGAGAGAAATTTCGTTCCAAAAAAAACCGGCAGCGCGAACGCTGCCGGTTACAAGTGTCCCCGCGAGATTAGCCGCGGGGACCATCGAGGGGAAAGTGGGAGCGCGACAGCGCGCGCCTCGCCGGTATGGGTTATTTCAAACGCCCCTTGATGCCGGTCGCCAGGGTTTCGATCTTGTAGGCGGCTCCGCGCCCGACGGCGTACAGTGTCTTCTTGTCTTCACCGGCAAAAGCAATGTTTTGCGGCTTCTTCGGCAAGGGGATCACGCCCAGCCCTTCGCCTTTATCGCTAAAGACTTCGATGCCGGCATTGGATGCGACGTAGAGGCGCCCGTTGTCGTCGGTCGCCAGGCCGTCCGCCCCGCTGGACCAGCCGCCTTCGCCGTTCGTCCAGCCTTTGAGCTTGGCAAAGTTTTTCTTCTCGCCGACCTTGCCCTCGCCCGTAACGTCGTAACTCAAGATGTATTCGCCCTGGGTGTTGGCGACGTACAGCGTTTTTTCGTCCTTGCTCAATTGGATGCCGTTGGGACGTTCGATATCGTTGGCCAAACGGACAAGTTTGCCGGCCGCGGTAATGTAATAAACGCCGGGAGTGGACGCCGGCGGAGTGGGATTTTCCTTGCTCGGGCGCGTGCCGCTGTCGGTGAAATAGACGCCGCCCTGCTTGTCGACGACCAGATCGTTGGGACGCTGGAAAGCCTGTCCTTCGTAATTCTCGGCAAAGACTTTTTCTTTCGCCGCCGGATAGATAATGCCGACCTTGGGCTTAAGCGTCTGCACGGCGATCAGTTCCCCGGCCGCGTTGAAACCCAGGCCGTTAGCACCGTTGGTATTTTCCAGGAAGGTCGAAACGTTGTTTTCGGTCGAAATCCGCACGATACGGTTGGCCTGGGTTTCGGTAAACAGCAGACTTCCATCGGTAAGACCGATCGGACCTTCGGTGCCGTTGAATCCTTCTTTGATCAGGGTGACTTTCGTGTTGGCCGCAATGACGCCGGGAATGGCCGGCGCGACGGTGTCTTCCGCCTGGGCCGCACCGGCCAGGGCGATGGCGCCGACGAGGGGCAGCAGATTTCTTAACGAGGATTTGAAGAGCATATTTTTCTCCATGAACAGACAACAGGGTTACTCGCATGTCGACGCGGGAACGTCGATGGACAACGGTATCGAGCGGCGGGGGGATCGACGGCGAGATACTTGGCAGACGGCTACGGCGCTGGGCACCGCGATTCCGATTCGGCCCAGGCCGTCGCACTCCGGGGCCGAACTCCCGCGCTCCTGGACGCAAGCCACTACAGCAGATAATGTGCCGGCCCAAACTCATCGTGTTTGTCGGCCCGGGACGGCCTGGGCGGACCCACCGACATACAGACATTTCCCCTGGTTTACCGGTCATACGGTAGCGCTCGCCAGGCAAAAAAGCCGGCAAGCGGACGATGGCCGGGACTCGATAGCTGTTGATTAAGCAACTAGGGTGTTTTATCGCTGTTGCGCAGCAAGCACCATCCGAGTGAAATCGCCTGGGGGAAGAGGCGAGCTCGAAGAACGAATGGCCGCTCGTCGGCTTGCTTCATCACGGCAATTTGGTAGACCGCAACATAAAGTCGCAAAATGCCGGAACACTCATTTGATCGCTGCAATGAATACTCTCAGGCACATTAATCCGGGCATCTGGTTTGTCGCCCCGGCGCTGACGCTGATCGTCCTGTTTTTCTTCCTGCCGGTCGCCGCCGCGCTGGTCTTGAGCTTCAGCGATTTCGACATCTACGCGCTGGGTGACCCGGACACCCTGCGCTGGATAGGCCTGGACAACTACACGCACCTGTTGGCCGACCCGCTGTTCTGGGTGGCGTTGAAAAACACCCTCTATTTCGTGATTGCCGGCGGCCCGCTGTCGGTGGCCGTATCGCTCGGAGCCGCCCTGCTGGTCAATCACAGGTTGACGCGCTTCAAAGGCCTGTTCCGCACCCTGCTCTTTCTGCCCGTGGTCACCACCCTGGTGGCCGTGGCCGTGGTCTGGCGCTATCTCTACCACCCACGTTACGGCTTTCTCAACTACGCACTGGGTCTGATCGGGGTCGCTCCCATCGATTGGCTGGGCGACCCAGACTGGGCGATGCCGTCCCTCATACTGATGGCGATCTGGAAGAATTTCGGCTTTAACATGATCATCCTGGTCGCCGGTCTGCAGAACATTCCGGCGAGACTGTACGAAGCCGCGGTGCTAGACGGCGCCAGCAATTGGCGGCAATTCCGCTACATCACACTGCCCATGCTGGCCCCCACCTTTCTGTTCGTGACCGTCATCACCATGATCGGCTACTTCCAGTTGTTCGCCGAACCCTATGTGATGACTCAGGGCGGCCCCGCTAACAGCACCCTGAGCCTAGGCCTTTTGATGTTCCAGGAAGGCTTCCGCTGGTGGAACATGGGCTACGCCTCCGCAGCCGCCTTCGTTCTTTTCGCCATCGTTCTGGCCGCCACCATGGCGCAACTGAAACTGCGCCGGTAGACCGCGCGCGGCCATTCCATGGCTGCCGCGGCTAACTAGAGCGAAAACCTCAGACGGGCACGCTGGCGCGCAGAGAATCGATGTGCGGAGCGTGGAAGGGCTGGGCGATTTCGAAGGCCCGCGCCGCCCGTAGCACGAGGGCGTCGGCGTGTGGAGGGCCGACGATGTGCAAGCCGACCGGCAGGCCGTTGAGGTCCACGCTGGCCGGTACCGAAGCGGCGGGTTGCTGGGTCAGGTTGAACGGCGACAGGAAAGGCGCGGCCGGAGCCGTGCCGACGCGGGGCACCGGTTGCGAGGTGACTGGGGTCACCAGCAAATCGTATTTCTGATGGAATCGCCGCAACTGCACCGCCAGCGCCCAGCGGCGCTCGTTGGCTTCCACCACGTCGGCGAGGGTGTGTCGCTCCGCGCGTTCGACCGACTCGCGGATTTTGGGATCGATCAGCGCCAGGCCGGCGTCGCCGATCTCCTTCCGCAGCCGGATCGCCCGCTCGGCCGCCAGGGCTTCGAGTATCGGAGACGGATCGCTGATGCCGGGATCCGCCTCCTCGACGATCGCGCCCAGATCGGCCAGCCGCGCCACCGCCTTGGCTACGATGGCGGCGATGCCGGGATCGACCTGCAGATAACCCAGGTTCTTGCTGTAGGCGATGCGCAATCCCTTGATGCCACCTTCGAGGTCGGCGGTCCAGTCGCGGTTGTCATAGGGCAGCGCGGTCCAGTCGCGCACGTCCGGGGCCGAAATGACGTTGAGCGCCAGAGCGGCATCCGTCACCGTGCGGGTCAGAGGCCCCAGGTGGAACAGATTGCCGTTGTGCGCCGGCGGAAAGCCGGGCACCCGGCCGTAGCTGGGCTTGAAACCGAACACACCGTTCACCGAAGCGGGCTGGCGGATGGACCCGCCGCCGTCCGTGCCGATCTGCAAGGGTCCCAGGCCCAGCGCGGCGGACACCGCCGCGCCGCCACTGCTGCCGCCGCTGGCGTAGTCGCTGTCCCAGGCATTACGGGTGACGCCGCCGAGCTCGGTCTCCGTCAGGCCTTTCCAGCCGAACTCGGCGGTCTGCGTCTTGCCCAGGATCACAGCCCCTGACTCCCGCAAGCGTGCCGCCGCCGGCGAATCTTCCGCTTGTGGTCTTTCCTGGGTTGCGACGCTGCCCTTGCGGGTAGGGAATCCCTTCACATGCAGCAAATCCTTGAAAGCCACCGGCACGCCGTCCAGCGACCCCAGCGGCTCTCCGCGCCGCCAGCGTGTTTCCGAGGCTTTCGCCTCGATCAGCGCGCCTTCGGCATTGACGACCCGATAGGCGTTGAAACGCGGCTGCAGCGCCTCGATACGCGCCAGCACGGCCTTGGTCACTTCGACAGGTGAAGCCGCCTTGCGGCGGTAAAGCGCGACCAGTTCGGCGGCGCTGTGTTGGGTCAGATCGTCGGACATGTTTGGACTCCTTGGTCAGATGTCCAGACAGGGCTAGCAATAATCGACCCAAATCCGTCAACCGAACCGAGGAGCTCGATAAAATCCTTAGATCGGCTCGGCCATTTCTCGTGCGGCTTTTTTCCCATGCCGGGCCCAAGCTAGGGATGAGTTCGAACCGTGTCAACGCCCGGCCGGCAAGGCCTATCCCCCAACCTCATACCATCCGGTTAAACCTGAGTCGATGAGGGGAAACAACGAGTATAAAACTAAATTTTAGGCCCCGTTCAATTATTCACGCTAAGCGCAATACAAGATCACGGGGAATTCAAGGCAAAATGAAATAGTTAAAAAAGATATTTCTCATATCTTCAGACTGATTAACTGATAACAGCCTTATACGATATTTTTCTTCAAATTCGACTGATTTTAAAGCCAGTCCTATAAGGGTGTAAGTTTGCCGCTCGGCGAGCTTTGCCGGAAGATCTCCGAGACGGATGGAAACGGTCGACTGATTTTGGGCCCGAGCGGGAATTACATAATTCCTGATACAATACTCCCAAATAATATTCTGCAAACTCAGAGATTTATTGTGAATTCGTATCTCGAGCAAATCATGATGCGTATCCTGAACCATTTTGGCACTCTCCCGCATTTTTATCGAACCACCAGCTCGTGCAACGATATCTATAATAATATATATACTGCGACCGAGTTTCATCAAAAACCGTTACGAGCGACACCCTTATAATCTGCACCCTTCACCGATGACCCCAAGTCGTTCGACTTGCCGATTCATCCGGCCCTCCCGGCTCTGTACAACTTTTTATACGGACGATGCTTCCAGCGGAGTGAACTTAAGCGCAGCAAGGACACACTCACTGAGGTGGCTCATGTCGGCATCCTTGTTTTTGATCGAAGGTTGGCTTATCGGCAGCCAAAAACTGTGAATAAGTTCACAGTTTTGTGGGATACCGTGAACGCGTTCACACTTTATGACTCATCAAAAACGGTCTCTTGCCCGCTCTCAGCGGGAAATGGGATTCGAAGTCAGCTCACGATGCGTGGAAATAATGCGTGAGTTTGTCGGGGTCGAATCGGTCGACCATGAAATAGGGCTCTCGCCCGTAAGGGGCGAAAAGTCGGGCGAGTTCCTCCCTGCGCTGCGTATAGCTTAGACGGATGTTTTCGCGTAGCGCCGGGCGCAGGAACAGGCGCCGGCGTCGGCCGGTTTCGGGATCCCGCAACTCCGCCAGGCCCCAGCGCGGCAGTTTCTCGTATTCGGCACTGTCCCATAACACCACCGGCACCAGGTCGTGTCCGGCATAGGCTTCCAGCAGTCCACGCAGTTCGGTGTCGGGCAGGTGAAAATCCGATACCAGGAAGATCAATGACTTCTCGCGGCTCATGTCATTCGGCACTTCCGCCAAACTGCGGGCATCAGACGCGGACGGGCGGAATCGGCGCAAGCGGTCGAACAAATCCTCGTCCAATCCTTTGTACGCCCTCAACGGCAGACTCAGATCCGGACGGATGCCATGGTCGCAGGCATACAAACCGAAATAGTCGCCGCTGCGCCAGGCCGACCAGGCGAGCGAGCGGGCAAATTCGGCGATCAGCTCCATCTTAGGCTGCGTGCCCGAAAATCCCATGGAGGCCGAGAGGTCGGCGACCAGATAGACCGGGATGGCCGCACGCTGTCGGTATCGTCTAACCATCAACTGCCCTGCGGGATCGGCCAGGGTGGCGCGGATGTCCAGGTGGCGCGGGTCGGGATGGTCGATCAGCGGGACATGCCCAAGGAAATCGAAGCCAGCGCCCGACTGCACGCCGGGATGCCTTCCCGGTCGGCTGCCGCGCGCGCGCCAGCCGACCCGGTAATAAAACTCCGCGGTCAAGGGGCCGCAACCTTGTCGAGGATGGCATCCACCAGCGGACCTATCAGGCCATCCCGGCGCATCTCGTAAGCCGGCGTGAAAAATATCCGGTGCGCGACCGTGGTGCGGAACACCGCACGGATATCCTCCGGCACGAGGTAGTCCCGGCCGTCCAGCCAGGCCGTCACGCGGGCGGCGCGCATCAGCATGCTCATGCCGCGCGCGCTCGCTCCGGCCAGGATCAGCCGGTTCATGTCCACGCCATCCAGCCCCACGCCGTAATCCTGCGGCCGGCGGGTCGCCAACCACAGATTGAGGGCATAAAGCTGGAGCGTATCGCTGGCCTGCACCTCGTGCTGGATGGCGCGGGCGATCTCGGCCAAGCCGGCGTAGGGCAGCACGTCCGGCTCGATGGTGTTGATGAGCCGATCCACATCGTGGAAGCGCGCATCGAACATGAGACGGCGCTGCAAATCGGGGTCTGTCGGGGTCGCGATGTGGACTTCCATGAGGAAGCGGTCGCGCGCCGCCGAGGGCATCTCGAAGGTTTCTTCGCGTTCCACCCGGTTGCGGTCGGCAAAGACCTGCAGGTGCGGAAAATGGTATTCGCGGTTGAAGGCGTTGACGCTGCGCTCCGCCATCACCCGCAGCAGGAGCGCATGCACTTGAGGGCGGGCACGGTTGACCTCGTTGAAGAAAAAGACCGACAAGTCTTCGCCGTGCTTGAGGATAGGGCCGGGGTCGACCTGGGGTTTGCCCGCCTCGTTGATATAGGTGTGATAGATGAGGTCGTTGGGCATCAGGTCCACCGTACCTTCGATACGCTCGTAGGCACCACCCAGGCCACGCGCCACGGCGCGCAGCAGCGTGGTCTTGCCGACCCCCACGTCGCCTTCCAGCATGACGTGGCCGCGCGCGAACACGGCGACGGTGAGGGCGCGCACCGCGTCTTCCAGGCCCAATACGACTTTGTTGATCTCGCGCTCAAAGTGTCCGGCGCGCTGGCGCCAATCGGCCAGCAACTGGCCACGATCGGTAATAATGGGTTTATTCATGCTTCGCCAGCCTCTGGTCCAACTCCCGCAAACGCGCTTCGGTGCCTATGTCCATCCAAAATCCGCCGTACAATTCTCCGCTCACCTGCCCGTCCGCCATGGCTGACCGGAGCAACGGCGCCAGGGGAAACCTGCCGGACCGGCGGCCGGCGAAAAGATCCGGGTGATAAACACCTATGCCGGCGTAGGTGCGACGCGGCTCCCCCTCGCTGCTCAAACGCCCTGCGTCCAAGGCAAAATCGCCGGCCGGATGGTGGCCGGGATTTTCGACCATCACCAGGTGCGCGAGAGAATCAGGATGCGCGCGAAGTCGGGCATAGGGGTAATCGCTGGCGATATCGCCGTTGACCACCAGAAACGGCCCATCGCCCAACAGCGGCAGCGCCTTATGGATGCCACCCGCGGTTTCCAGGGCCTCCTCGCCCTCGTCGGAATAGTCGATGTGGGCGCCCCAGCGGGCGCCATCGCCCAGATACTCGCGAATCTGGACGCCCCGGTAGGCCAGGTTGATGATGATTTCGTGGTAACCCTGCCCGACCAGGGCCATCAGGGTATGTTCGATCAGGGGCCGTCCGCCGGCATTCAACAAAGGCTTGGGCGTATGGTCGGTGAGCGGGCGCAGGCGCTCGCCCCTGCCCGCTGCCAGTATCATCGCTCTCATGCCGTATGCCCGCCGAGCGCCTCGCGCGCAGGCTCCAGCACGCGCCCCAACAGAAAATCACGAAAGCCGGCCAGTTCCGGATGGCGGGCACTCGCGCCGGTCACGTAATCCATCGTCCTGGGGATGTCACCGAGATAACCCGGCTTGCCGTCGCGCAGCTTCAAACGGGCGAAGATTCCTATGGCCTTGAGGTGGCGCTGCACGCCCATCAGATCGAACCAGCGCAGGAAACGCTGGGGCGCTGAGTTCGCCAGCACGCCTTCCGCGACCATCCTGTCGTGATAGGCCAGCGCCCAGCCGTCCACTCGGGCGCGTGGCCAGGCGATGTAGCAGTCGCGCAGCAGGGACACCAAATCGTAGGTAACGGGCCCTATCACCGCGTCCTGAAAATCCAGTACGCCCGGATTATCGCTCTCGGTCACCATGAGGTTGCGCGAATGGTAATCCCGGTGCACGCAGACCTTGGGCTGCTCCAGGGCGGAGTCGACGAGCAAACGCCACGTCTCGTCCAGAAGAGCCGCCTCGCCCGTCGTGAGTTCTAATCCGACCAGGCGTTCGAGAAACCAGTCCTTGAACAAATCCATTTCCCGCCGCAGCAGGGCTTCGTCGTAAGCGGGCAGTTCTGCCGCGCCGACGTCTACCCCCGTCTGCAGGCGTGCCAGAGCGTCGAGTGCGTCGCCATAGAGCCGTTCGACGCTTTCCTCGCTGAGGCGGTCCAGGTAGCTTGCGCTGCCGAAATCGTCCAGCAGCAGGAAACCACGGTCTTCGTCGGCGGCGTGCACCGCCGGTGTGTTCACCCCGGCCCGGCTCAACAGTTCCGCCGCCTTAAGAAAGGGACGCACGTCCTCGTGAGCGGGCGGCGCATCCATGGCGATGAAGCTGGCATCGGGCAGGGTCAGGCGGAAATAGCGACGGAAGCTCGCGTCGCTGGAAGCCGGCCGGAGCGCGCCGGCCGTGTGACCGAGCTCGCGGCTCAGCCAATCGGACAAGGCGGAAAGCCGCTCGTCCGGGACAGTCGTACACATGGGTCGCGGGGTCCTCGTCGAAAAAAGCTCGTAGAACTGGGAGCTTGCGGTAAAATGGCGACATTCTATCTCAATCAGCACCATTACCCATGCCCTCACGCCCTTGCAGCTCGAATTCCGCCGCGGCCTCTCCGCGCGCGGTGCAGCGAGCCCGGCCCTACTCCACTCCTACACGCTGAATGTCCTCGCCGATCATCCGCCGCAGCACTCTGGCCCTGTTGCTTAGCCCTTGGGCGGGCAGCGCTTTGGCAGCCACCGGTTGGGATTGTCAGCGCGGCGGAGCCGACGGCAAGGAATGGGTGTGTGTCACCGGGAAGAAAAAAGCCGAGACGCCGGCACCCGGCGCGGAAACCGAACGCACGCCAGTGGAACCCGTGCGCCGGGCCGAGACGCCCCGCGCCGTGGCCCGTCCGGAGCCGCCACCCGCCCCCGCCGCGGCGCCAACACCGACTCCACCGGCGAAGTCCGAGCCTCGGATCGCCGCGCCGGTTCGGCCGGTCGAAAAACCGGCCGAACCGGTCAAACGCCTGTCCGGCGTGACGGCCCCGCCCCTACCCGCCACGGTCGGCACCAAGCCCGCATCGGCGGAAAAACCGGGTTGGACCTGCAAGGCCAGCCCCGATCGCGCCTGGGAATGCGGGCTGGTAGGCGCCGATCCGCGCGGCCAGGCCCACCGGGTCGGCGAGGCCGGTGAGGCGAGCGAGAACTGGGCGGCGGCGGAAACCATGACCGACCAGGACGAGCTTCGCTTCAAAAGCATCATGGCTCGCCTGCCGGAGGATCCCTGGCGTTTGAGTTGCGGCAAGCACAAATCGGAAATCACGCCGTCCACCCTGTTCCTGATGACGGAAGAAGACCGCCTGCTGCGCGAATCCACGCCGTTGGAAATCGAATCCGACGCCGCCGAACTGGTCGGTGGCGAAGTCTCCAACTTCAAGGGTTCGGCCGACCTGCTGCGCGCCGATCAGCGCCTGTCCGGCGACTTCGTCACCCATAACAACGCATCCGGCGCGCTCAGCGCCCAGGGCAATGTGCTTTACCGGGAAAAAGGCCTGTCTTTCGCCGCCGACACGGCCTACATGAAAATGAAGACCGACGAGGGCGTGCTGCGCAACTCCCAGTTCGTGATCGAAACCGTTCCGGCACGGGGCACCTCACGGCTGACCCATATCGACAGCAAGACCGTTTCGCGCTACGACACGGTCAGCTACACGACCTGCCCGCCGGGCGATCAGTCCTGGATGATACATGCCGATAAGGCCGAGATAGACAAGGGCTCGGGCCGCGGCCTGGCCCGAAATGCCTGGCTGGAATTCAAGGGCGTTCCCATCCTTTGGACGCCGGTGATGAGCTTCCCCGTCGACGACCGCAGACAATCGGGCTTCCTGACGCCGAACTTCGCCTACACCAAGGTGGGCGGCTTCGACTTCTCCATCCCGTATTACCTCAACCTGTCGCCCAACTACGACGCCACCGTCTGGCTGCGCGAGATCACCAACCGCGGGCAATTGGTCCGCGGCGAGTTCCGCTATCTGACCGAAATGACACGGGGTGTGGTCGGCGGCGAGTACATGCCCCACGACGACGTCCGGCAAAGCAGCCGCGGCTTGTTCACCCTCAAGAACCAGACCCAATTCAACGAAAGCATTTCCTCGCTGGTGGATTTGAACTATGTCACCGACCCGCGCTATCTGAGCGAGTTGGGCAACGTACTGCACGTGCAGAACAGCCGCTTCATGCGCAGCAACGGAAGCGTGACCTATCAGGGCGAAGGCTACGCGGCGACGGCTTCCGCCGACCACTACCTCAGCATCGATCCCCTGGTCACCCAGGCGGCGAGCCCGTATTCGCGCCTACCCCAACTGACTTTCAATTCCGGTCACGGGGTCTTCGACACGGGACTCATCTTCGAAACCCAGGCCGAAGTTGTAAACTTCGCCCACCGCGCGGCGGAAGACCGGGTCACCGCGCAACGCCTCAACCTGCGCCCGCGGCTCTACTATCCCTTGCGTGGTGCCGCCGGCTACATCACGCCCAGCTTCGCGCTGCAGTACACCCAGTACTGGATGTCCTGGCCGGACACCGGTAGCGTCGCCGCCACTGAAATCGACAGGCTCAAGGCGCTAAACGGCGTGGCCTCGATACGCAACGACGTGAGCCGCACCGCCCCGGTATTTTCCGTGGACAGCGGGCTTTATTTCGACCGCGAGTTCGACCTGGCGGAAAAAGCCTGGACCCAGACACTGGAGCCCCGGCTGTTCTACCTTTATCGGCCGAAGATCGACCAAACCGACATACCGATCTTCGACTCGGCCGAATACGATTTCAATTTCTACCAGTTGTTCCGCGACAACGGATTCGCCGGCACCGACCGCTTGTCCGACGCCAATCAGATTACTCCGGCCGTAACCACCCGTTTCATCGACCACGAGAGCGGCCTGGAGCGCCTCAAGCTCAGTGTCGGCGAAGTGTTCTATTTCCGTGACCGGGAGGTCAACCTGCTTCCCACCACGACGGCGAAAACATCCGGGCGGTCGAATCTGGTGGGTGAATTGTCGTCCGCGCTGACCGACGTCTGGCGGCTGCGCACCACCGGGCAATGGAATCCCACGCGCAGCGCCATCGATCGCAGCGAGTTGAGCCTGCAATACAACGATCGCCGCAACCAGTTGCTGAATCTTTCCTACCGCTACCGGCGCGATCCCAATCTGGACCTGGTGCGGGTCGAGCAGACCGATGCCTCTTTCCGCCTGCCGTTCGCCGAAGGCTGGAACGTAATCGGCCGCTGGCAATACTCCCTGCTCAACCAGGTCACTACGGAAACCTTTTTCGGGGTGGAGCGCGAAACTTGTTGCTGGCGTTTCAGTCTCATCGGCCTGCGCTATCTGAACGGCAGCAGTACCGGTTCCGTGACCTCGGATGCACAGGTCAACAATGGCATATTCTTCCAGCTCGAATTCAAGGGCCTGACTCGGCTGGGCAACGAAGTCGACCAGTTCCTGTCTCGCAGCATCACCGGCTACCGCCTGGAAAACGAGTTTTAAGCCCATGTCCCACCGCCACCTCACTCTCCCGAATACCATGCCTAGCTTGCCCGGTTTATTGCTCACCCTGACGCTGGGCGTGTTCGCCCTGACTGCACAGGCCGAGCGCCCCGTGGACCGCATCGTCGCCGTGGTCGACGACGGGGTGATACTGGAAAGCGAGTTGCTGCAGAAACTCGACGGCGTCAAACGCAGCCTGAGGCAGGGCAATACCGCCCTCCCGCCCGACAGCGTACTGGCGCGACAGGTACTGGAACGCCTGATCGTCGACAAACTGCAGGCCCAGATGGCCGAAAAGGCCGGCGTACGGGTCGACGAAGAAACCCTGCGTACCGCCGTGCAGCAGATCGCCCAGCGCAACAACATGAGCGTGGAGGAGTTTCGCGAGTCATTGCGCCAGGAAGACATCGACTATGCCGACTTCGTCGATCAGATCCGCAACGAGATCGCCGTCAGCCGCTTGCGCAGCAGCCAGATCAATAGCCAGATCAAGATCAGCGACCGGGAAATTCAAAACTACCTGGAAACCCAAAATCCATCGGGCGCCAGTTCCGACACCCAATACCTGCTGGCCCATATTTTGATCGCCACTCCGCAGGCGGCATCCCCGGCCCAGGTGCAGAAGGCCAAGGAAAAAGCCGACAAACTGCTGGAAGACATACGCGCCGGGCTGGACTTCAAGCAGGCCTCGCTCAGCGCGTCCGACAGCGAGCAAGCCTTGAAAGGCGGCGAATTGGGCTGGCGCAAGAAGAGCGAAATTCCCAGCTTGTTCGCGGATCTGGTCGATCACATGAAAGAAGGCGGCGTGGAAGGCCCCATACGCAGCTCCAGCGGCTATCACCTCATCAAGCTGATCGGCGTCAAGGGTGGGGATCAGCACCTGATGACCAAGACCCGCGTCCGCCATATCCTCATCAAGCCCAACGAAGTGCTGTCCGACGACGACGCGAAGAAAAAACTGCTGGCGCTGAAAAGCCGCATCGAGAACGGCGACGACTTCGGCAGCCTGGCGCGCGGCCACTCCGACGACAAGGGATCGGCCATCAAGGCCGGCGAACTGGGTTGGGTACAGCCGGGAGCCCTGGTTCCGCCGTTCGAGGAGGCCATGAACAAGCTGGAAATCAACCAGTTGAGCGAGCCTGTGCAAACCCAGTTCGGCTGGCATCTCATACAAGTTCTGGAACGCCAGCAATCCGACGACGGCGACGAGTTCCGCAAAAACCGGGCGCGCGAGGAGCTATTCAAGCGCAAGGCCGACGAAGAAACCGAACTCTGGCTGCGCCGCATACGCGACGAAGCCTATGTGGAAATCCGCCTGGAGAGCGAATAGCCGGCCCGAGGAAGCTTGCCTCACCCTAGCAAGGACACGACCCCCGGATAATCCAACTTGCCGGTCGCCAGCAGGGGCAGCTTCTCGACGTACACGACCTCGCGCGGCAGATGCAGTTCACTAAGTCCGGACAGCCGCGCCTGTCCGGCCAACTGCACGCGGTCGGCATCCCGGTGTTCGGTCGCCAGCACGACAATCTCGCCTTTACGGGCATCCGGCAGGGCGATCGCCGCGTGCAGGGCACCGGGCCAGACCTGGCCGGCCAATTCCTCCACCGCGGCCAGTGAGATCATTTCACCGCCTACCTTGGCAAAACGCTTGATGCGTCCCTTGATGGCCACGTAGCCGTCCTCGTCCACCGCCACCACGTCGCCTGTGTCGTACCAGCCTGCGCCCTCCGATGACGCAGGCGGAACCAGTTCGCCGGGATGATCGACCAGCAGATAGCCCAGCATGACGTTGGCGCCGGCCACATGTAAACGGCCCCCCGGGCTCACGCCCGGCACGGGCTCCAGCCGGTAGCGGATCCCCGGCATCAGGCGACCCACGGTACCGGCGCGGCAGTGCATGGGCGTATTCGCGGCCAATATCGGACTGGTCTCCGTCGCGCCGTAGCCTTCCAGCACGCGCAGGCCGAATTTTTCCGACCAGATCCGGCGGGTGTCCTCCTGCAGTTTTTCCGCGCCGGCGAAGACATAACGCAGGCTGTAGAAGTCGTACGGGTGGGCGTGCTTGGCGTAACCGGCCAGAAAGGTATTGGTGCCGAACAGTATGGTGGCGTTCAGGTCGTAGGCCAGTTCGGGAATGATGCGGTAATGCAGCGGCGACGGATAAAGAAAGGTCTGCAAGCCGGACATCAGGGGCAGCAGGGTGCCGGCCGTCAGCCCAAAGGAATGGAACAGCGGCAGTACGTTGAGCACCCGGTCTTGGGCGTTGAAATCCAGCCGCGCGGCTATCTGGGCTCGGTTGGCCAGCAGATTGGCGTGCGACAGCACCACGCCCTTGGGCGTACCCTCGGTGCCCGAGGTGAACAAAATCACCGCGGCACCATCCGGATCGCCGTGGCCGCTGCGGCTAAGGTCGAGCAGCATGGCCCGCAGCCAAGCCCCTATCTTGTCCCAGAGGCCCAATTCGCTCGCCAAGTCCTCCAGATAAACCAGGCGCACCTGCATGGCGAGTTCGGCCAAATCGGCCTCCAGCTTGGCGATTTCCACGAAGCGCCGGGAAGTCAGGACGGTACCGACACAGGCCGCCTTACAGGCGGATTGCAGGGCGCGAATTCCGGCGCTGTAGTTCAGCAAGGCCGGAACACGGCCCCGCACCTGCAAACCGAGCAACGCGGCCACCGTGTTGTTGACGCTGGGCAACAGCAGACCGACCGCTTCACCCGGCGCCGTGATGCCGGCCAGCATGTCACCCAAGGCCAGCGTTCGGGCGATCAGGTGATTGTACGACCAAGGAGTGCGTTGCATGTCTTCCAGCACGCGCCGCCCGCCCCCATGAATCTTGCGTGCATCGAGCAAGGCCTGAAACAGCGTGCTGCGGTGGGACGTGGTGGCGAAGACCATTTCCGTCATCAGATCTTCCAGTTGCGTGCCCAGATGCTTGCGGCGCCGGTCGCCGCGCAGGTCCGCGGGGGCATCGAGTCGACGCGGCGGCAGCAGGTTGATCGAAATCTTGGGAAACCAGCGCAGGCGCAAGACGCCGCGCAGACGCGAGAAAGGCGTGTATTGGGCGCCATCGATACGTGCCGGCAACACCGTGGCCTCCGCCTTGTCGGCCACCAATCCCGCCCCATCGTAGATCTTCATCAGCGCGCCGGTGACCGTGATACGGCCTTCCGGAAAAATCACGGCCTTGCGGTCCTGCCGCAAATAGTGGGTGAGCGCCTTGACCGAAAGCGGTTGAGTGGGATCCATGGCGAAGGTGCGTACCCATTTCAGAGCCGGACGTACCCAGAACTGGCGGGCAATATGGGTATTGATCGCGAAAGTTACTTCTTCCGGCAGGAACGCCCACAACAGGATGGGGTCGAGGAATGAAGCATGGTTCGCGACGATGAGCGTGCGTTTGCCGGCCGCGGCGAAATGTTCCAGCCCGGAGATTTCAACCCGGTAGATCAGGCTGAGCAGCCAGCGTATGAAGATACGTGTCATGGGACGGCACCCGTTCATGATTAATTGAACAGTGTTCAATATATCACATCGACACGATTTGCCAAGCGCCGAAACGCTAAAGGCGGATAGAATGTACGACGTTCTCTGCCACCCTCGCGATGACCATGACATTCCGCGGCTTCGCCCGTTATGCCCGTACCGTTCTGCTGGTCATGCCGCTGCTAGCCTGCGGCCAAGCTCCGATTCGCTCCGGTCCCGCGGCGCGGCAGCCCGTCTTGGCCAGAGCCCATTTCGTCGCCTCCGACGGGGCGGTGCTGCCGGTGCGCGCTTGGCTGCCCAACGGCCCGGCCCGTGCGGCCCTGGTGGCCTTGCACGGTTTCAACGACTACAGCCGCTTCTTCGCTTCAACGGGCGAATTTCTCGCGCGCCACGGAGTGGCCAGCTACGCCTACGATCAGCGGGGATTCGGCCTCGCGCCCGGAAACGGTTCGTGGGCCGGAACCCCGATCTACACCCGGGATTTGAAGGAGTTCACCGACCAGGTGCGGCTACGTCATCCCGGCGTTCCGCTGCAGATACTCGGAGAAAGCATGGGCGCCGCCGTGGCCATCGCGGCGATGACCTCGCAGGATCCGCCTGCGGCCGACGGATTAATACTTTCCGCTCCTGCGGTATGGGGTCGACAAACCATGCCCTGGTATCAGAAGTGGGCCCTGGAACTGCTGGTGCGCCTGGCTCCCGGCCTGCGTCTGACCGGCGAAGGCCTGCACATCCGGCCGTCGGACAATCTGGATATGCTCAGGCACCTCGGGCGCGACCCGCTGGTCATCAAAGCCACACGTCTGGATGCGATTTACGGCTTGGCCGATTTGATGGGCCAGGCGCTGGATCAGGCGAAAAAACTCGAGGGGCCGGTCCTGATCCTATACGGCGAGCGGGACGAGGTGGTTCCCCGCGATCCCATTCGGCGCATGCTGGCGCGACTGCCGCCCACGGCACGGCACAAGCTGGCCTTGTACGAGGAGGGTTATCACCTCTTGTTGCGCGATTTGCACGCGGACCGTCCCAGAGAGGACATCTTGGCCTGGCTATTTAACCGCGGTGCGGAATTGCCATCGGGAGCCGACCGGCGGATGCTGGATAAGGCGGGCTGAGCAAAAAAGCAGCCCCGAGCCGGGGAGGATTCGGGGCTACGCCGTTCCTTCAGGAACGAATCAAGCGGCTTGAACGGGAATGGTATGTCCGATGCGAACGATCTGGTTGCTTTCGTTGACGTAAACCAGATTGGGATGGAAGTTCGCCAACTCTGCCTGGCTCAATATGGCGTAAGCGCAGATGATGACGATGTCGTTCGATGCGGCAAGACGAGCCGCCGCGCCGTTGACAGAAATGATGCCGGATCCGTCCTGCGCACGGATGGCATAGGTGGTGAAACGGGCGCCGTTATTGACGTTGTAGATGTGTATCTGTTCGTACTCCCTTATGCCCGCGCGATCCAGCAGATGGCCGTCGATGGCGCAGGAGCCTTCATACTCCAGCTCCGAGTGCGTCACCCGCGCCCGGTGTATCTTGGCCTTCAATAGGGTAGTCTGCATGAAATTAACCTAGTTTTCAGGGGAGCGGAATTATGCCGTAAGCCTCATGGCCGTCGCAACAAGCGGAGCGGAAAAGCCCATCTCGGCCGGTTTTTCTCAAATCCTGACCTGCAAATTGTCGATCAAACGGGTTTTCCCGAGCTTGGCCGCCGCCAGCACCACCCAAGCCTGCTCGTCGGTGTCCGGCAGGCCCAGATCCGGCACTCGCCGGATGGCGAAATAATCGGGTAGAAAACCGACTGATTCGAGCGCCCTCGCCTGCTCAGTCTCGATGGCCGCGTAATCCCGCCGGCCCCGCCGCAAGAACTCGCCCGCTGCCTGCAGGCAGCGATAGAGCGAGGCCGCCCGATGCTTCTCCTCTTCGGAGAGATAGCCGTTGCGCGAACTCAAGGCCAGGCCGCTTTCCTCACGCACCGTAGGCACCCCGACGACATCGAGGCTCATGTTCAGATCGGCGACCATGCGGCGGATGACGGCCAACTGCTGATAGTCCTTCTCACCGAACAAGGCCACATCGGGCTGCACGAGATTGAACAGCTTGCAGACCACCGTCGCGACGCCGCGGAAATGTCCCGGCCGAAAGCGGCCGCAAAGCTCCTCGGACAAGCCCGGCACGTCCACATAACTCAATCCTTCCAGACCGGCCGGATAGAGCTCGGCCGGCGCGGGCAGGAACAGCAGGTCGGCCTGCGCCGCACGCAATTTTTCGGCGTCTTCGGCGGGCGTGCGCGGGTAGGCCGCGAAGTCTTCGCCGGGACCGAACTGCGTGGGATTGACGAAAATGCTGACCACCACGCGGGTCGCGGCCTTCCTGCCCTCCTCCACCAGTCTCAAGTGGCCGGCATGCAAATTGCCCATAGTCGGAACGAAAGCGATCGTTTCGCCGTGTTTGCGCCAGTCCCGCAATACGGTACGCAACTCGGCCACGGAGTTCACGGTTTGCATGGGACGGGGTATCAGTAGCCGTGTTCCGCGGCGGGGAACTCGCCGCTGCGGACCGCGTCCACATAGGCATGTATCGCGGTGGATATGCCGGACGCCCCGGCCAGGAAGTTCTTGACGAAGCGGGGCTTATTCTCCGAACCCAAACCCAGCATGTCCTGCAACACCAGCACCTGGCCGTCGCAGCCGGCGCCGGCGCCTATGCCTATGACCGGTATCGTCAGCGCGCGGCTGACTTCCTCGCCCAGCAGGGCCGGCACGCATTCCAGCACCAACAGGCTCGCACCCGCCCCCTGGAGTATCAATGCGTCTTCCAGCAGCGTACGCGCGGAAGCTTCGTCGGTGGCCTGGGCGGCGTAGCCGCCCAGTTTGTGTATGGATTGCGGCAGCAGGCCCAGATGCCCGCAGACCGGTATGTTCTGGTCGACCAGAAACCGCACGATGGCTTCGCGCTGCCGGCCGCCTTCCAGCTTGACCATGCGGGCGCCGCCTTCGCGGATCAGCCGGGCGGCGCCTTCGGCCGCCGCGATCGGCGTGGGATAGCTCATGAACGGCAGATCGGCGATCAGCAAGGCGCGCCGGAGACCTCGTGCTACACAGCGGCTGTGATAAATCATGTGCTCCAGCGTGACCGGCAGGGTCGTCGCCTCGCCCTGCATCACCATGCCCAGGGAGTCGCCGACCAGAACGGCATCCACGCCGGCTTCGTCGAGTTCGCGGGCGAAACTCGCATCGTAGGCGGTGAGAACCGCGATCTTCTCGCCCCGCGCTTTCATCGCCGCCAAGGCCGGTACGGTCAACGGACGAAGGCGATCAGTCATCGGCGATCACCGCGAGGCCTCTGAGCGGACATCCGTCCAGCAAATCGGCGAGGCGCCCGTATCCGGGAATGTCCAGATCGGCGGGAGCGATCTCCGCCAGCGGATAGAGCACGAATTCGCGCTGCGCGATGCCGACATGCGGCACCGTCAAGCGGTCGGTGCAGATGACGCGATCGCCGTACAACAGAATGTCCAGGTCGAGGGTACGCGCGCCCCAGCGCTCGCCGGCCTTGCGCACCCTTCCCTGCGCCGCCTCGATGGCCTGCAGGGCGCAAAGCAAGGCTTCGGGTTCGAGCGTCGTCTGGACCGCCAGGACGGCATTGACGTAATCGGGCTGATCGGCCGGTCCCATGGGTGCGCTCCGGTAATAACGGGAACACGCGAACTCCCGGGTCTGCGGCAGTGCGGCGACGGCGGCACGCGCGTTACGCAATTGGCGCAAGGGATCGTCCAGGTTGCTGCCCAATCCCAAGTAGGCGATGACGCCTTCCGAACTCACCATGGTCTCCGCTTAAGCGCTGCCGGCGGATGCGCCACCTTTCCGGCGCCGGCGCGCCCGGCCGGAACGCCTGCGCCCGCCACCCTCACGGGTCATGGCTTTCTGCTCGGCATCGTCCGCCCGCTGGAACCGCGTCCACCAATCGGCCAGATCCGGATCAGCCTCGCCGGTTTCCGCCCGCAGAACCAGGAAATCGTAGGCCGCCCGAAAACGCGGGTGACCGAGCAAACGATAAGGACGGACGCCCTTGATGCGTTCGAAGCGCGGCTGCAAGGCCCAAATCTCGCGCATGGGCTGACCAATGGTGCGCGGAATGGCGATATAGCGCACTTGGCGAGAAATCACTTCGGCGGCCACTTCCTGATAAGCGAACACATCGTTGTCGCCCGACCGGATACGCTCCTGGGCCTGCGTCCTCACCGGCTCCCACAACAGGGCGGCGAACAGAAAAAACGGTGCCACCGACTTGTCTTCCTGTATGCGGTCGTCGGTCCGCTCCAGGGCCTTGGCCAGGAAAGTCAGGGGAAAGCCTTCGGGTTCGCGAGCCAGACAGGCTTCGGTCTCCGGGAACAGCGCGCCGAATAAGCGGTAATGGCGCAACTGCTCGAAGGTCTGCGCGGCATAGCCCGACATCAACAGCTTGACGACTTCTTCATAAAGCCTGGCCGGCGGGATGGAATTGAGCAGATAAGCCAGCTTGGGGATAGGCTCCGCGCAACTCGGGTGTATCGTGAAGCCCAGCTTCACGGCGAAACGGACCGCGCGCAGCATGCGCACCGGATCCTCCCGGTAGCGCCGGTCCGGATCGCCGATCAGGCGCAGCACGCTGGCCTGGTGGTCCTGCATGCCGCCGACATAGTCGACCACCGAAAAATCGTTGATATCGTAATAGAGGGCATTGACGGTGAAGTCGCGCCGCCAGGCGTCTTCTTCTATGGAACCGTAGACATTGTCCCGCAGTATCCGGCCGTCCCGCTCCAGCACCCGTTCGCCTTCGCCCTCCTCGTGATTGAGCGCGCGGAAGGTCGCCACCTCGATGATTTCCTGACCGAAATGCACGTGGGCCAGGCGAAAGCGTCGACCGATCAAGCGACAGTTGCGGAACACGCCCCTCACCTGCTCGGGATGAGCGTCGGTCACCACGTCGAAATCCTTGGGTTCGCGCCCCAACAGCAGATCGCGCACGCAACCGCCGACCAGATAGGCCTGAAATCCCGCCTTGCGCAAGCGATAAAGCACCTTCAAGGCGTTATCGCTGATCTGAGCGCGCGATATATTGTGGGCCGAACGGGGGTAGATGCGCGCCGACGAATCCGCAGACCTGACCGGCGGCAAGACTTCACCGCGTTCGCTGGGCCGGGCGGCACTAATTAACTTCTTGAAAAAATCGAGGATGGACAGAGGAATTACGCGGGGTGGTTAATTAAAGGGAACTGTGCCGCATATTACTCCAGCGTGGATGCCGGCTCAAATCGAGCTGGGCATTTCGCAGACATTTGAAAACGGCACCGTGGAGCCGGCGGGGGCTCCACGGTCGAACGTGTCAACCCAAGGTGCGTTGCAGCAGTTCGTTGAGCTTGCGCACGAAGGCGGACGGATCGTCCAGCTGCCCGCCCTCGCTGAGCACGGCCTGATCGAACAGGATGCCGGTCAGGTCGGCGAAACGCGGCTCGTCACCTTCGTCCTTCAAGCGTTGGATCAACGGGTGGTTGGGATTGATCTCGAAGATCGGCTTGGAAGCGGGCGCCTGCTGGCCGGCCGCTTTCATGATGCGCTCCATGGTGCGGCTCATGCCGTAGACCTCGCTGACCAGACAGGCCGGCGAGTCGGTCAGGCGGTGGCTGACGCGGACGCTGGCGATCTTGTCACCCAGAGCATTCTGGATACGCTCGACCAGGCCCTCGAAGTCCTTGGCCGTTTCCTCGATCTCCTTCTTGTCTTCCTCGTTTTCCAGGGTGCCCAGGTCGAGATCGCCCTTGGCCACCGATTGCAGGTGCTTGCCTTCGTAATCGGTGAGGTAGCCGACCAGCCATTCGTCCACGCGGTCGGACAGCAGCAGCACCTCGATGCCCTTCTTGCGGAAGATTTCCAGATGCGGACTGTTCTTCGCCGCGGCGTGGCTCTCGGCCGTGATGTAGTAGATCTTGTCCTGGCCTTCCGGCATGCGGGCGATGTAGTCGTCCAAGGACACGGTCTGCTCGTCGCTGCTCGTCGAGGCGAAGCGCAACAGCTTGGCGATGCGCTCCTTGTTCTTGAAGTCCTCGATGGGGCCTTCCTTCAACACTTGGCCAAATTCTTTCCAGAAGTCCCGGTATTTTTCCGGCTCGTTCTTGGCCAAATCCTCGAACAGGCCCAGCACTTTCTTGACTGCGCCGGAACGGATTTTTTCCAGCTGCTTGTTCTCCTGCAGGATCTCGCGCGAGACATTCAGGGGCAGCGAGTCGGAATCGATCACTCCACGGATGAAGCGCAGATAGCGCGGCATGAGTTTGTCGGCATCGTCCATGATGAAGACCTTGCGCACGTAGAGCTTGATGCCGTGCTTGGTATCTTTTTCCCACAGATCGAACGGCGCGTGGGTGGGCACGTAAAGCAGCAAGGTATATTCGTTAGTGCCCTCGACCCGACTGTGGATGCGCGCCAAGGGCTCCTGGAAGTCGTGCGAGACGTGCTTGTAGAACTCGGTGTACTGCTCGTCGGTAATGTCCTCGCGCGATTTGGACCAAAGGGCGGACGCGCTGTTGACCGTCTCATATTCCTCGGTCTTTTCTTCTTCCTCGCCGTAGTGCTCCTTCTTCATCTCGATGGGCAGAGAGATGTGGTCGGAGAACTTGCGGATGACCGAGCGCAGCCGCCAGCCGTCCAGGAAATCGTCCTCGCCCTCGCGGAGGTGGAGGGTCACCCGGGTACCGCGCTCGGGTTTCACGAAGCTTTCCAGGGTGTAATCGCCCTCGCCCTCGGACTCCCAGCGCACGCCGTGCTCGGCGCTGTCCCCGGCCTTGCGGGTTTCCAGCGTGACCTTGTCGGCGACGATGAAGGAGGAATAAAAGCCCACGCCGAACTGGCCGATCAACTGGCTGTCCTTGGCCTGATCGCCGGTGAGCGACTCGAAGAAATGCCGGGTGCCGGAACGGGCGATGGAGCCGATGTTGTGCTGAACCTCTTCACGCGTCATGCCGATACCGTTGTCGGTGATCGTCACGGTGCGCTTGTCCTTATCGAACTCGACCCGTATCTTCAGCTCGCTATCGCCCTCATACAGCGCATCATCGCTCAACGCGCTGAAGCGCAGCTTGTCGGCGGCATCCGAGGCATTGGAGATCAGTTCGCGCAGAAAAATTTCCTTGTTGCTATACAAGGAATGAATCATCAGTTGAAGCAGATGTTTGACTTCGGCTTCGAAGCCCAGGGTGACTTTGTTTTCGGCGACTGTCATAGCGTTAAAGATTCCTGTGAAGACGTTGGTAAACTGTGAATCTGCTGGGTCGATGCCAGCTCAGGCCAAATATGGGGCGCATGGCGTGATTTCAAGAGCACATCGCCCGATACAGGCAAATTACACCTCACTGGCCATGGTCCGAACTTGGAGCTTCCGTTCCGGTCTTAGGGCGCAGTGCCCGATGCTAATGAGCATGCTAGGCTCGCATACCCGATGCAATCCCTCATCTTTTAATCGTGGGGGCTTGTATGATAGCCTGCTAATGTTTGGTCATAACTTCCCGCTCTTCCCGTGATGCTGGCGCGGAAGGGAGGGGCGCGGCACCCTACGGCGCTAAGGGCCACTACTCTCGCTCATCCCGAGATACCATAATTATCAACCACATAAAAATGAGGGAAGAGATATGCTTAATTCAAGACTCGCCAAACTCCTGCTGCTGACCCTGAGCCTGCTCGCCACCCTGGCACCGGTCTCCAAGACCTGGGCTCATGGCGGCGCCAGCGTGGATGCCGATACCTGCCGCATCCTGGTGGGACCGCACATCGTCCACTTCACCGCCTATCAGCCTCAGATCAGTGGCACCACCGAATACTGCGACAAGATCCCCGATCTCGGGCAGGCCACCATCGTGTTCGACTACGAAGGCAAAGCCCTGCGCAACATGACGGTGGAAGTCGAGATTACCAAGGAGCCGGGCGGCACCCGCTTCTTCTACATCCCGCCGTCGACCCATTCGACCGGCAGCTTCAACACCACCCTTAACTTCACCGAGACGGGCTCCTACCTGACTCACGTGACCTTGATCAACGAAGGTCAGAAAATCGACGCCCACATTCCGTTCAAAGTCGGAAGTGCCTCGACCGAGCTCTCCAGCACCACCATCCTGGTGATCGTTGTCGTGCTGGGCGCCATCGGATACATCTTCTACCTGTCCAACGCCGGCTTCAAAGCGCTCATCGACCGCCTGATCGGCAATAAATCCAAAGCCTAAAGCCTGACCCGAAGCGGCCGCGGACTGTCCGTGGCCGCTTTTTCATGCCCGCCCTAGTCCACGGCTCAACGGTAGTTACGATGCATAAAAATTCGCTCGCTTTTCTGGTAAGCGCCGCCCTGACCGCAGTTTCCACCGGTGCGGGTGCGGTGTATTCGCCGCCTCCCAGCACCAAGGTCGAAATAGGCCAGGCAGAACCTTTCTGCAACAGCGGCGTACCGCCGGAATGGCGCGACGCGCAGTCACTGGAAGGTGTGGAGATCCAGGAATCGCGGATATGCAATCCCGACAATCCGGCCGACATTGCCGTGTTCGTCAAGGGCACCAACAATGTCTCCATGCAGACCTTGATGGACACCAATCTGGCCGCCGACGCCATCACCATGTCCAACGACATAGACGGCGACGGCGATCCGGACCATTACATCATCAAGCTGGAAGTCATGGAGCTCAACGGCCACTCCCCGGATTTCGCGGGCGTGGTACCGACCTTCGACATCGCGCCAGGCATACAGCCCGGATTCTGGGTATTCACCCCCAAGACGCGCGACATGTCCACCCGCAGCTTCGCCAGCGCGGAAGCCAACCCGCTGCTGCGTCTGCCGGCACCGGTGATCCGCGTGGAACAGGGTGACATCGTTTGGATCGTGCTGGAAAACACCCATTATTTCCCCCATTCCATTCACCTGCACGGGGTCGACCACCCCTACATGGACCATAGCGGCGAAGGCAACGACGGCGTCGGCCAGACCGGCCAGATGGACGTCATGCCGGGACAGAGCAAGACCTACGTCATCAAGCCGCGTCAGCCCGGCACCATGTATTACCACTGCCACGTGCAGCCGCACACCCATATCCCCATGGGATTGGCGGGCTTGTTCGTCGTCGAGGAAAACCGCCCCAACAACTGGGTGCAGGTGTTCAATGTCGGCGCCGGCCAGGTTCGCCATCCGTCCGTGGCCGTCAAGGAAAAATACAGCCAGGAATATGACATCCACTACCAGTCCGTGGACAAGGAACTCCACCAGCTCGTGCAAAGCGCCAACGATCCCCGCTTGATCGCCAAGGCGATGAACAATGAGTACGACATCACTGACGCCACCGACGATTACTATCTGCTCAATGGCCGCGCATTCCCCTACACGCTCAGGGAATCGCTGGTCGTCGTGCAGCCCAACGAAAAGATCAAACTGCGCATCCTGAACGGCCACACCGAACCGCTGGCCCTGCACACCCACGGCCACAAGGCCACCGAGACCCATTACGACGGCGTGTTGCAGAATCCGAGCGCGCAGATCACCCGCGACGTCTACTCCATCGCACCGGCGCAACGCCTGGATTTGGAACTGAACACGACCGACGACGGCCTGCACAGTTACGGCTCGGGCCTGTGGATGTTCCACGACCACACCGAAAAGGCGTTCACCACTGACGGCCAGGGTGAAGGCGGCAGCATCAGCCTGATCGCCTACAAGCAGTACCTCGACGAGAGGGGTACGCCCAAGACCCACGGCATGGATCTGAGCCCCTATTTCACCAAGGAATACTGGCAGCGCAAGCTGCCCGCCTGGCAGAACTGGGCCGACGATTGGGGCAGCCTGGGCGAACCGAGTTCGGGCGCGAAACCGGCCAAGTCCGCAGCGACGACCGGCAAAACGACGCCGCCTCCTGTGGCCCCGACGGAAGGCACACCCGGCTTCTGGGGGCCACTGTTCAAAGGCTTGCTGCTCGGCGTACTGGCTTATTTCGGCTATCAGCATCGGGAAAAGATCATAGCGACCGTCAAAGCGCTGATTTCCCGGTTTAAAGGCGACAAGTGAGGCTCGCGACCATGACTAAATTATTACCTGCTCTGGTATTGGCCCTGGCCGCGATCCAACCCGCGCTCGCCCAACAAGACAAAATCGTCGAACACAATGCCATGATGGACCATGGCGACGGCCACCTCATGGACATGGATGGCGCCATGGTCATGGGGCAGAACAAGGACAAGCTGCCCGCCGGCTGCGACCGCATCTCTGAAGATGTTCAGATCACCGTGCACGGCGGCCACAAATACAGCAAAAAGTTCCCAGGCACGATGTTCGCGTTCGACGACCAGGAGTGGCGAATCAAGCCTTGCACGCGTCTGACCGTCAATTTCATCAACGAGGACAACGTCCGTCACCAGTGGATGATGCACGGCTTGCCGAAATTCCTCTACGACAAGGGCATGTTCCATCTGGAAGTGAGCGGCCCCGGCAAGGTCAGCGGTACGCTCATCCTGCCCAACGAGGACAAGACCTATCTGGTGCATTGCGACCTCGCTCAGCACATGGAAAAAGGCATGAAAGCGCAGTTGGTCGTGGGCAAAGGAAGCGGGGTGTTTCCCAGCATACCCGGCCTGACCGACCCCGTTATCCCCGACGACTACGCCACCGGCAAAGCCAAGGAAGTCGAGATCGCCGCCGTCCCGGCCGGCACCAAGGACATCGGCTCTACGCTCGGTTCGGGGACGCCGACCGGGGGGGGCTCCGCGCCTTCCTCCCAATCTTCTTTCCTGAGCGGCTCGCTGGTGCTCGGGCTGGTGCTTGGCCTGTTCGGCACCCCATTCGCGATCCGTGCCGCTGGCGACCGTTTCAAGGGCAAAAGCACCGGCGAAGTACTGGCCTCCGGCCTGGAACTGCTGGGTGAATTGGCGAAACTGCTCTTGCGCTTCGTCCACTGGATCTACCGCCTTATCACTCGCCAGCGTTTTCTGCCCAAGCAATAACGACTGACCCGCGGAAATGGGTCGCCCTATCCCGGGCGGCCCAATAGACAAAGCTGCCTCCCCTGAATAAGGCCATGGACAGATCGATTTCGTTCATGGTTCTGCCAGCTCACAGCGCCGGGATGCTAGCTGCCGGCGATCGCCCTGAATAAGCCCCTCCCGTAAATTTCTAAGCTCGTTCGCGACGACGCGTATTCCGGGTTCGATGTAACCCATTCGTAATAAACATCCGCTACTTTTGGCAGGCCGCGCGAACCGTGCGCAACGACCGCCTTGTCCAATGTCCATACCACGCATCCAACGTGCGCCATCCCCCCGCGACTCGGCGTGCCTGACGCCCAGTGCGCGCACACTCTGCGATGTCGGCAAAGAGCATAGTGTCGGACAGATCCTCCAATACGTTCGCCCCATACGCTACGACGAAAACTGTCTGAAAGTGCTCGATCGCTTCCTGCACGACGACGAGCTTTACGCCACCGCCGTGATAGACAGTTGGATGAAACCGGTAGGGCTGATAGAACGGGGGCGGCTCATCGAGCTCTTCGTACGGCCCTACACACGCGACCTCCACCGGCGCAAGCCCATCGATCAGCTGATGGACACCGCTCCGGTCATCGTCGACATCGACACCGCCATTGACGATCTCGCCCGCATCATCCTCGACGCCGGCATGCGCCACATGGAAAACGGCTTCATCATCATCGAGGACGGGCGCTACGTCGGCATGGGCACAGGCCGGGCACTGCTGCAGCAAATCACCGAGCGCAAGCAGAAGAAGCTTTTCCACCTCGCACACTACGACCAGCTTACCGGCCTGGCCAACCGACTCCTGTTCGACGACCGGCTCCGCCAGGCCTGCCAACGCGCGGAAAGGCAGCAAACCTCGGCCGCCCTGCTATTCGTCGATCTGGACCGTTTCAAATATGTAAACGACACCTTGGGCCATGCCATAGGCGACAGCCTGCTGCGCGCGGTTGGGCACCGCCTGATGTCCTATGTGCGTGAAAGCGACACGGTAGCGCGTCTGGGGGGCGACGAATTCGTGATCATCATTGAGCGTATCCGCGACATCGCCGATACGGCGAAGCTGTGCGAGTCCATCGCCGCGGGCTTAGGCCAGCCGTTCATCATCCAGGACCATGAAATCCGGATCGGCGCCAGTATCGGCGTCGCAGTCTTTCCGCAGCACGATCCGACGCCGGAAGGCCTCGTGCGTAATGCCGACGCCGCCATGTACGAAGCCAAGCAAAATGGCCGCGGACGTCATGTCGTGTATTCGGAAAACCTGAGCCGCGCCGTGCTTGAGCGTTTGTCGCTGGAAAGTGAACTCCGCCATGCTATGGAAAGAACCGAGCTGAGCCTGTTTTATCAGCCGCAGATCCAGATCACCGATGGACGTATCGTCGGGGTGGAAGCTCTGATGCGCTGGCGCCATCCCACCCTGGGCTCGGTATCGCCGGCCAAATTCATTCCTGTCGCGGAGGAAACCGGCCTGATCGTCCCGCTGGGAACCTGGGCATTGCGGGAAGCCTGCAAGCAGCATCGTGCCTGGCTAGAGCAAGGCCTGCCGCCCATCCGCGTGGCCATCAACATTTCGGCTTTGCAATTCCGGCAGAAACAGTTTTTCGACCATGTCAAAGCCGTAATCGAAGAAACCGGTATCGACCCTCAATACATCGAACTCGAGCTCACGGAAAGCATGGTCATGAAGGATGCCGAACACACCGTCAGCGCATTGGCCGAACTGCGTACCTTGGGCGTCAAGCTGGCAATAGACGACTTCGGCACCGGCTATTCCAGCTTGAGCTATCTGCGCAAATTTCCGCTCGATCGCATCAAGATCGACCAGTCCTTCATCCGCGATATGCGCGAAATCCCGGCCAATCAAGCCATCGTGCGGGCCATCATCGCCCTTTGCGACAGTCTCGGTATCGAGACCATCGCCGAAGGCGTGGAAACCGAGGGCGACCTGGCGTGCCTTAAGTGCTATGCCTGCGAAGAAGCACAAGGCTACCATTTTGCCCGTCCAATGCCCGCTGCGGATTTCGAAGCCTGGTACAAGGGGCGCGCCGAACCCATCCCACCCAGTGAGCCTTGGCGACTCGACGTTCAGGAAACAGCCTGCCCCGAAGCCTGTTGTTGCCACGGCGAATGAAACCGGCGAGCGCCCAGGGCAGCGAACGCGAATCCGGCGGAGTAGAATTCCGGCACATCTCTTTCGGACATAGCCGCCATGGTTCAACTGCTGTTACTGGGTCTACTACTCCTGTTCGTGTTTTACGGAATGAACGCTTTCTTCCGCCGCGTCTCGCGGCAAACGGCAGCGGCATTGCGCCGCAGCATGTGGTGGGGAGTCTTGTTCATCCTGTTGATCCTGGCCGCGACCGGACGACTGAATTGGCTGGTCCCCGCCATAGGCGCGCTGGTCGCAGCGGCCACACGGCTCGGACCTTTGCTCTTACAGTTTGCACCGGTACTTCAGAAGCTGTTTCGCCAAACCCAGGCGGAGGAAAAGGACGGCGCGGGCGGGTACCGGCCGACATCGACGGGGAGGATGACCCGCGAGGAGGCCTATGAAGTACTCGGCTTGTCGAGTGGCGCCACGCGCGAAGAAATCATCGCGGCTCATCGCCGTCTCATGCAGAAACTACACCCGGACCGCGGTGGCTCGGACTTTCTGGCGGCGCAAATCAACAAGGCCAAGGACACGCTGCTCAACGCCTGACCCCCGCGTATCCGACCCTGGAGCGGGCTGCCCACGGAGGACTCGGCTCGCTCTCGGCACTCTCCCCACACGGCGTAAAGCCTCCGCCTACACCGCCGCGGGAAACTCCGTTCGCCGCCCCCGAGCGGGAGAATGAAAAATTTGTTTATGGTCTACACTAGGCCGCGGTCAATCGGAACGGCAACCCTTCTCACCTCGAAAACTACCAGACGCCTTGCTCAGACGCCGTGTTAAGGAACAGAAGACCTAGCGGAACACGGCCCCGACTTAGGCATTCGATACGGCTACGACAGAAACTGCGGGCCCAGCTCAACGTAGCGCCGCTGCGTTTGTATCGAGATGAGGGATGATATTTGAAAACATCTTTAAAAAAGCCTCTAAAGTATCGTGAAGAAAAGTCGCTATTCCTCGCAAGGCTATTGTTTGTATGCGTTTGAGTTAACCAGGCAGCACCGTTCTCAAACTCATCGGTCTAATTCAAGCAACCGCTTTCAACATCATCACTCATAGATTTATGGAGAACCAGGATGTCTGAGCTAGCCATAGACGCATTGTCTCCCTCTCTCGAGCACTCAGCCTTCGACGAGGCCGCGCCTTTCATCGCCGACCTCGAAGCCGAAACTGAATTCGCCGAAGAATTGGAAGAGGAAGAGATCGAAGAGCCATCCGGCGAATGGAATGAATCGGAGATGGGTGCCGCAGCCCCCGACTTCAATTACGACGCCACCCGGCTTTACTTGAAGGAATTAAGCTCCTCACACCTGTTGACCGCGGACGAGGAAAAGCACTATGGCCGCCTCGCGCAGCAAGGCGATGCGAGTGCGCGCAAGAAGATGATCGAGTGCAATTTGCGCTTGGTCGTCAAGATCGCCCGGCGTTATCTCAATCGCGGACTCCCCTTGCTGGACCTGATCGAAGAAGGCAACCTCGGACTGATTCGCGCGGTGGAGAAATTTGAGCCCGATCGCGGTTTCCGTTTTTCCACCTATGCGACCTGGTGGATAAGGCAAACGATAGAGCGCGCGATCATGAACCAGACCCGCACGATCCGACTGCCGATCCACGTCGTTAAGGAAATGAACGTATACCTGCGGGCATTCCGGCAACTCGCCAATCAACTGGACCGCGACCCCAGCGCCAACGACGTCGCCCGTCACCTGGACAAGCCGGTCAAAACGGTCGAGAAAATGCTCAAGCTCAACGAGCGCGTCACCTCGGTGGATGTTCCGATCAAGAAAGATTCCGAGAAATCTTTGATCGACTCCATCTCCGACGAAGACATCCCCTCCCTGACCGATGCGCTGCAAAACGAACGCATCGCCCGCAGCCTGTCCGGCTGGCTGGAGCAGTTGACCGAAAAGCAGCGCGAAGTGGTATCGCGCCGTTACGGATTGCGAGGATACGAAAGCTCCACCCTGGAAGAAGTCGCCAACGAAATGGGAGTTACCCGTGAGCGGGTCCGGCAGATCCAGATGGAAGGCATCAAACGGCTGCGTGAAATACTCGAAGTGGAGGGTATCACCGTGGACGCCGTGTTCCATTGACACTGGCATGAGCTGACGCTACTCATCACCGAACCATACGACGAGCAGTAAGGCCGACCGCCACAAGCGGTCGGCCTTTTGCGCTTTCAGGGCAAGCCAACTCGAACGAAAGCCGTTTTTTTGTAAAAATACCGACCGCCGCGCACTCTCATAAGGAAACTCATAACGATGTCAGCCGACAAGATCTACGAGGTTCCCCCGGAAATCGCCTCCAGTGCACAAATCGACGAAGCGAAGTACCGGGAAATGTACGACCGCTCGATCAGACAGCCGGAAGCCTTCTGGTCGGAACAGGCCGAGAAATTCCTCACCTGGATCAAACCATGGGAAAAGGTGCAGGACTGCGACTTCCACACAGGGCGCATACATTGGTTCCAAGGCGGCAAGCTCAATGTCAGCTTCAACTGTCTGGATCGTCACCTGGCCGAGAGAAGCGAACAGACGGCCATCCTCTGGGAAGGCGACGACCCAAGCGTCGACCGGAAGATCAGCTACCGGGAATTGCACGAGCAGGTCTGTCGTTTCGCCAATACGCTCAAGTCCCACGGGGTCGGTAAAGGGGATAGGGTATGCATCTACATGCCCATGGTGCCGGAAGCCGCCATTGCCATGCTGGCCTGCGCGCGGATAGGCGCCATCCACTCCATCGTTTTCGGCGGCTTTTCGTCGGAAGCGTTGAAAGACCGCATCCAGGATGCGGATTGCCGATACGCCGTCTGTGCCGACGAGGGCAGACGCGGCGGCAAGCACGTCCCGCTTAAGGCTAATCTGGACCATGCCTTGGAATCCTGCCCGAACGTGCAAACCGTATTCGTCGTCCGCGTCACCGGGGCACCTATCGATTGGGTCGAAAATCGTGATGTCTGGTATCACGAGGCGGTCGAACAGGCCTCAAGCGACTGTCCGCCCGAAGAAATGGATGCGGAAGACCCCTTGTTCATCCTCTACACCTCGGGCTCGACCGGCAAACCCAAGGGTGTGCTGCATACCACGGGTGGCTACCTGCTCTACACGGCGATGACCCATCGCTACGTTTTCGATTACCGGGACGGAGAAATCTACTGGTGTACCGCCGATGTCGGCTGGGTCACGGGTCATTCCTATATCGTGTATGGCCCTTTGTGCAACGGAGCGACCACGCTCATGTACGAAGGCGTACCGACTTACCCGAAGCCCGACCGCTTCTGGCAAATCATAGACAAACACCGGGTCAACATCTTCTACACGGCCCCGACGGCAATACGCGCCCTCATGGGGTTGGGCGACGACCTGGTTCGACACACCAGCCGGGCAAGCCTGCGCATCCTGGGTTCGGTCGGCGAGCCGATCAATCCCGAGGCCTGGGAGTGGTATTACCACGTCGTGGGTGATGGTCGCTGCCCTGTCGTCGACACCTGGTGGCAAACCGAAACCGGCGGCATACTCATCACCCCCTTGCCCGGAGCCACCCGCTTGAAGCCCGGCTCGGCCACCCTGCCCTTTTTTGGCATTAAGCCCGGCATCTTCGATGCGCAAGGCAATGAATTGGAAGGCGTGACCGAAGGCGTGCTGGTTCTCGATACCTCCTGGCCGGGCCAGGCACGCACGGTTTACGGCAATCATCAGCGCTTCGTTGAAACGTATTTTTCCACTTATCCGGGCAAGTATTTCACCGGCGACGGCGCCCGCCGCGACCAGGACGGCTATTACTGGATCACCGGCCGGGTGGACGATGTGTTGAACGTGTCCGGCCACCGCATGGGAACCGCCGAAATCGAAAGTGCGCTGGTGCTGCACGATGCCGTTGCAGAGGCGGCCGTGGTCGGCTATCCCCACGACATCAAGGGACAGGGGATATACGCCTATGTGACCCTGGTAAGCGGGATAAAACCCAGCGACGAGCTAAAAAAGGAATTGATACAACTCGTGCGTCAGGAAATAGGTCCCATCGCCACGCCCGACTATATCCAGTGGGCTCCTAACCTACCTAAAACGCGTTCAGGTAAAATCATGCGCCGTATCCTGCGCAAGGTAGCGGCGAACGACGTCGACAACCTGGGAGACACCTCCACGCTGGCCGACCCCGGCGTGGTGGACGACATCATCCATAATAGGGTCCGGCCCAATTAATGAAACCGAAGGAGCTACCTCATGAAGTTAATCACTGCGATCATCAAACCCTTTAAACTGGACGACGTGCGCGAAGCCCTGTCGGACATCGGCATCAGCGGCGTGACGGTCACCGAGGTCAAGGGATTCGGTCGCCAGAAGGGTCATACCGAGCTCTACCGTGGCGCCGAATACGTCGTCGACTTTCTGCCCAAGGTAAAAATCGAGATCGCGGTGACCGACGATGCGGCCGATCAGGCTGTGGACGCGATCATCAAAGCCGCCAACACCGGCAAGATCGGCGACGGCAAGATTTTTATCAGCAACCTGGAACAAGTCATCCGCATTCGCACCGGCGAAACGGGCGAACAAGCCATCTAAGACCGGCCATACCCGACGGGATATCCTTTTTTAGCCTTCAATCGGGTTTTCTGCGCCAACGCGGCCCGCTCAGCTTCCCAGCATGGACTTGAGCTGGGCCAGCGAGGCGCGCCCGCGCTCCTTTTTCACTTCGGGATCGACCGGATTACGGTCCGGCCATTCCAATTCTTCCGCGGGCAATTCGTCCAGAAACCGGCTCGGCCGGCAATCGGCCATCTCGCCATAGCGCTTGCGGTGGGTGCAATAGCTGATGCTGAGCTGCTTCTGCGCGCGGGTGATGCCCACATAAGCCAGCCGGCGTTCTTCTTCTATGGTGTTTTCCTCGATGCTGGTCTGGTGCGGCAACAGGTTTTCCTCGGCACCGACCAGATAGACATAGGGAAACTCCAGCCCTTTTGCCGCATGCAGAGTCATGAGGCTGACCCGGTCGCCGCTGTTTTCTTCTTCCTGGCGATCCAGGATATCCAGCAGCATGATGCGGGCGACGGTTTCCGCCAGCGACTTGTCCTGTCCCTCGTCGTCCTTGCCTATGCGTCTGAGCCAATCCAGCAATTCCCGCACATTGCCCATGCGGCGGTCCGCCTGGGCATCGCTGGTGCTGACCTCGCGTAGCCAGTCCTCGTAGCCCAGCGCTTCGATGAACTCGTCCAAAACGGCAAAGGTATCGCCACGACCGGCGCGATCGCCCACATCCGTCAGCCATTCGCCGAAGTGGCGCAGCCGTTGGACCGCATTTTCCGGTAACACCTGCCCCAAGCCCAGTTCGAAGCAGGCGGCGAACAGACTCACTTGGCGCCGGTTCGCGTATAGGCTGAGTTTTTCCAAGGTGGTCGGACCGATCTCGCGGCGCGGGGTGTTGACCACGCGCAGGAAAGCCGCGTCGTCGTCCGGATTGACCAGCAGGCGCAGATAGGCGAGCACGTCCTTGATCTCGGCATTGGCGAAGAAGGACGCCCCGCCGCTGATGAAATAAGGCACGCTATGTTCGCGCAAGGTGCGCTCGAACAGGCGCGATTGATGATTGCCGCGATACAGGATGGCGTAATCGGCAAAGGCGGTATTGTGGCGGAACTTGTGATGGACGATATCGGAAACCACCTGGCGCGCTTCCGCGATCTCGTCCCTGGCCTTGAGTATGCGCACGGGGTCGCCGTGTCCCAAGGCGCTCCATAGGCGCTTCTCGAATACGTGCGGATTGTTGGCGATGAGTTGGTTGGCGACCTTCAGGATGCGGCCGGTGGAACGGTAGTTCTGCTCCAGTTTGACCACTTCCAGGCGCGGATAATCGCGCTGCAGCTGGGCCAGATTCTCCGGCTGTGCGCCGCGCCAGGCATAAATGGACTGGTCGTCGTCGCCCACCACGGTGAATCGCCCCAACGTCCCGGTGAGCAGTTTGACCATCTGGTATTGAGTCAAATTGGTGTCTTGATATTCGTCCACCAGCAGATAGCGGATCTGCCTGCGCCACTTCTCCAGTACCTCGGGCTGATCCTGGAACAGCAGCACCGGCTGGAAGATCAGGTCGTCGAAATCAACCGCGTTATAGGCACGTATCTGGCGGACGTAATCGGCATAAATCCGGGCGGCGATCGCCTCGTCCGGCAACAAGTCGCCCAGGCTCGAGGCCTGCTCGGGGGTCAGAAACAGATTCTTCCAGCGACTGATACGCTGGGCGTAGAAATCCACCTTGTCGATGTCGTAGGCGGCGGGCCCGTGCTGGATCAGCTCCTTGAGCAATACCGTACGGTCGTGCTCGTCGAAGATGGAAATGGCCGGTTTGAATCCGAGCGCCTTATGCTCACGGCGCACGATGTCCAGCCCGAGCGCGTGGAACGTGGAAACACGCAGGCCGCGCGCGTCCTTGTCCGGCACCAGTTTGCTTACGCGCTGCTTCATTTCCCGCGCCGCCTTGTTGGTGAACGTCACCGCGGCGATATGCCGGGCGGGTGTGCCCTGACGGATGAGGTAGGCGATCTTTTCGGTGATCACCCGCGTCTTGCCGCTGCCAGCACCGGCCAGAACCAGCAGCGGATGCTCGATTTGGCGGACGGCGGCGAGTTGTTGGGGGTTTAAGGTATGGTGATTAGACATGTGGCGATACGCGCGCCCAATGAAGGCCCGCGGCTGGGCAAAGCGCGCCCCGGACCCAATCCTTAGGGACCATCATCCCGACCGCTGGCTTCGATGTTTACAGACTAAGGGCGTAAGCGCAAGTCTCCGCTTCCCCGAGAAGGGGGGCGGCCTCAGGCGCAAAGGGGGCAAAACGGGCTCGAACCCTTGATGTGCGTTTTTCCAGCTTACCCTACTTGCCGCCCCAAGGCATCACCGGTACGGTGGACAGACTGCTGGCAGGTGCGCCTTCGATGATCTTCTGGCTGACCGCGAGATAGACCAGGGTGTTGTTCCTGGCGTCGAACAGGCGGATCACATCGGTGGTCTTGAAGAAGACCGAGGTATCTTCCGAGAACACCTTTTCCCCGCTCCTCAGGCCGGCCGGCAAGCTGATGGGACCCGTCTGCCGGCAAGCCAGGCTGAACTTCGACGGGTCTTCCGCCAGGCCCACCGCGCCTGCGATCCCGCCGGTGCGGGCCTGGCTGATATGGCAAGTGACCCCCGGAATCTTGGGATCGGAGAAGGCGTCCACGCAGATCTTGTGGTTGGCGCCTATCAGCTTCCATGCCGTCGTGACGCAGCCGATTTCTTCGGCGCCGGCCGCGGTGGAAAACAGCAGCGCACACAAAAGGTGTTTATTCATGGAACTTGGCCTGTTATGAATGTCGAACCGAAGGTCGCGCCGCGTGCGCGGCGTTCGGTTCATAATTCGAATTGTCATGGGAACTCACGTGTCGAACAAGTCTATCGGTCTGGATGACGCACTTTACAACTACCTGCTGTCGGTGTCCTTGCGCGAACCAGAACCCTTGCGCCGTCTGAGGGACGAAACCGCAGGACTGCCGCAGGCCAACATGCAGATCGCGCCGGAACAGGGGCAGTTCATGGCGCTGCTGGTGCGCCTGACTGGCGCCAAGCGCATCCTGGAAGTGGGCGTATTCACGGGCTACAGCTCGTTGGCCATGGCCTTGGCCCTGCCTGAAGGCGGCCAGATCACCGCCTGCGACATCCACGAAGCCTGGACCACGATTGCGCGCCGGTATTGGGAGGAAGCCGGCGTGGCCGACAAAATAGAACTCCGCTTGGCACCCGCCCTGGACACGCTGGACGGACTCCTCGGGGACGGCCAAGCGGGGCGCTACGACCTCGCCTTTATCGACGCCGACAAGGTCAACTATGACGGCTATTACGAGCGCAGCCTCAAGCTTTTGCGCCCGGGCGGACTCCTGCTGATCGACAACCTGCTGTGGGACGGCCGCGTAGCCGACCCGAAAGCGAACGACCCGGACACGGCCGCCATCCGCGCGCTCAACGAAAAAATCCACCGCGACGAACGGGTCCACAGCAGCCTGTTACCGGTGGCGGACGGTCTGGGGCTGGTCATCAAGGCGTGATGCACCCTACCGATACGGGGCAGGGGCAGAGTCAAGCCCGCTCCCCGCGCCCGCGCCATCGAGAAAGTCAGCGGATTTTATTTCAGGTTCAAAATCCAGTTCGCCAGTTGCTTGGCTTCCTCGGGTTTCACAGCGGGATTCGGCGGCATGGGCAGAGTGCCCCAAGCCCCGGCTCCTCCTTGCACGATCTTGTCGCCCAACCTGGCAGCGGCATCCGCTTGCCCTTCGTATTTCTTCGCGACCTCCCGGTAAGCCGGTCCGACCTTCTTAACGTCGATCGCATGACAATTCAAACAGCCCTTGGCTTTTGCAAGCTCTTCGTTGGCGTAAGCCGTTCCGGCGCAAGCGAACACCAGAACACCGAGCATCAAACCGGTATTTTTCATAGCCAAACTCCTGCATTGATTGGGGATTCCGCAAACACAACATTGGCGCGTCGTCGCGACCCGCTCCTTAAGCGCCCGACCGTCGCGCTACCGGCCTTTCTACGACCAAACCGGCGGACTGGCAATAGCGCCTCGGCAACTTACCGGGTACGGCCGTTGCGCCATGCGGGTCCGAGCGTGGCGCGACTTGACACTCATCGGCCGTTACCTCATTCTCCGGTGCGCGCAGACCCCGGAGTCTGCGAGACTGAACACCACTGCCACCGGCACCCCCCGTCCAGCCGGCGCAAAGACCGACTAACCGAGTGTGGCGCATACCCTTACCGCAGATCCAGGGCGCCCGATTCCGATACTTCATCGATGAGTTTATTTCGCTTGCACCCACGCCTTCCCCACTACTTGAAGGCCGTGCTCTTACTCGTGCCGCTCGGGTCTCATCCGGTCTTGGCCGATTACGGTATCGCCCAATACGGCAAACTCAAATATCCGGCCGGATTCCATCATTTCGACTATCTGAATCCCGACGCCCCCAAAGAAGGGACTCTGGTGCTTCCAAATCCGGACCGGCGCACCAGTTTCGACAAGTTCAACCCCTTCACCCTCAAGGGAAACCCGGCGCCGGGCGTCTCGGAACTGATGTTCGAAAGCCTGGCGGTCGGCAGCAGCGATGAAATCGGCAGCGCCTATGGCCTGCTGGCGGAAGACATAGCGGTCGCGCCGAACAAGCTGTCGGTCCGCTTCCGCCTGAATCCGCAGGCGCGGTTTTCCAACGGCGACCCGGTGCTGGCTCAGGACGTCAAATATTCGTTTGACACGCTGGTGAGCCCGCTGGCGAGCCCGGCTTATCGCAGCTATTTCAGTGACGTGACGGCTGCCGTGGTGGAATCGGAACGGGTGGTGCGTTTCGACTTCAAGCAGGAGAATAGCGAACTCCCACTGATCGTTGCGACCGGGCTGCCCGTATTCAGTCCCAAATGGGGACTCAAGGCCGATGGTAGCGTCACGCCCTTCGACACGCTTGCGTTCGAACCTCCAATCGGCAGCGGCCCCTATGTGATCGAAAAGTACGACGGCGGCCGCAACATCAGTTTCAGGCGCAACCCCGACTGGTGGGCCAAGGATCTCAACGTGCGCCGCGGAATGTTCAATTTCGCGACCGTCACCTTCCATTTGTACAAGGACGACATAGCGCGGCTGGAAGCCTTCAAGGCCGGCGAATTCGACGCCGTCGTGGAAAACCGGGCCAAGAGCTGGGTGCGTCGCTATGAAGGTTCCCGATTCCGCAGCGGCGAACTTCTGAAACGCGAGTTTCCGCAACACAACGGTGCCGGCATGCAGGGCTTCATCATGAATCTGCGCCGCCCCCTTTTCGCCGATGTCCGGGTACGGAAGGCACTGATCCTCGCCATGGATTTCGAGTGGCTGAACAGGCAATTGTTTTTCGACCGCTACACGCGACTGGACAGCTACTTCGCCAATACGGAAATGGCGGCGAGTTCCACGCCCGGGCGCCTGCCGGATGCCGGGGAACTGGCCGTGCTGGAGCCTTTGCGTGGCCAATTGCCGCCTGAGGTGTTCGGGCCCCTGCCACCTCCGCCGTCCACGGCGCCCCCGGGCAGCCTGCGCGACAATCTGCGCCAGGCCCGCGAGCTCCTCGCGGAAGCCGGCTGGACCTATCGCGACGGTGCCTTGCGCGATGCCCAGGGTCGCCCGTTAGAATTTGAAATCCTGGAAGATGATGCTTCCATGTCGCGCATTACCGCGGCCTTGATCCGGAATTGGGAAAAACTGGGCGTGCGCGTCACCGAGCGGCTCACCGATTTCGCACTCTACGGCAAGCGTCTGGACAGCTTCGATTTCGACATGACGAGCCTGCGCTATCCGGACGTACAGAGCCCGGGTAACGAGCAAGTGGGACGCTTCGGCAGCGAGGCCGCCAAACAGCCCGGGTCGGAAAACTATCTCGGCGTGCAGTCACCCGCCGTGGACGCGCTGATCGACCGCCTGCTCCGGGCCGCCTCGAGAGACGAACAGGTGACCATCGCCCGCGCCCTCGACCGGGTGCTGATGCACGGTCACTACGTCATCCCGGACTGGTACCTGCCTACCCATTGGGTCGCCTATCGTCGCACTCTCGGATTTGCCGAAACCCTCCCGCTTTATTATGCGGCTGGCGACTGGATACTCACCACTTGGTGGCGTCAGCCCGAATCTACGAGCCAGCCCTGATATGTGGACTTATCTGCTCCGACGTTTGTTGTTGATGATCCCCACCCTGCTGGGAGTCATCGCCCTGACCTTCACCGTGATCCAGTTCGTCCCCGGCGGCCCGGTCGAACAATTGGTGCAGGAGCTAAGAGCCGCCCAGACCGGTCCAGGCGGCGGCGGTCCCGGGCTCTACAAAGGGCGGCAGGGTCTGGATCCGGAAAAACTCGAGGAACTGAAGGCTTTCTACGGTTTCGACAAGCCGCCGCTGGAACGATTCTGGCTGACGCTCAAACGCTTCGCGGTGTTCGACCTGGGCGAAAGCTACTACCAGCACCGCAGCGTGTGGGAGCTCATCCGCTCCAAACTGCCGGTATCCATCAGCCTGGGGCTGTGGACCTTCGTGCTCACTTATCTTATTTCGGTACCCCTGGGCATCGCCAAGGCGGTGCGTGCCGGCAGCCGCTTCGACGCGCTCACCAGCCTGGTGGTCCTGGTTGGCTACGCCATCCCCGGATTCGTGCTCGGCGTGGCCTTGCTGGTGCTGTTCGGCGGCGGCAGTTTCTTGCAGTGGTTTCCCCTGCGCGGCCTGACTTCGGACAACTGGGAGCAGTTCAGCCTAACGGGCAAGGTATTGGATTATCTATGGCATATCACCCTGCCCGTCACCGCGGAAGTGGTCGGCAGTTTCGCGGTGATCACCCTGTTGACCAAAAACGCCTTCCTGGAAGAAATCCGCAAGCAGTATGTGCTGACGGCGCGCGCCAAGGGCTTGTCAGAACGGACCGTGCTTTGGCGCCACGTCTTTCGCAATGCGCTGATTCCCCTGGTGACGGGGTTTCCGGCTGCCTTCATCGGCGCTTTCTTCACCGGCTCATTGCTGATCGAGACCCTGTTTTCCCTGGACGGCCTGGGCCTGCTTTCCTATGAATCGGTCATACGCCGCGATTACCCGGTGGTCTTGGGCTCCCTCTATCTTTTTACGCTGATCGGACTGGTCACCAAACTGATTTCCGATCTTTGTTATGTATGGGTAGACCCGCGCATCCATTTTGACTCCTTGGACTAAGTCCCGTGAACGCCCCCGTTTCCTCCCCGACCCCGGATATCAGACTGTCGCCCGGCGCCCGTGCTTGGCTCCGCTTTCGCCGCCACCGCCTGGGCTACTGGAGCCTGATCGCTTTTATCGTCCTGTTCGGCATCAGTCTGCTGGCCAACCTCATCAGCAACGATACCCCTTTGGTCGTGCGCTATGAGGGACAGTGGTATTTTCCTCTGGTCCATGATTATCCGGAAACGGTGTTCGGTGGCGATTTCCCCACCCCGGCCGACTATCTCGACCCGTTTATAAGGGAGCGCCTCGCCGAACCCGGCAACTTCGCGCTTTACCCGCTCAACCATTATTCCTACAACACCCTCAATTATTTCACCCCGTCGCCCAATCCGGCACCGCCCTCGGCGGAAAACTGGCTGGGCACCGACGACCGGGGTCGGGACGTGTTGGCGCGGCTGCTCTACGGTTTCCGGCTGTCGATCCTGTTCGGCTTGGCGCTGACCGCCATCGGCATAGCCATAGGCGTGTTCACCGGAGCCCTGATGGGCTTTTTCGGCGGGCGATTCGACCTGGTGGCCCAGCGCCTGATCGAAATCTGGAGTTCCATGCCCGAGCTTTACCTGCTCATCATCTTCGCCTCCATCTTCGATCCCAGCCTCTGGTTGTTAATCGTCCTGTTGTCGGCATTCGGCTGGATGGGTCTCTCCGACTACGTGCGCGCCGAGTTCTACCGCAACCGCACCCTCGAGTATGTGCGCGCCGCGCGTGCCTTGGGCTTGGGTAATGTTCAGATCATGTGGCGCCACATACTGCCCAACAGCCTGACCCCGGTGATAACCTTTCTCCCGTTTCGGATGAGCGCCGCCATCCTGGCGCTGACCAGCCTGGACTTTCTCGGCCTGGGCGTGCCGCCCTCGGTACCCAGCCTGGGCGAGTTGCTTTCGCAGGGCAAAGCCAATCTCGACGCCTGGTGGATCTCGCTGTCCACCTTCGCGGTGCTGGTGATCACCCTGCTCCTGCTCACCTTCATGGGCGAAGCCCTGCGCGACGCGCTCGATACCCGCAAGGCGGACGGCTTATGAGTACGCCTTTGCTGGAAATACGGCAGCTGAGCGTCGGCTTCAGCAGCGGCCAACACGCCTTCGAAGCCGTGCGCGAGGTGAGCTTGTCCATCCGGGCCGGCGAACGTTTCGCACTGGTGGGCGAATCGGGCTCGGGCAAGAGCGTCACGGCCCTGAGCATACTGCGCCTGGTGGCCAACGCGCGTACCAGGGGAGAGATCCTCTGGGCCGGCGAAAACCTGCTGGAAAAAAGCGAGCGCGACATGCAGGCCCTACGCGGTGCCGACATCGCGATGATATTCCAGGAGCCGATGACGGCCCTAAATCCGCTTTACCCGGTAGGCAAGCAAATCGTCGAAGCCCTGGAGCTTCATGAGGGACTAAGCCGCCGCGACGCCGTACAGCGCGCCATCGCCCTGCTGGCCCGGACCGGAATTCCGGAGGCTGCGCACAAATTCGACAGCTACCCGCACCAGTTGTCGGGCGGACAGCGGCAAAGAGCCATGATCGCCATGGCGTTAGCCTGCAAGCCCAAGTTATTGCTCGCCGACGAGCCGACCACCGCGCTGGATGTCACCATCCGGGCGCAGATCGTGGACCTGTTGCGCGATCTGCAGGAAGAATACGGCCTGGCCATCATGCTCATCACCCACGACCTCAATCTGGTGCGCTCGTTTGCGACCCGGGTCGGCGTGATGGAGCGCGGCCGGCTGATCGAATGTGAAGACACCGAGCGCTTGTTTGCCTCGCCCCAGCAAGCTTATACCCGCATGCTGATCGAAAGCCGGCCGCGCCGGGAGATCGTCTCCGTACGCCCGGACGCGCCCACGCTGCTGGAAGCACGCGGCGTGGAGGTCAGCTTCGCACGCAAACTCGATGGCATCAGGAACTGGTTCAAGAGCGGGAGTGTTCCCGTCGTCCGCGGCGTCGACCTCAAGCTGGGCCAGGGTGAAACCTTGGGCATCATCGGCGAATCCGGTTCGGGCAAGACCACCCTGGCCATGGCATTGCTGGGACTGCAGAAAACATCCAGCGGCTCCGTGACTTTTCGGGGACGGAAGATCGCCGCGTTGAGCGGTGCCGAAAGGCGCGCATTGAGATCCAGAGTTCAGGTGGTATTCCAGGATCCTTTCGGTTCCCTTTCGCCGCGCATGACCGTCGCGGAAATCGTCGCCGAGGGTTTGGCCCTGCATCAGCCCGAACTTTCGCCGGAAGCCCGGGAGCAGCGGGTGATCGACGTATTGGCCGAGGTGGGTCTGGATCCCGGCGCAATGCGACGTTATCCGCACGAATTTTCCGGCGGCCAGCGGCAGCGTATCGCCATTGCCAGGGTCCTGATTCTCAAACCCGAGATCGTGATCCTGGACGAGCCGACCTCCGCGCTGGACGTGTCCATCCAGCAGCAGGTGCTTCAACTCCTGTCCGGATTGCAGCAAAAATACGGCCTGTCCTATTTATTCATCAGCCACGACCTGGCCGTGGTGCGCGCCATGTCGCATCGCATCCTGGTGCTGAAGGACGGCTTCCTCATCGAGGTCGGTGAGACCGAGGCCTTGGTCGCCCATCCCAGCCACCCTTATACGCGTGCCTTGTTCGACGCGGCCGATTTGGCCAACCCTGGCCACGACTCCACCCCGCATTCCGTCCTCTGAATACCCGGCAAGCGGCCCCGGCTGCTAGACGCAGGACCGGCGGGATTTCAATACGCGCCAGAGCCGGTAAAATGGAGGGCTCCATACCCTAATGGGGACAGGGGCCATCCCTCCGCGCTGCCTCCAACCACCGGACTCATCCCGCCCCTTCATAACAAGTCAACCAGGAGAAATCATGGGATTCTTACAAGGTAAAAAGGTATTGGTCGTCGGCGTGGCGAGCAACCGCTCCATAGCCTACGGCATCGCCGACGCCATGAAGCGCGAAGGCGCCGAACTGGCGTTCACCTATCAGGGAGAAAAACTCAAGGAACGCGTGGAAAAACTGGCAGCTGAACTCAATTCGTCCATCGTGCTGCCATGCGACGTCGCCAGCGACGCCGAGATCGAGGCGGTGTTCACCGACCTGGAAAAATACTGGGACGGCCTGGACTGCATCGTCCATTCGGTCGCCTATGCGCCCCGGGATGCACTGGAAGGCTCCTATGTGGACGCCACCACGCGGGAAAACTTCCGTATCGCCCACGACATCAGCTCCTATAGCTTCACCGCCTTGGCGAAAGCCGGCCGCAAGCTGATGGCCGGCCGCAATGGTTCGCTGCTGACCCTGAGCTATCTGGGCGCGGAACGGGCCATCCCCAACTACAACGTCATGGGCGTAGCCAAGGCCAGCCTGGAAGCCAATGTGCGCTACATGGCGGTATCGCTGGGACCGGAAGGCACCCGCGTGAACGCGATTTCGGCCGGCCCGATTCGCACCTTGGCCGCGTCGGGCATCAACAACTTCCGTGAGATGCTGAGTAAGGCGGAACATGCCGCCCCGCTGCGCAAGAATGTCACGATAGAGGAAGTCGGTAATGCCGCGGCATTCATGGCCTCCGACTTGGCTTCCGGCATTACTGGAGAAATCTTGTATGTCGACGCCGGTTATAACATTGTCGGCTTGGCGAGCATCTGAACGACGGGCCCCATTATCGGGCAACAAAAAAGGGCGGTATGAACCGCCCTTTTGTTAACTGCCGTGGAGTTCAGCGAAAGGCTGATAACCCCGCCGCTTAATTTGCGCCGGGATTAGACTTCGAACTCTTCGAGATTGCGTCCTTGATCGATCAACTCGCGCAGCCATTTGGGTTTCATGCCGCGGCCGGTCCACTTGTCTGCCGGGTTCGCGGGATTTCTGTACTTAACGGGGACTCGCCCGCCTTTTCTCGATGCCGGCTTGCCGCCTTCGATGATTTCGACGCCGACATTGATGGAGGCCGCCAATTCGCGAATCTGGGCGATTACTTCCTTTCTTTTACCTTCCTGTTTGTCCTTGAGCGCTTTCTTGGCATTTTCGATTACGGCGGCCAGCTCGGACTCAGAAAGTTGGGATAAGTTATCGGTCATGGATTTCCTCAAGTTTATTGCTTAAACGGATACGGATGCAGACATCACGTGCATTAGTATAAGCAATACTTTGGATTCTTGAAAGAACCCTACCTATTAAAACCCAGACGGATCATCCAGTCGTTTACGTCGAGAAAAAACAATCCGGGAAGACAAAGCCGCCGACCCGGAACCGTAAATGGAGATTTACCAGGCCCGACGACACCCAGCCCGCACTGATAACACAATAACCTTTGTTCCACCCCTGAAGCGGATAAGCAGAATGCTCATAAAGAATCAAGCGCCGACGGATCAAGCAATTCATGACGCCTTACTGCGTACACGCGGTAAGGCCCGAGAATATTCGGGCCTCTGCTTCTGTCCCCAGATGCTTTTTCCCCTGCAAAAATAAGGGCCTCCCTCGGGTAAAATGGTGCTTGAACGACACCGGCCTTATTTGACTCCTGTTTCAACGATCCACGAGACGACAACCATGATCACTCCTCAAGAGCGCGATCTCCTCACGCAGTTTCTTAATCAACTCAAAGCCGCGCCCGCGCCGCAAAAAGAGAGCGAAGCCGACAGCCTGATACGCGAGGCAATTGCCCAACAGCCGGATGCCGCCTATCTCCTGGTGCAAAGGTCGCTTTTGCTGGAACAGGCTCTCGATGGCGCCAAGGCCCAAATCGCCGAACTCCAGGCTCAGGTACAGGCGGTTCAATCCGGACAAAATCGCGGTTTTCTCGGCAATAACCCCTGGGCCGGCCCGGCAAATACAGCTAATAGCACGAACTCCGTTCCCGGTTCCGGCCAATATCAAATACCTCGTTTCCAGCAAGCCTATGGCGGCGCGCAGGGAAGTACCGGCGGCGGTGCGGGATTCCTGGGAAATATCGCTTCAACCGCCGCAGGCGTCGTGGCCGGCTCGTTTCTATTTCAAGGTATAGAAAACCTATTGGGCCACCATACAGGCGGAGGGTTCCCCGGTAACGGCGATTATCCGCAACACGCCGGTGGCGATACGATTATCAACAATTATTACGAAACTCCACCCGACGACACATGGGCACGGAGCGACGGCGATAATGACTTTCTTGCCAGCGATAACGACGTCACCCCAGATGACGGCGACGACACCACATGGACATGATTGCACGCGGTTCATCACTCTTGGACAACTTCATATTCAGCCATCCCCGCTCTTCATCATGAGTAGCCCCAACGCGCCACCTCTATCCGATCTCCCCATTCCGACTAAGCCCGGCGAGCACACGAGCTGGCGCGGCCTATACGGCTGCGGCGACACGCTTGCGCTCGCCCAGGCCGTGCAAGCGCGGCCAGGCTTGTTCCTGGTGATAGCCCCGGACATGCAGAGTGTCCTCAGGCTGGAGCACGAACTGCGTTTCTTCCTACCCGATACCCTGCCCGTACTCCAGTTCCCGGACTGGGAAACCCTGCCGTACGACGTGTTTTCACCGCTGCCGGAAATCGTCTCGCAACGCATTCGCACCCTGGCCCTTCTGCCCGAAGTCAAGCGGGGCGTACTGGTGCTGACCGCCGCGACGCTGATGCAACGCATAGCGCCGCGCGGCCACATCCTGGCGCGCACCTTCGCCTTGACCGTGGGAGGGCGTCTCAGCCTGGAAACGACACGGCAACGGCTGGAGGCCGTCGGCTATCAATGCGTATCCCAGGTGATGGAACACGCGGAATTTGCCATCCGCGGATCCATCATCGACATCTATCCCATGGGCAGCCAGACGCCCTATCGGATCGAATTATTCGACGAAGACATCGAGTCGATCCGCACCTTCGACCCGGAAAGCCAGCGCTCGCTGGACAAGGTCGACAAGATAGCGCTCTATCCGGCGCGCGAGTTTCCATTCGACGAAGACAGCATCAAGCATTTCCGTCGTGCCTATCGCGCCCAATTCCCCGACCTGCCCACCGGCAGCGGCCTCTACCAGGACATCAGCAAAGGCATCCCGGCGGGCGGCATCGAGTATTACCTGCCGCTGTTCGTCGAGCATACGGAAACCCTGTTCGATTACCTGCCTGACAATGCCACGCTGGTACGGCATCGTGACGTCGACGCCGCCGCAGCCGAGTTCTACGAAGAAAGCCTGAATCGTTTCGCGCTGCGCAAAGGCAATATCGACCGCCCTGCCCTGCCGGTCGAGATGCTTTTTCTCGATCCTGCATCGCTCAATCAGCGCTTGCAGGGCTATGCGGGCATCCATATCGCGGAGAGCGCCGTGGAACCGCTAGGCGAAGCCAAGTCCACCTTAGCCTGCCGGCCCCTCCCCGAACTGGCCATCGATCCCAAACAGAAGCAGCCGGCGGCCGCGCTGCAAAACTTTTTGACCGAATTCGACGGCAAACTGCTCTTCGTCGCGGAAACCACTGGCCACCGCGAAGCGTTGTTGGATTCCCTGGGCAAACTGAGCATACGTCCACGCGTAATCGAACGCTGGAACGATTTCCTCGCCACCGATAACAAGCTGTCGCTGCTGGTAGCACCGCTCGACCACGGGCTGTGGCTGACCGACCCGCCGCTGGCCATCGTCACCGAGACCCAGCTCTCCGGCGACAAGGTCCAGCAGCGCCGACGCCGCCGCAAGACGATGGAGCGCGATCTCAGCGCGCTGATGCGCAATCTGGAGGAACTGGAGATAGGCTCGCCCGTCGTGCATCAGGATCACGGTGTGGGCCGCTATCTGGGCCTGCAACGGCTCAACGTGGGAGGCATGGACGCGGAATTCCTCGCCCTGGAATACGCCAATAACGATAAGCTCTACGTGCCGGTCTCCTCGCTGCACCTGATCAGCCGTTACAGCGGCTCGAGCGAGGAGACCGCGCCGCTGCACAAACTGGGCGGCGAAGCCTGGCAGAAAGCCAAGCGCAGGGCGATGGAGAAAGCGCGCGACGTGGCCGCCGAACTACTGGACATCTACGCCCGCCGCGAGGCCAAGCAAGGCCATGCCTTCCAGGCGCTGACCGACGACTATGCCGCGTTTGCCGCCGGTTTCCCCTTCGAGGAAACCCCGGACCAGGAAAACGCCATCCTCGACGTCATCAAAGACATGAGCTCGCCGCGCCCCATGGATCGCGTGGTCTGCGGCGACGTGGGCTTCGGCAAGACCGAGGTGGCCATGCGCGCGGCCTTCATCGCCGCGCACAATGGCCGCCAGGTCGCGGTGCTGGTACCGACCACCCTGCTGGCCCAGCAGCATTACCAGAACTTCCGTGACCGCTTCGCCGACTGGCCCATCCGCATCGAGGTCATGTCGCGCTTCGTCGGCAAGAAGCAGCAGGACGAATTCGCCCGAGCCGCCGCCGAAGGCAAGGTCGACATCCTGATCGGGACGCACAAGCTGCTGCAGAAAGACATCCAGTTCAAGAACCTGGGGCTGGTCATCATCGACGAGGAACACCGTTTCGGCGTCGCTCAGAAAGAGCACTTCAAGAAGCTGCGCAGCGAGCTGGACATCCTCACCCTGACCGCCACGCCGATACCGCGCACGCTCAACATGGCGCTGGGCGGTTTGCGCGACATTTCCATCATCGCCACCCCGCCGCCCAACCGCCATGCCATCCAGACCTTCGTGAGCGAGTGGAGCGATTCGCTGACCCAGGAAGCCATCACCCGTGAAATCAAGCGCGGCGGACAGGTCTATTTCCTGCACAACAAGGTCGAAACCATAGAGAAGATGGTGCGCGAGCTGGAAGCCTTGGTTCCGGCCGCGCGTATCCAGCATGCCCACGGCCAGATGCCGGAGCGCGAATTGGAGCGCATCATGCTGGACTTCTACCATCAGCGCTTCAACGTACTGGTGGCCACCACCATCATCGAATCCGGCATCGACGTGCCCAGCGCCAACACCATCCTCATCAACCGCGCCGACCAGCTCGGACTGGCCCAGCTACATCAGTTGCGCGGTCGTGTAGGACGCTCGCACCATCGCGCCTACGCCTATCTCCTAGTGCCTTCGAAGAAGCTCATGACCGCCGACGCCATCAAGCGCCTGGAGGCCATCGAAGCCTCCGGCGAACTGGGTGCCGGTTTCCTGATTTCTTCCCACGACATGGAGATACGCGGCGCCGGCGAATTGCTGGGCGGGGAGCAGAGCGGGCAGATCGAGGAGATCGGCTTCACCCTGTACTCAGAGCTGCTGGAACGCGCCGTGGCGGCGTTGAAATCCGGTAAGCAGCCCGAACTCGACGCGCCCCTGGACGGCGGTCCGGAAGTGGATTTGCGCGTGCCCGCGCTGATACCGGACGACTATCTGCCCGACGTGCATGCGCGCCTGGTGTTGTACAAGCGCATCGCCAGCGCCCGCAGCGACGAGGACTTGCGTGCCTTGCAAGTGGAAATGATCGACCGCTTCGGCCTGCTGCCACCGGCCACCAAAAACCTGTTCGCCTCCACCGAGCTGAAGCTTAGGGCGGAAAAACTGCGCGCTCGCAAGATCGAGGTGGGTGACACGGGCGGCCACATCCTGTTCAAGCCTCAGCCAAGGATCGATCCCGTCCAGGTCATCATGCTGATACAAACGCAATCCAGCGTTTACCGCATGGACGGCCCGGAAAAAATCCGCTTCATGCAGAAATTCGAAACGCCGGAAAACAAGATCGAGTTTGTGCGGGAGCTGCTGGAAAAACTCGCGGAAAAGGACGACTAAAGCCATCCCGGAAAATTCGGCAAAACGGCGCGCGCCGGCTCATGCCGGCACGCGCACCCATCTTCGAGCCAGCCAGGCGTCGAACCAGGCCAGGCGCGCCAGCGGCGGAACGAAGGAAAAGGCCAGGCCCAGCACGACTCCCAGGCTGTTGGCCAGCATGTCGTAAGGGTCATAGTGGCGCAGTCCGCTCCAGCCCTGAAGGAATTCCAGCCCCACACCCAGGGAGATCAGGCACACCGGCCAGCGCCAATGGCGAGCGAACGCCTGCCCGTACCAGAACATCAACACGCCGTAAGCGAGAAAATGCTGGGCCTTGTCCCATGTCAGAAATACGGGCGGCTCCGGTGGTGCCGGTGTGAGGCTGAGCCAGCAGACCAGAGCCACCAGCAGCCAGCCTATCGCCTGCCAAGTTCGAGTGAAATTGAGCGTAGGTATCATCGGGTAAGGAACCGCTTCTAATGTTCGTGTGGGGAAAATGCGCCCTGGGCATCTTGCAGCAAGTCCGGTGACGACGATGCGGCGTCCCTCACGAGCGAAAACATCCGACACAGGCTTGTTCCGATAGCCTCAAGCGGACGAATAATCCGGGCTTGACCGTATCGGCATCCTCTTCCCCGGCTTATTCTTTGGCTCCGTCGAGGCATAGCGCCAGCGCCTCCCGCCAGTCGGGCAGTCGCAATCCATAGTGGGCAGACAAGCGGTCGTTGGACAAAACCGAATAGGCGGGGCGTCGCGCCGGCGTCGGATATTCCGCACTCGAGATGGCTTCCAATCGCGCGCAGTTGTCCGACAGCAGTCCCTGGGCGATTCCGCGCTCGCGTATGGCCTGGGCGAAATCATGCCAGGAGGTCTGGCCGGCACAGCTCAGATGGTAGATTCCGTCGCGCCCCCCCGTGGCGAATCGTTCGCCTTCGCTTGCCTGGGCTATCAACAACGCGGTGGCTTCGGCGATCAGGCGGCTCCAGGTAGGCGCGCCGAACTGGTCGTTCACCACCCGTAGCACTTCTCGCTCCTTCATCAGGCGCAGCATGGTCAGCAGAAAATTATGCCCGCGCATGCCGTAAACCCAGGCGGTACGCAGGATCACGTGGGACGCTCCGACCTGGGCGATGGCGGTTTCGCCGGCCAGCTTGCTGCGGCCGTAAACCGACTGCGGGCCGGTGGCGTCGGTCTCGCGGTGAGGCTCATGTACATCGCCGGGAAATACATAATCGGTGGAGTAGTGGATCAAACCGGCATTCAGAGCCTTGGCCTGTTCGGCCAGCACCCCGGGTGCGACGGCGTTGACCGCGTAAGCCAGGGCCTGGTCGCCCTCGGCGCGGTCGACAGCGGTGTAGGCCGCGGCGTTGACGATGAGATCGGGCTTCACTTCCGCGCAGGCGGCCCGCAGGCTAGCGGCATCGGCGAGATCGACCGCCAGAGGATGCGAGTGGCGATCCAGGGCGACGACCTCGCCCAGGCAAGCCAGGGTGCGGCGCAACTCCCAGGCGACTTGGCCTTCACGGCCGATCAATAAAATTTTCACGGCACGTAAAGCGGCAGTTTGTCGACGGGGAAGTCTTTCAAGTTCACGGCCGCCTGATCCTTGGCCGAGAGCACCGGCGGGACGTCCAAAGGCCAATCGATGCCGAGGCCCGGATCGTCGTAACGCAGGCTATATTCAAACTCGGGCGCGTAAGGGCCGGTGCACTTGTAGGCGAACAACGCCATCTCGCTGAGTACGTAGAAGCCGTGCGCAAAGCCCTCGGGCACATACATTTGCAGATGATTTTCGGACGACAGCCGGGTGCCGAACCAGCGGCCGAAATGGGGCGACCCGTGCCGGATGTCCACCGCGACGTCGTAGACTTCGCCCTGCAGCACCTGAACCAGCTTGCCTTGCGGTTGCGGATTCTGGAAGTGCAGACCACGCAGTATGCCGCGACCGGAGTAGGAAAGATTGTCCTGTACGAAGTCGAGGTTGAGTCCGTGCTCGGCGAAAACGCGCCGGTTCCAGCTTTCCTTGAAATAGCCGCGGTGATCGCCGAACACCTTGGGCCGGATCAATAGAACGCCCGGCAGCGCTGTGTTTTCGACGATCATGACGGCCGCCCGACTTGCAGCAGGCGCCGCAGATAGGCCCCGTAAGCGCTCTTGTTGAGTGAGTCGGCCAGGACCGCCAGTTGTTCGCTGTCGATCCAGCCCTGGCTCCAGGCGATTTCTTCCGGACACGCCACCTTGAGGCCCTGGCGTTCTTCTATGGTCTGGATGAAGTTGGAGGCCTGCATCAGGGAGGTATGCGTGCCGGTGTCCAGCCAGGCGATACCCCGTCCGAGCTTGTCCACGCGCAACTGGCCCTGATCGAGATAGAGGCTGTTGATGTCGGTGATTTCCAGTTCGCCGCGGGCCGATGGCTTGAGGTGTCGCGCCATGTCCACGACCTGACCGTCATAGAAATAAAGACCGGTGATCGCGTAGTGCGAAGGCGGGTTGAGCGGCTTTTCCTGCAAGCTGGTGACCCGGCCTTCCGCGTCGAAACCGGCCACGCCGTAACGTTCCGGGTCGCTCACCCAATAACCGAATACGGTCGCTCCCTGTTCCCGACTCGCCGCGTCCATCAGATAATTTTGGAATCCGTGGCCATAAAAGATGTTGTCGCCCAGGATCAGGCAACTGGGGTGGCCGTCGACGAAATGCTCGCCGATGACGTAGGCCTGCGCCAGACCCTCCGGTTTGGGCTGTACGGCGTAATGGATGTCCATGCCCCATTGACCGCCGTCGCCCAGCAGGCTTTGAAACAGGGGGGCGTCCTGTGGGGTGGTGATGATCAGCACCTCGCGTATCCCGGCCAGCATGAGGACCGATAAGGGATAGTAAATCATCGGCTTGTCGTAGACCGGCAGCAACTGCTTGCTGACCACATGGGTCAGCGGGTGCAGACGCGTCCCGGAGCCCCCCGCGAGTATCAGTCCTTTACGCCCTTTCACGCTCATATGGCATCACCTTCCAGTCCCAGTCGCTCGCCACGATAACTGCCGTCCATCACCCGCTGCGCCCACCCGCGGTTGTCCAGGTACCAGGTCACCGTCTTGCGCAATCCGGTTTCGAAGGTTTCCTCGGGCTCCCAGCCCAGTTCGCGCCGGATCTTGCCGGCATCGATCGCATAACGCAGGTCGTGGCCGGGCCGATCAGTGACGAAACTGATGAGTTGACGATGCGGCTTGTGCGGCGATTCCGGCAACAACTCGTCGAGTAGATCGCAGAGGGTGTGCACCACGTCGAGATTGGTCTTCTCATTGTTGCCGCCGACGTTATAGACCTCGCCCGGCGTCCCCCCCTCCAGCACGCGTTCGATGGCCCGGCAATGATCTTCCACGTAAAGCCAGTCGCGGATGTTGGCGCCCTGGCCATAGACCGGCAGCGGCTTGCCGGCCAGCGCGTTCTGTATCATCAAGGGAATGAGTTTTTCCGGGAACTGGTAAGGCCCGTAATTGTTGGAGCAGTTGGTGGTCAGGGTCGGCAGGCCGTAGGTATGGAAATAAGCGCGCACCAGATGGTCGGAGCCGGCCTTGGACGCCGAGTAGGGAGAATTGGGCTGATAGGGCGTGGTTTCCGTGAACTTGCCGGTGGGGCCCAGGCTGCCGTAGACCTCGTCGGTGGAGACGTGCAGAAAGCGGAACTTTTCGGCCCGTTCCTGCGGCAAGGCTCGCCAGTAGTGCCGGCTGGCTTCGAGCAGATGGAAGGTGCCGAGCACGTTGGTCTGTACGAAGGCTTCGGGCGAGTCGATCGAGCGGTCGACATGGCTTTCCGCCGCGAAATTGACGATGGCATCCGGCTGATAACGGTCCAGCAGATAATCCAGCAGCGACCGGTCGCCGATCGAACCGAGCACGAAATGGTGGTCAGGGTGATTTTCTATCCGGCTCAAGGTATCCAGATTGCCGGCGTAAGTGAGCGCGTCCAGGTTGACGATTTGTGCGTCGCCGCGCGCGATTTGCCGCAACACGAAGTTGCCGCCGATGAAACCGGCACCGCCGGTAACCAGCCAGGTTTTCGAAGTCATTCTTATAGTCCGCCGCCTTTGCGTTGCATCATGCCTTTGGAAGGATTGTAACCGACGATGGCCGCCGCCAGGAAAATGGCCAGCGCGGCCGAGGTATAAGCGCAGGCGTACGGATCGAACTGTTCGTACAAGGCGAAGCGGATCAGTTCCACCGCCTGCGAAAAGGGGTTGTAGTGGGCCAGGGCATGCAGCAGTGCGCTGGATTCCTCGATTTTCCACAGCGGATAAAGCGCCGTGGACAGGAAGAACAAAGGGAAGATGACGAAATTCATCACCCCGGCGAAGTTCTCCAGTTGCTTGATGAAGGACGACAGCAGCAGCCCGAGTGCGCCCAGCATCAGTCCGGACAACAGCAGCGCCGGCAAGAGGGTGAGATAGCCGGCTGGCGGTGCTTGCACGTCGTAGAACCAGGCGATGGCCAGAAACACGTAGGCCTGCAGGACCGAGACGAGCACCCCGGCCAGCAGCTTGGCCACCAGCAGGAACCAGCGCGGCAAGGGGCTGACCAGCAGGGTGCGCATGCTGCCCATCTCGCGGTCGTAGACCATGGACAACGAACTCTGCATGCCGTTGAAGAGCTGGATCATGCCCAGCAGGCCGGGGGTAATGTAGACCTCGTAGAGCACGTAGGTCTCGTAGGGCGGGATGATGGCAACGCCCAAAGCGGCGCGGAATCCGGCGGCGAAGATGAATAGCCAGACTAACGGACGTACCAGGGCCGAGACGAAGCGCTCGCGCTGATGGACGAAGCGGAACAGCTCACGGGCCACGATGCCTTTGAGGGCGCGAAGATAATGCAGGATGCTCATGCGACCTCCCGCGTCAGGGCTTGAAACGCGCCGGCGATGTCGTCCGCATCCGTCAGCGCCAGCACCTCCGAAACCGTACCGAGGGCACGAATGCGGCCGCGGTGCAGCATGATAAGCTTGTCGCTCGCAGCGATCTCGTCGATCAAATGGCTGGCCCAAAGCACGGCAATGGAGCGTTCCTGGCACAACGCGTGGACATAGTCGACGATGGCCCGCCTGCTGGGGACGTCGAGGCCCACCGTCGGCTCGTCGAGCAGCAGCACTTGCGGGTTGTGCAGCAAGGCGCGGGCGATCTCCACCCGCCTCCGGTGGCCGCCGTTGAGTTGACGCACCTTTTCGCCGCGCCGCTCATACATGGCTTGCCGCTCCAGTTCTTCCTGGATGCGCGCCTGGGCCTGCCTGCCGCTCAGGCCGTGCAGGGCGGCGTGATAGCGGAGGTTTTGCTCCACGCTCAGATCCAGGTCCAGTGTCGGCTGCTGAAACACCACGCCCAGCCGGCTCAGGGCGCGCAGAGACTGGCGCTTGATGTCGAAGCCGGCGATGTCGATGTGGCCGTCCGGGCTTTCGTAGAGACGGGTGATCAGGGCGAACAAGGTGCTTTTGCCGGCGCCGTTCGGCCCCAGCAAGATGGCGCATTCGCCGGGCATGACCGTAAAGCCCACGCCATCCAGGGCTTTACGGGGACCATAGGCATAACTGAGATGATTAACCGCAAGGGCCGGATGATGATGATTCATTGAAGACAGGTTCGAGCCCGCGCGAGGGTATCGCGGGCGGTTGATGGTTCAGGGTTTGACGGCCACGCCCCAAGGATATTGGCCGACGGCGACCGACTTGAGCACCTTGTGCTTTTCCAGGTCGATGATGGAAATGTCGTTGCTCACGCCGTTGGTGGTATACAGCCGTTTGTAGTCCGGCGAAAACGCCAGGTTCCACACGCGCTGCCCCACCAGCAGGTAGTCGATCACTTCCAGCTTCTGCGCGTCGATGACCGCGACGCGGTTGGCCGGCCCCAGAGCCACATAGGCGTAACGGCGTTGCGGATCAATCTGGATGCCGACCGGCTGGATCTTTTCCTGGGTGACACCGGGTATCTTGAAGCCCAGCTTTTTCACCAACTGCCGGCTGGCCGTATCGATCACCGAAAGATTCCCGGCGATTTCCGAACTGACCCATAGCTGTTGGCTGTCGGCCGTGAACGAAGCCGAGCGCGGGCGCGGGTCGACCAGGGTGTTGTCGACGATATCCAGCGTCGCGCGATCGATCCAGTGCGCCATGTTGGTGGTTTCACTGGTGCTGACGACCCAGCGCCCGTCCGGGCTGACCGCGATGCCTTCCGGCTCCACGCCGACCGGGATCTGCTTGACCTGCTTGCTCTTGGCGATGTCGATGACGGTAACTAGGTTGTCGTCCTCGTTCGAAACGTATAGACGCTCGCCGGCCGGGTCGATGGCGAAAGTCTCCGGATCCTTGTCCGAAGGCAATTTGCCGACCACTTTCAGGCTAGCGGTGTCGATCACCTGGATGGTGTTGTCGTCGCTGACCGCCACGTAGAGATGCTTGCCGTCCTTGCCCAGCACGATGCCGCGTGGACGCTTGCCGATCTTCACGGTCTTGCTCAGTTTGCCGCTGGCGCCGTCGACGACGGCCAAGGCGTTGTCCTTTTCCAAGGTGATGTAAAGCGTCTCGGCCTGGGCGGACGCGACCAAGCCGCCGGCCAAAACCAGCCATAGCGCCGGGATCATTTTCATCTAGGTTTCCTGTGACGAAGTAGGAGCGGATGCAAGGGATATCAGGCCCTTATTTCACCATATCGGCGGCGGCGGCGGGAAACCGCGTGCGCGTGCCCCGCTTCGTTTCCACGCGTTCGGGAGTTTTTCCCGAAGCGGGCGGACCGGGCTCAAGGCCTGTTACGGCATAGTGTTTCGGGCTGATCATAACCCAGGGTGTCCAGCTCGTTCTTGGGATGCAGAAAACCCTCTATGGGCGCGACCGCCACGAGGGAACGCGGGCTCGCCAGCAAAATGGGCTGGCGCAGCTGGCCGTCCCAGGCACGGAATGAGAGCGGCACGCCCTTGAAGCCCGCCAGCGAAAATTCCGCGCCGGCGAAATAAGCCTTGATCTTGTCGAAATCCACCGACCGGGTACGGCTGGCCGCCTCGCCGATCGCGCGTACCGCCAGCCAGGCCGCATAATCCTGGTCGTTCATCGTGCGTCCGGTTTGTTCCCTGAAGCGATTCTGCAACTGCAGCGCTCCCCACATCTCGTGGGTGTAGTGCCAGGCGCTGGGAACCAAGCCTTGGCTGCCGACCACCGGTCTGGGCGACCAGGTCCGGTACGGAAGGTAATCGCCAAATAAACCGGCTTCGTCGGCCACCACCAGGACGTCGTGATCGGGACCCTGGGTAAACACCGGCACCTCGGACTCCGGCGTGCGACGCTCGTCGAAGCTATGCTGCCAGGTCTTTTCCGCCACGACCTTCAACCCGAAGCGTTGCGCCGAACGCTTGATGGCCGAAGCATAGAGGCGGTCGCCCTCGCCAGGCCCCACCGCGAGGAATATTTTCTGCCAGCGTTTCTTGTTCAGATACTGGGCCAAGGCGTCGGCCAGCATGGCCCGGCTGGGCAAGAGATGAAGCAGATTCGCCGCACAGCCTTCCGAGCGCAGACTGTCGTCGGCGCTGCCGACGTTGTAGATCAACACGCCTTGAGCCTCGGGTAGACGAGACAGCTCGACGACCCGGGTGCCCGGCAAATCGACCAGGATGTGGCGATAGCCCTCCGTGACCAATTGTTTGAACGCGACCACGACGTCGCCTTCGGACGGGAGTTGTATCTCCTTGAGCGCGTAAGTCTGGCGGGTAAAACGACCCGTGGTGTTATCGTCGACGATACCCAGACGCGCGCCTTGCGCGCCCCGATCCGTCGGCGCTTGCAGATAGAACGGCAACACCGGCGAATCGGCCGGGGCTTGTGACAGGTAGGCGATGCCGAGCTTATCGGTGGAAGGTGCCGGAGTGCTAGCCGCGGGTGGTTTGCTTGCCGGCGGTTTCTTGGTGGCCGCCAAGCCGAACGGCGTGTGGATCGAGCAGAGCAGGCCAAGGATGAGATATAAGGGCGGTCTGAACATGGCGCGGTGCGTTGTGGTGGTCTACGGGGCGGGAAGTCTGCCCGATTTTTGCCGGCGGAGGGAACCCGGGCGATCGGTCTGGCCGAAGACTGTAACGGTAACATAACGGTATCCGCCGTCGATCGCCAAACTCATGTCGGGCTCAGAACCAAGCTCCCCGCACATCCGTCCCTCCGCCGCCCGGCCAGGTCCATCGACGGTGCAGGCGGCGAGCAACCTAGCCGGCGCTTACCTCGACGGGGTCGTTCTAGGAGACCGCGACCCGATTACGCCCCATGCTCTTGGCCTTGTACATCGCCTGATCCGCGCGCTTCAGCAAGTCGTCCTGGCCCTCCCCTGCCGTCAGCGTTGCGACGCCCATACTCGCGGTGAGCCGCAGAGGCGGCTGCGTACCGACACGTACCAGAGTGCTTTCCAGCGACGACCGTATACGTTCGGCCAGCAGCGCCGCCCCGTCTTCCGCCGTGTTGCTGAGCAGGATGACGAATTCCTCCCCGCCGTAGCGGAACACGATGTCGCTGTCACGCACCGAATCCTTGATCGCGCCGGCAATGGCTTTCAGGACGGCGTCGCCGGCGTCGTGGCCGTGGTTATCGTTGACCGACTTGAAATGATCGATATCCAGCATGATGACCGACAAGGGCGAACCATGGCGGGAGGCGAGCTTCCATTCCCGGCGAAAGGTGCCCAGCAGCGCCGTCCGGTTACGGGTATTGGTGAGAGGGTCCACATAGGCGGACTGTAAGGCTTGACGATAGAGCAAAGCGTTGCGTAGCGGATACAGTATCCGGCACAAATAGGCCTCGATCGTCGCCAATTCCGTTTCGCTGTAGCGTTTCGCCCGCGCCAGCCGAATCTCGCCCAGCACGTCGTTTTCGAGCGTCAGGGTATACGCACAGGTATGCCGCCCTCCTTTGCCGGCGCGCCATTCCAGGTCCACGATCTTGCCGAAGAAAACATAGCTGTCGTGCGCCACGGCCGGCTGCAGATGTATGCTGAACAGATCGAGCAATTCATCCACCTGTAAGGTGGTCTGCAAAGCCAGCGTCATCTCATGCAAGGGATGGTCCAGCAGCTCGATTTTCTTTTCCGTCCTTATGTGGGAGAGCACCGCCAGATTGCCGTTTTTGGAGTTCATGTTCTTCTCGCGTCTGAGGGTCGGCTGGAGCCGTCACCTACTCTCAAGCGAATTTTGTGCCATAACAAAAACTATGAAATATCATTAGGATAATTCAAACTGGACCCGGCCCCGATCACGATTTGCCGGAAATTTGACTGCCGGCGGTGAATTTTTGCCGGCTGAAGCCAGGCCACTCGCGCGCTTCCCCAAGCCGAGTCAAGGTATGAGGGCTTGCTCGCTGTCGGCATTCCCCAAATTGTCCACCCAGCTGACCTTGACGGTCTCGCCGCTGAGCCCGCCCCGGAGCCGAACCGAAAGGTAGGGATCGCGGGAAACCGCCGTGCTGAACGTGCAGTCGGCGACGACGCGGCCCGCATGCTCGATTTTCACCGTACGGATGAAATGGGCGGGAACGGGCAGGCCGGTATCCTGATCGCGCCTGCGGCCGGTTTCCATCGGATGGCTGATCAGCAAGCGTATGAGCACCCCCGCATCGAGGCGTTTAATACGTATTTTTATACTGGACATAAACTCCCGCGCACCGATAATGGTTGAGCGCCCCAAGGCAGGTTAGCGGCCCGTGGCCAGGTACACAAGCGGAGACGATCTTCATGAGATTCACACGGCGAAGGTTTCTGGACAACGCCTGCAAATGCTTGGCCTTGGCCGGCGTGACCGGCGTTCCGGCCGGCTGGGCTGCCACGCGCGCAATCATCGGGAAGCCGCAAATCCCGTCCGCCGATCTCGAGGCGGCGTTCGCCCTGGAAACCGGCGGGCAGGCCTTGGTCGAAAGCGAACGCATCGTTCTGGATGCACCGGAAGTCGCCGAGAACGGCGCCATCGTTCCTCTCAGCGTGGAAACCTCCCTCCCGGACGTCAGATCCCTGGCCCTGTTCGTCGAAAAGAATCCCGCGCCCCTGGCCGCACGATTCGAGATAACGCCGGAGCTGGATCCCTTCGTATCCTTGCGCATCAAGATGAACGAAAGCTGCGACGTGATCGCGGTGATTCGTTCCGCTGACAAATACTACGCAACACGCAGAAAAGTCAGAGTGGTAATCGGCGGTTGCGGCTGACTCCGATCCCCATGCCTGTAGCGCATCCCCACCGTCTAGGGTACGACCGCCGTTTCCGGCGTACGCCCGCTTAATCATAAGCCACGGGATTGGTACAATTCTTACCGAGCCATTTACTTCAGCGCGCGTGCAGGGCGGCTCTTACCATATTCCTGCCGCGATCGAGTACGCGGAATATGAGGATGTGCGGCTCGGGCAAGGATTCTTACGGTCGCTTGCCGAATTCGGCTATGGCGCCGGAAAACGGCGTACCCCTGAATGACGACATAGCCACCATGAAACCTCAGTTCACCATTACCAGCGGCTCTCCCATCCCTCACGGCGTCTATCTATACAAGGGCGGCATCAACTTCACCTTGTTCAGCCGGCACGCGACCCGCGTGTCTCTCTTGCTGTTCGCTTCGCCGGCCGACACCGCCCCATGCCAGGTTATCGAACTGGACCCGCGCCATCACCGTACTGGCGACATCTGGCACGTGTGCGTCCAGGGCGCCAGCCGCGGCCAAGCCTACGCCTACAAGGTCGATGGACCGCACGAACCCAGCAAGGGGCATCGGTTCGCACCGCACCTGACCCTACTGGACCCCTACTCCACGGCCTTGAGCAGCCCGGAAGACTGGGACTTCTCGGCCAACTGCCTGGACTCGGAAGAAGACTCCGGCACCGTCGCCAAGGGCCTGGTCATCGCCAACGGCTTCGACTGGGAGGAAGACCGCCCGCTCAAACGCCCCTGGTCGGAACTGGTCATCTACGAAACCCATGTCCGCGGTCTGACCCTACATCCGTCCTCGCGGGTACGGGAGCCCGGCACCTTTTTGGGTCTGATCGAAAAAATCCCTTATTTCAAGGAACTGGGGATCAATGCGCTCGAATTGATGCCCTTGCAGGCCTTCAACCCCCGCGAGCTCACCGCGACGGATCCATTCACCGGCGAGCAACTGGTGAATTACTGGGGATACAACACCATCGGATTTTTCGCTCCCCACGAGGGTTACGGCAGCCGGCGTTATCCCGGTTGTCAGGTGGACGAATTCAGGACTATGGTGAAAGCACTGCACGATGCCGGCATCGAAGTGTTGCTGGACGTGGTCTTCAATCACACGGCGGAAGGCGACGAAACCGGCCCGACCCTCAACTTCCGGGGTCTGGACAACAGCATCTACTACCTGCTGGAAGAAGACAAAAAGCGCTACAAGAATTATTCGGGCTGCGGCAACACGCTCAACTGCAACCACCCGGTGGTGCGCAACTACATACTCGATTGCCTGCGCTACTGGGTGGTCGAGATGCATGTGGACGGTTTCCGCTTCGACCTGGCCTCGATACTCGGCCGCGACCGCAGCGGTCAGCTGCTGGCCAACCCGCCGTTGCTGGAGTCGATCGCGGAAGACCCCATCCTGCGCGAGGTCAAGCTCATCGCCGAGGCCTGGGACGCCGGTGGTGCCTTCCTGGTGGGGCGCTTTCCGGGCGAACGTTGGTCGGAATGGAACGGCCATTTCCGCGACGACGTGCGCCGCTACTGGCGGGGAGACCAGGGGCTGGCAGGCGCCATTGCCAGCCGGCTGTGCGGCAGCGCCGATGTCTACGAACATAGCGGCAAGGCGCCGATCAACAGCGTCAATTTCGTCACCTGCCACGACGGCTTCACCCTGAACGACCTGGTCAGCTATCAGTACAAACACAACCTGGCCAACGGGGAAGAAAACCGCGACGGCTCGGACGATAACCACAGTGCCAACCACGGTTGGGAAGGTCCCACCGACAACCCGGAGATCAACCGCCTGCGTTTGAAGCAACGCAAAAACATGCTCGCGACGCTTTTCCTCTCGCGCGGCGTGCCCATGCTGCTGGGCGGCGACGAATTCGGCCGGACCCAGCGGGGCAACAACAATGCCTATTGCCAGGACAACGAGATTTCCTGGTTCGACTGGTCGCTGCTGGATCGGAACCGCGAGCTGTTCGACTTCACCCGCGGGCTCATCGCCTTTCGCAGCAAGCACAAGCTGCTTTCACGCGAGCAGTTTTACCGCGCCGACGAGATCACCTGGTTCAGTCCGACGGGCCATGTGCCGGACTGGAGCGAGGAATCCGCCCTGGGATGCCACATCCACACCGGTCAGGCAGACGACGCCCAGATCTGCCTGCTTATCAACCCTAACGCCCATAACGTCGATTTTCCGCTTCCCGCAACACCGCGCGACCATGTCTGGCACAAAGCAATCGACACCAGCGCCGCCGCGGGGGACGACCTGTACGTCCACACCCCGGGACGTCCGCTATTGGGGCAACATTCCGTCGTAGTGCAAAGTCACACCCTGACCGTATTGCTGGCCGCCCGACTCTGAGCGCGCCGGTTTGCCGGCCGCTCAGAGGCTGCGCAGCCGATTGGCATTGCTCACCACGGTCACCGAGGACAAGGCCATGGCCGCGCCGGCTATCATGGGATTGAGCAGCAAGCCGAAGGCGGGATAAAGCAGGCCGGCGGCGACCGGTATGCTCAAGGTGTTGTAAATGAATGCGCCGAACAGATTTTGTTTGATGTTGCGCACCGTCGCCTTCGACAGCGCCATGGTATCCGTCACCTTGTGCAGTGAACCGCGCATGATGACGACATCGCCGCTCTCGATGGCGATGTCGGATCCGGCGCCGATGGCGAAGCCCACGTCGGCCTGGGCCAGGGCCGGCGCGTCGTTGATGCCGTCGCCCACCATGCCCACGACCTCGCCCTGAGCCTGCAGGGCGCGCACGACCTCGGCCTTGTCCTGCGGCAACACCTGCGCCCTGACCTCGGTTATGCCCGCCTCGCGGGCGATGGCCCTGGCGGTGATTTCATTGTCGCCGGTCACCATCAGCACCCGAACGCCTTGTTCGAGCAAACGGGCGACCGCGGCGCGCGAGTCGGCCTTGATCGGATCGGCGATGGCTATAATGCCCACGGCCTGGTCGTCGATCGCCAGCAAGACCGGCGTCTGCCCCCCTGCCGCCAGTTCGTCGATGCGGCCGTCCAGCGCGCCCGCCGCCACGCCGGCTTCCGCCAGATAGGCCCGGTTGCCCAAGCGCACGCTGTGGCCGTCGATACGACCGTACACTCCGCGCCCCGCCACCGCCTGGAAGTCTTCCACCGATTTGAGCGCCAAGCCCCGGGTTTCGATCTCGGACAGGATGGCACCCGCCAGCGGATGCTCGGAGCCCGATTCCAGACTGCCGGCCAATACCAGCACCTCGTCATCGTTCAGGCCTTGCCCGGCGACCACCGTCGCCACGCGCGGGCGGCCCTCGGTGACCGTGCCGGTCTTGTCCAACACCACGCAGGTCAGGCGGCCGGCGGCCTGCAAGGCATCGCCGTTGCGTATCAGTATGCCTTTCTGCGCCGCGCGCCCCACCGCGACCATGACCGAAATGGGCGTGGCCAAACCCAGGGCGCAGGGACAGGCGATGACCAGCACAGTCATCGCAGTGACGAAGGCATAGCCCAAGGCCGGCGTGGGCCCGAAAACCCACCACACCAGAAAGGTGAAAGCCGAGATTGCCACCACGACGGGCACGAAGACCGCCGCGACCCTGTCCGCCAACCTCGCGATGGCGGGCTTGCTGGACTGCGCCTGACGCACACTGGCGATGATATGGGCCAGGACGGTGTCGCGTCCTATGCGGGTCGCCTTGAACAGAAAGGTGCCGGACTGGTTGAGCGTGCCGGCGATGACCTCGTCGCCCACACTTTTTTCCACCGGTATGGACTCGCCGGTCAGCATCGCTTCATCGATGCTGGAATGCCCTTCCAACACCGTGCCGTCCACCGGGACTTTCTCGCCCGGCCGCACGCGCAGGGTTTCCTCCAGACCGATGTCGGCGATGGGCACGTCCAGTTCCCGGCCATCGCGTACCACGCGGGCGGTGCGCGGCTGCAGCCCGATCAACTGGCGGATGGCCGACGACGTCTTGCCGCGGGCGCGCATTTCCAGTGCCGATCCCAGATTGATGAAGGCCAATATGACGGCGGCCGCCTCGAAATAGGCGTGCTGGGACCCGGCGGGGAGTATGGACGAGAAATCGATGGCCACCGTCGAATAAAACCATGCGGCGCCCGTGCCCAGGGCGATGAGCGTATCCATGTTGGCCTGCCGCAGCCTGAGCAGCTTGATCGCGCCGCTGTAGAAATGCCCGCCGGCGTAATACAGCACCGCCAGCGTCAGCAGCGACACCACGGACCAGAACCGGCTGCCGGACGCGCTACCCAGGAGCGGAAACCAGCCCAGGTGCGCACCCAGCATCAGCGGCAAACCCAGCGCGCCGGCGACGCCCGCCTTGTTCAGCAGCACGCGATAGCGCTTCTCTTCCTGCTCTTCCTGCCCGCTCAAGTCTTCCAGTCCCTCCATGACGGCGGCATCATAGCCGGCCTCCTGCACCGCCTTCTTCAACGACTCGGGTTCGACGCTACCCTGAACCAGCGCGGTATGGTCGGCGAAGTTCACGTCCGCCGAAATCACTCCCGGCACCTCGCGCAAGGCCGTTTCCACCGCAGAAACGCAGCCGGCGCAACGCATGCCCAACACCGAAAGACGGATCGAGGTTGCTTGCTCGTTCATGGGTACACTCGTTCGATAGCCTGCAAAATGCCCAACCGGATTATCCGCAAGCAGCTCGCTCGCGGAAGCACCCATCGGGGCCGCTTGAAATAGTTAGAACCGCAAGCGGCGAAGAGGTTCGCGCGCCGGCGCGGCGACCGAGCTAGGCTGCCTCGGCGGGCGCCAGCAGGAGTTCCAGCGCGGAACGGTCCAGCAACTGCTTGTCGGCTTTGATATAGGCCACGCCGTCTTCGGCCACCACGACCGCTTCGGCCACCCCGGCGACGCCCAGCAACTGCTCGGACAACAGGCGGGCCTGATCCTCCGCCATGGCACCGACCCGCACCAGCAGCGTGCTGACATGGCGCGGCGCCCGCATGCCAGAAGCCAGCACCAGCCAGAGGCCGGCGACCGCCGCACCCAGTATGAATACCGCGTTCAGGCCGTAATGACCGTATATCCAGCCCCCGGAGGTTCCGCCGACGAAAGCGCCGAGAAACTGGGCTGTGGAGTAAACCCCCATGGCGGTCCCCTTCAGATCGGCCGGTGCGACCTTGGATATCATCGACGGCAAGGTCGCTTCCAGCAAATTGAAGCCGGTGAAAAACACGAAGAGCAGGAAGCCTATCCCGAACAGGCTGTCGTCCAGCACCACCAGGCCCGCTTCGGCCACAGCGATCAGGCCGATGAAGCTCAGGAATACCGCCTTCATCTTGCGCTTCTTTTCCGCCATGACGACGAAAGGCACCATGGCCAGCAAGGATAAGACGAATACCGGCAGATACAGATAACCGTGCTGCGGCGTTTCCAGATGCACGAAATCGCGCAACACCAGCGGCAAAACCACGAAGGTGGCCGTGAGTATCAGATGCAGGGAGAAGATGCCGAAATCCAGCCGCAGCAGTTCCGGCTCACGCAGCACCGTCAAGAACTGCGCCGGCAGCGCCTGGGTATCGCGATGAAAAACGCTCTCGGCCGGATTGGGCACCACCCAGTACAGTACGGCCAAACCCGAAAGCGCCAGGGCGCCGATCAACCAGAACAAGCCTTGCACGCCGATCCAGCCGGTGATGATGGGCCCGGCCACCATGGAAACCGCGAACGAGATGCCTATGCTGACGCCGATCAGCGCCATGGCCTTGACGCGGTGTTCCTCGCGGGTCAGATCGGCCGCCAAGGCCATCACGACGGCCGCGACCGCACCGGCGCCCTGGATGGATCGGCCGGCGATCACGCCGTAAATGGAATCGGCCAAGGCGGCGACCACGCTGCCGCCGGCAAACATCAGCAAACCGAAGGCGATGACCGGTTTCCGGCCCACCCGGTCCGACCACATGCCGAACGGGATGCCGAAGATCGCTTGGGTCAGGCCGTAGGCGCTGATCGCCAGGCCAATCAACAACGGCGTCGAACCGGCCAGGTCGCGGGCGTAGAGCGAGAACACCGGCAGTATCATGAACAGCCCCAACATGCGCAGCATATAGATCCCGGCCAGCGACAAGCTGGCGCGCAGTTCGGCGCGCGTCATGGGGGTATCGATTTCCAAGGCCGGCTTCAAGACAGCTACTCCTTAAATTTGTGTTGAGGCGTTTATGGTATCAGTTGGAGGCCGGCTACGCCTGAGCGGCGGAGCGACCTTGAGTTAACAGGCTGTTGCCCCGCAACCTGGCGAGCGGATCAGACGAGAGGCTCGAGAGGGCGGGCCCAGCCGGCGAGGAAACAGGCTATCAGGGTTTCCGCCAGTTTTTCCACATGGTCGGAGCCCGCCACTTCGAGGCTCTCCGTCGCCGCCAGGGTGCAGATGCCGTGCACGCCGCTCCACAGAGCGCGGGCGGCGAGGCGCACGTCTTCCTCGCTTTGCCGGCCGTCGAGCCGTCGCAATTGTATTTCGACCCGTTCGAACAAGGCCCGGACCTGGCCGCGGTACGATTCCGGCAAATTGTCCATTTCCTGGTCACGGCGGCGGAACAGCAGCGCCCAGCGCGCCGGATGGCGGGCCGCGTAGCGCAGATAGGCCCGCCCCAGGGCCACGATGCGACCGGTCGGCGCGGCATCGCGTTCCGCCGACGCGTCCAGTTCCCGGCCCAGACGCGCCAGGGTGCGAGCGTTCAGCTGCACGAACAGATCGTCCAGATTGGTGAACACCAGATACAGGCTGCCTGCGGTGTAACCGATCTCGCCGGCGATCCGGCGAGCGGTCAGCGCTTCCACCCCGTCTCTTTCCACGATGCTTTCCGCAGCGTCGAGCGCCAAGTCGCGCAACTCGTCGCGGCTGTGATCGCTACGCCGGGCCATGAGCGGCCGGGCATGATGGCGTGTTCTGTAATATCATGAGGAGGTCATCAACCCGTCCGCAAACCGAGGGAGCGTTCAACATGTCACGCATTATCGCATCGTTGCTGTTGGTTTATGCCGCCCAGGCCGGCGCAGTGGAAAAATCCCCCGCAGACCGGCTGGAGCCGCTGCCGGAAGTCCCCGATCTGCCGCCGCAGGTGCAAAGCGGCGAGAATATGGAGCCGGACGTGACCATTATCCGCAAGGGCAAGGATCTCATCGAGGAATACCGCGTCCATGGCCATCTCTATATGGTGAAGATCAAGCCCAGCATCGGCCCGGCCTATTACCTCGTCGACACCGACGGCGACGGCAACCTGGAAACGCGCCGGCGTGACGTCGAAAAACAGATGCAAGTGCCGCAATGGGTCCTGTTCAGTTGGTAGCGCTCCTGCCGGCGACGGCGCCCTCCGCCTTGTTATAATCGCCCGCCCGGAACCCCGCCCCGTCACAGCGACTCGGATTTTTATCACTTGAACATCAACATCGATCACCGCCTGGGCCTGTTAGCCCAGGCCGGACAACTGCATTTATTGAACGGTGGACTGAAGGGGTTGGAAAAGGAGAGCCTGCGCATTACGCCCGAAGGTCGCGTCGCCCAGACCCCTCATCCGCACGATCTGGGCGCGGCCCTCACTCATCCGTGGATCACCACCGACTATTCGGAAGCGCTGATCGAGCTGATCACCCCCCCCTTCGCCGACGCGGCCGACACGCTGGACTTCATGGCCGAACTGCACCGCTTCGTCTACCGCCACATCGGCGACGAAAGCCTGCTGGCCACGTCCATGCCCTGCGAAATCGACGGCGATGCCAGCATACCGATCGCCGAATACGGCCGCTCCAACATCGGCAAACTGAAACGCGTCTACCGGCAGGGCCTGCAATGGCGCTACGGGCGGGCCATGCAGGCGATCGCCGGCATCCATTTCAACTATTCGGTCAACGAAGCGCTCTGGCCGGCACTGCGCGAAGCCCTCGGAATCAAACAATCGCTGGAGCATTTCGTTTCCGACCAGTATTTCGGCCTGATCCGCAACATACACCGGCACGGCTGGTTGATACTCTACCTGTACGGCGCCTCGCCGGCCTTCTGCGCGTCCTTCTTCAAGGGACGTGAAACCCTGGCCCAGGGCTTTCCCACCCTCGGTCCGGCCACGCTCTTCCGGCCCCATGCCACCTCGCTACGCATGAGCGACATCGGCTACCGCAACGACAGCCAGGCCGGCCTGGAAATCTGCTTCAACCACCTGGAGGCCTATGTCGCCAGCCTGAGCCGGGCGATCCACACGCCCTACCCCGCTTACGAAAAGATCGGCGTGAAAGTCGACGGCGAATACCGCCAGCTCAACGGCAACATTCTGCAGATCGAGAACGAATATTACAGCCCGGTGAGGCCCAAGCAGATCGCGCTGTCCGGCGAGAAACCCACGGCCGCCTTGCGGCGGCGCGGCATACGCTACGTCGAACTGCGCTCGGTCGACCTCGATTGCTACGCGCCGGCCGGCGCCAGCGCCGACCAGTTGCGCCTGCTGGAAGTGTTCCTGCTGACCTGTTTGCTCCTCGAAAGCCCAGCGCTGAGCCATGAAGAAAAGTCCGTCTGCGACCGTAACGCCCTCTCGGTCGCCTGCTGTGGACGCACCCCCGGCTTCACCCTGCAGCGGCGCGGCGGCCCGGTGGGCTTGAAAAGCTGGGCCGGGGAGCTCGCCGCGGCGATGACGGCCGTAGCCCATGCCATGGACGACGGCAAGGACACCAAGCCCTATGTAGACAGCCTGCGCCGGCTGAACGAGGTGCTGGCCGACGACGAAAACACCCCGTCGGCGCGGGTGCTGGCGGATTTGCAGCGGGAAAAACTGTCGTTCGGCGAATACGCGCTGAATCTGTCCAAGGGACACGCCGCAGGCTTTCGCGCCCAGGTGCCCCGCGACGAATTCTGCGAGAAGCTCCGGCAAGAAGCGCGGGAATCATGGGACGAGCAAGCCCGCATCGAGGCCGCGGACGACGTGGATTTCGACACATTTCTGCACCGCTATCTCGCGCAACCTTAAGAGGCATGCCCATGAGCGATCCCTCCTTCGACCTTGCCGGCCTGCAAACCGAACTTTCCGGCGCCAGTCCACGCGCCATCCTGAAGGCGGCGTTCGCCCGTTTCGAAAACATCGCCATATCCTTCAGCGGCGCCGAGGACGTGGCGCTGGTGGACCTGGCCTCCCGCCTCAAGCCGGGCGTCAGGGTCTTCACACTGGACACCGGACGGCTGTACCCGGAGACCTACCGGTTCATCGAAACGGTGCGCGAGCGCTATGACATCCGCCTGGAAGTGCTCTGCCCGGACGCCGTGGCCCTGAGCCGCCTGGTCGACGAGAAAGGCCTGTTCAGCTTCTACCGCGACGGCCACCACGAATGCTGCGGCATCCGCAAGGTCGAGCCGCTGAAACGGCGGCTCGCCACCCTGGATGCCTGGATCACCGGCCAGCGCAGGGATCAGAACCCGACCCGGGCCGAAGTCCGTGAAGTGGAGTTGGACAGCAGCTTTTCATCCCCCGAGAAACCGCTCTACAAGTTCAATCCGCTGGCCGGCTGGAGCTCTTCCCAGGTGTGGAATTATCTGAGCGCCGGTGAAGTGCCCACCAACGAACTGCATCTGAAGGGCTATGTCAGCATAGGCTGCGAGCCCTGCACCCGGCCCGTGCTGCCGCACCAGCACGAACGCGAAGGGCGCTGGTGGTGGGAGGAGGC